>PDSR01000019.1 GCA_002748575.1 Gammaproteobacteria bacterium
TGATATTAATGTGGCTGGTATCTGTTATGGTGTTGCGCCCGATTGTGCAGTTATCGAAAGCCATTAAACGTATGGGTAAAGGCGACTGGCATAGCGATATTCATATTACCGGCTCGAACGAAATGGTGTTGCTCGGCCAGAACCTGTCGTGGATGCAGGCGCAACTGCGATCAATCGAAACACAAAAACATGCGTTTTTGCAGCAGATTACCCATGAATTGAAAACACCGTTGGCGGCTATCATGGAAGCCGGATCATTGTTGGTCGATGAGGTGCCGGGTCGGCTGAGCGAATCACAGAAAAAAGTGCTATCTATATCCCAACAAAATGCGCATAGTTTACAGGCACTGATTCAGCAGTTTCTGGATTATAATTCAGCAGCTAAGGACGATCTTCAGGCGCTAAACACGGTAGAATTAAAAAGTTTTCTGGAAGATAAACTGGCGGATTTACAGGGGTTGGCACTTACTCGCAATGTTGCGCTTAGCCTTAGTGGTGAGCCTGTGGAACTGAAAGTTGATGAAATGCGGCTGGCAATGATTGTGCGTAATCTGGTGTCGAATGCAGTGCAGTTAACACCTTCCGGTAAAAAGGTGGCTGTTACCTGGGGCAGCGGGCAGTCTGACTGGTGGATTCGTGTTATTGACCAGGGGCCAGGCATTCAAGAGGAAGAAAAAGAAAGGATTTTTGAGCCTTTTTATCAGGGTGGAGCGAAACGCCAGGGCTCCTTAAAAGGAAGTGGTATAGGGTTGGCAGTGGTAAAAGAATGTGCTGATTTTATGGGTGCCACTATTGAAGTAAAAAATATTAGTGATGTGATAAACAGTAAAGAAAATTTGGAAAATGGTGCGGTTTTTTCGGTGCATTTTCCTTTAATGGAATTGAATCATGGGAGCTGATGCTTGAAAGGATTGTTTATATTGGCGCTTTGTGGCGTGTTATTGGGATGCGATATAAAGCATTTGCCCGCGCCTCAGGTAATTGGTAGCTGGCCAGTGCAGAAACGTCTCACTGAGCCCCATACCGAAGCCGAGAAAATTGAATTGGTGGATCAGCTGGTGAGTTCATCATCCCACCTGTTATTGGCTGAACAGCAGGATCCCAACGGCTGGCCTTTGCCGCCGATGGGTGTGGTGTTGTTATACGAGCAGCGCTTGTGCCAGTTACCAAGAGCGCAGCGCAATAAGCAGATCTCGTTACTGCAATCCGGTAGTGGCCTGCCCAGTGCGTTTGATACATTGTTGCTGGCCAGTTGTGAGCCGGATTTTACACCCTCGGTGCTGGCCAGATCTTTGAAGCGACTAAGGGGGTTCAGAGAATGGCCCGCCAGTTATCTGGCGTATTTCAATTTATTAGAAAGGCATTTGCAGGCCTTGGGGCGGTTGGAAAATCTTTATGGGAATCTTAAAGAGAATTATGGGAATCTTAAAGAGAAAATGGACACCACCATTGAAAAGCTTACTGAAATTGAAGTTGAAACACAGCCATAAAGGTGCACGACCATGACTGAGGCACAGGCTCCGAAAATCCTGCTGGTAGATGATGATCCTGGCTTGTTACAGTTGCTGGCGATGCGAATGGCTGCGCTTAACTATGATGTGGAAAGTGTGGCCAGCGCCGAATTGGCATTACAGAGCCTGGAAACCAATACGCCTGCGGTGGTGGTGACTGATTTACGCATGGAGGGTATGAGTGGTTTAGGATTGTTTGAAATCATTCAAAAACGCTGGCCTGCGATTCCGGTGATTATTCTCACCGCTCATGGCTCCATTCAGGAAGCTGTATATGCCACCCAGCAGGGCGTGTTTTCTTTTCTTACCAAGCCAGTTGATAAAGACGAATTGGCTTCTACCCTGCAACAGGCGGTTGCTCTAAACAGGCCTTTGGCCCCCGCAAAAGATTCTTTAATTGATCAAAGCATTATCACTCGCAGCCCTAAAATGTACCGGGTGATTGATCAGGCCCGTTTGGTAGCAAAGAGCGATGTCAGTGTTTTGATCAGCGGTGAAAGTGGTACGGGTAAAGAGCTGCTGGCGCAAACTATTCACCGTGTCAGCCAAAGGGCCGATAAACCTTTTATCCCGATTAACTGTGGCGCCATGCCTGAAGACCTGTTGGAGTCAGAATTGTTTGGCCACAAGAAAGGCGCTTTTACCGGCGCGACCGCCGATAGTCAGGGATTGTTTATGGCGGCCGAAGGAGGCACTCTGTTCCTTGATGAGGTGGGGGATATGCCCATGACATTGCAGGTGAAATTGTTAAGGGTATTGCAGGAAAGGCAGATTCGTGCGGTTGGTAGTACCCAGTTTCATGAGGTTGATGTTCGGGTACTGGCGGCTACCCATAAAGATCTGTTGCAGGAAGTTGAAGAAGGGCGCTTCCGGGAAGATCTTTATTACCGCCTGAATGTTGTTAATCTGAGCCTGCCCGGTTTGAGTGAGCGCCAGGAAGATATTCCGCTGTTGATTAATCATTATTTAAAGGTAATTGCCGAAAGAACCGGCCAGCCGGAAAAACGGCTGGCAAAAGATGCCCTGGCTGTCATGCTGCAATACAGTTGGCCGGGTAATGTCAGGCAGCTCACCAATGTGATAGAGCAAGTGGTCGCACTAAGCACTTCGCCGGTGGTTTCTTCTCAGTTAGTTGAAGATGCTGTGCGATACCAGGGCGATAGCATCCTGCCGTTAACTCAGGCTAAGCGACAATTTGAAAAAGAATACGTTGAACAATTATTGCGAACCACCAACGGCAATATGAGTCTGGCAGCGAAATTAGCGCAACGTAATCGTTCAGACTTTTATAAAATTCTGAAACGTCATCACCTTGACCCTGATACTTACAAGCATGAGCGCAAACCCTCCGAAGACATATCTGACACAGAGTGAGCTGAAGCAGTATGCCATGACACTGCTTGCTCGCAGAGAATACGGGGCTAATGAGCTGCGCCAGAAGCTGGCTCGCAAAGGCAGTGCTGAAGACGCTGATGCTGTGCTGTGCTGGTTGCAGGAAAACAATTTGCAATCTGATGATCGTTTTGCACAAATGCTGTTGCGATCAAAATCGCTGCGTGGCTATGGCCCTTTGCGGATTCGTCAGGAGATGAAACAAAAACGCCTTGATAACCAGGCGGTGTTGCAGGCATTTGAAGGATTCGAGGGCGACTGGTTCGAACAGGCATTGCAAACCTATCAAAAAAAATATTCCAAGCCCTTGGGGAAAGAGCCTAAGGAGAGGGCCAAACGACAAAGGTTTATGAGCTATCGGGGGTATACTGGCGAACAGATTTGCTATGCCATTGAGCAAGGGCACAAGGAATGTACTCACTTCTAGTTAAATAGTGGTAAACTCGTCACCCATTCGCATTTGCTATCGATTTAATCATTCAGGATAACTATGAAAACCTCTGAAATTCGCCAGGCGTTTCTCGACTATTTCCAATCCCAGGAACACACTATTGTTGAAAGCAGTTCCTTGATTCCTGCTAACGATCCCACTCTGCTGTTTACCAATGCCGGTATGGTGCAGTTTAAGGATGTGTTTCTTGGCAATGAGCAGCGAGCTTACACCCGAGCCACCAGCAGTCAGCGATGCGTGCGTGCGGGGGGTAAACATAACGACCTGGAAAACGTTGGTTACACAGCCCGCCATCACACTTTTTTCGAGATGCTGGGTAACTTCAGTTTTGGTGATTATTTCAAACGGGATGCGATCAGGTTCGGCTGGGAGTTTTTAACCGAGGTAATGAAACTGCCCAAAGAAAAGCTGTGGGTGACGGTGTTCCATGAAGACCAGGAAGCTGAAGATATCTGGCTGAAAGAAGTGGGCGTTGATCCGGAGCGGTTTTCCCGTTTGGGTGAAAAAGACAACTTCTGGCAAATGGGCGACACTGGCCCTTGCGGCCCCTGTACCGAGATTTTTTATGATCATGGTGAAGGTGTTTGGGGTGGGCCGCCAGGATCACCGGAAGAAGATGGTGATCGCTATATCGAAATCTGGAATCTGGTGTTCATGCAGTTTGACCGCCAGCCCAGTGGTGAGCTGGTGCCCTTACCAAAGCCATCGGTAGATACCGGTATGGGGTTGGAACGGATTGCAGCGGTAATGCAGGGCGTACACAGTAATTACGAGATTGATTTGTTTGTCAGCCTGCTGAAGGCGGCTCAGGAAATCACCCTGGCAGAAGATCCGCAATCCAAATCACTGCGGGTGATTGCCGATCATATCCGTTCCTGTGCGTTTCTGGTGTCTGATGGTGTGATGCCTTCTAATGAAGGGCGCGGCTACGTGTTGCGCCGTATTATTCGCCGCGCCGTGCGCCACGGTCATAAGCTGGGTGCAAAAGGGGCTTTCTTCCACAAGCTGGTGGCAGCACTGGTAAAAGAAATGGGTGAAGCCTATCCAGAGCTGGTATCCCATCAGGCTACTATTGAAAAGATTTTGTTGCGTGAAGAAGAGCAATTCCTGAAAACCCTTGATTCCGGCATGAAAATTCTGGAACACACCCTGGAAAACATTGATGGCACAGTGGTTCCTGGTGATGTGGTTTTCAAACTTTATGATACCCACGGCTTTCCTTCTGACCTGACCGCCGATATTGCCCGTGAACGCAGCCTGACCATCGACCATGAAGGGTTTTCTGTGGCTATGGCGGCGCAAAAAGAGCGCTCCAAGCAGGGCGATCAGTTTGCAGGTAATTACCACGGCGGTTTGGATGTTGCTACCCATAGTGAATTTACTGGTTACGAGCATATTGCAGGCAGTGCCACTGTTAAAGAAATCTTTGTAGAAGGCCAGGCAGTACAACAGCTGCAAGCCGGCCAGGAAGCGGTGTTGGTGCTGGATGCCACGCCTTTTTATGCTGAGTCGGGTGGTCAGGTGGGTGATACCGGTTTGATCAAAGCAGATTCCGGTGAATTTGTAGTAACCGACACCACCAAAGAGCGTAGCGCTCATCTGCACCATGGCCGTTTAGCGAAAGGCCATATCGACGTTGGTCAGGCGGTGCTGATCGAAATCGATAACAGCCGCCGCGATGCTATTCGCCTGAATCATTCAGCAACACACTTGCTGCACTCGGCCCTGCGTAATCTGCTTGGCGATCATGTTTCACAGAAAGGTTCGCAGGTCGCCCCGGATCGTTTACGATTCGACTTTGCCCATTTTGAGGCCATGACACCCGAAGAAATAACTGCTGTGGAGCAGCAGGTGAATGCACAAATTCGCGCTAATACCGAAGTGACTACCGAAGTTATGGATATGGAAGCTGCCAAGAAGAAGGGAGCCATGGCGCTGTTTGGTGAAAAATACGATGATCAGGTGCGAGTGCTTACCATGGGGAGCGATAATTATTCTATCGAGCTGTGTGGTGGTACCCATGCGCGTCGAACGGGTGATATAGGCTTATTTAAAATCATATCTGAAGGGGGGGTTGCCGCTGGTGTTCGCCGTATTGAAGCGGTAACAGGGGAGCATGCCATTGCCTGGATCGAGCAGGGCGAGCAAAGCCTTCGCCAGGTGGCGCAACTGGTAAAAGGCAGCCGCGATAACTTGGTGGAAAAAGTCCAACAATCCCTTGAAAAGAGCAGGCAGCTCGAAAAAGAGCTGAAACGTCAACAGGAAAAAGCAGCCAGCAATGCAGGTAGTGATTTAGCCGCAAATGCCGTTGAAGTGGCCGGTGTGAAGCTGCTGGTAACGGCTGTGTCCGGTGTTGAGCCAAAAGCATTGCGCGATATGATGGATCAACTGAAGAACAAACTGGGCAGCGGCATTATCGTGCTTGGCCTGGCGGGAGACAAAAAGGTGAACCTGATTGCCGGTGTGACCAAAGATCTGATCGGTAAAGTGAAAGCCGGAGATCTGGTTAATCACGTAGCGACTCAGGTGGGTGGTAAAGGGGGCGGGCGGCCCGATATGGCCCAGGCAGGTGGCAGCCAACCGGAAAACCTTGATGCTGCTTTAGCCAGTGTTCAGCGCTGGTTGGCAGAAAAACTGGCTTGATCTGATCGACTGGTTAACAAATCCATAAACAAAACAGCCTCTTAGCGTCAGGGGTTGTTTCTTTTTGGTGCAAAATCTTTTACATTAGCGGCACTTAGTAGCCCATAAACTGTTTCTAGAATTAATAATGGCCCTGATAGTACAAAAATACGGTGGAACTTCTGTTGGCACCGTCGAAAGAATCAAAAACGTGGCAAAGCGTGTTGAGCGCTTTCGTGACCAGGGAGACGATGTTGTTGTTGTCGTCTCTGCAATGAGTGGTGAAACCAATCGGTTAATCGGCTTGGCAAACGAAGCTAGTGATAACCCGCCGGCACGAGAACTGGATGTATTGGTGACCACCGGCGAGCAAGTAACCATTGCGCTGTTAAGCATGGTGCTACAGGCAGATGGCTACGACGCACGCTCATACACTGGCGGGCAGGTGCGCATTCTGACTGATGCTTCTCACGGGAAGGCACGCATCCAGGAGATCGACGATCAAAAAATCAAGGCCGACCTGAACAAAGGGCGAGTTGTGGTGGTTGCCGGTTTTCAGGGTGTTGATGAAGATAACAATATTACCACCCTTGGCCGCGGTGGATCAGATACCACAGCCGTTGCGTTGGCTGCTGCACTGAAAGCCGATGAGTGCCAAATTTATACCGATGTCGATGGTGTTTATACCACCGACCCTCGTGTCGTCGATAAGGCAACGCGACTGGAAAA
>PDSR01000020.1 GCA_002748575.1 Gammaproteobacteria bacterium
GATGCAGCGCGAATGGGTGTTACCAATTTAAACCCGGTGGAAAACGGCGATTACCTTCATCACTTGGATGCCATTCGCCACGAAGCTGCTTTTTTAAAAATGCCGATTATGCTGGGCGAATTTGGCATGTGGCTGGGCAATCAGGATGGAGGCCATCAGGATTACGTTCGCATGGTTAAAGGGGTGTATGAAGGCTTAACAGCCAGCGACGAACACCGCCCGCAAAAAGACCGGTTCCTGGATTTTTCCACCCAGGCCATATCCGGCACCCAATGGCATTGGGATATATACAAAGATCAACATCATGAAGTAATGAACGGCAATCCCAACAAAATTATTACGCAAGGTGATGGCTGGAATAACGAAGATTTTTCGGCCATTAAAGGCCATGAACTGACAGTAAGCGCCCCTATTATTCAGCAGGCGTATCCTCGCCGGATTCAGGGAAATCTGGTGAGCTTTTATTATAACAACCTGCCCACGGATGGTGCGGGCGAAACACCCCAGTGGGCAAGCATTCACACCAATAAAGGATTATTGTTTAAAAACAACGAGTTTTTATGGCTGATCTGGCAGGGCAGAAACAGCAACAAACCCACGGAAATCTTTTTGCCCAAGCATTTTGATATTGCCAACACTTTAGTTATTTCTTCACTTGGTAATTACACCCTTGATCAGGATTCAGCGCATATCTGGACGACCACCGACAACGGACTTACCAATGGTGGCACCCTGTTAAATATTGAAACCCCGGCAGCAAATAATGCGGATACCACTTTTCATTATGCGTTAATCGTTGATAACCCAAACCTGAATGATGAACAGCTCAACAGCGTTTCGCAAACATTGGCACAGCGGGTAGCCCTTCAGCAAAGCTCTATTTATTTAACCGGACGAATGGCTTCTAATGTTTATCCTCCTGAAGTTGAATTCACCACACCGATTCAGATTTCCAGTGTAAAAAATTATCAGTTTTTTATTTTCAGATTTTTAAGTTTTGCCTGGGAAGCACCTGAACCGGTTAATATTTTAAAGAATGGTGAAGTAATAATGAGCGCCAGCGAAAACGGCAACCGCCTGTTAGGTTCGATAGTGGGTAGTGAGGAAACTTATCAGGTATGCCTGCGATCCCAACCAGCGGTTTGCTCTAAAGAGCTATTCTTTCACTGACGAGCGCATCGGAGCATTTAGGCCGTTATTGGCTTGCCGAGGCGCTCTTTTAAAAAGCTCAGTAATTCCTCGTAGGCGGCACGAGTGGGGTGCCCTGGCTCATTCACATAATCACCCGTGAACACCGAATGAGCTTTAAGTGGAATATTATGTTTATTAAATAACGACGAGTCGATTTCAAATCGTCGAAAGCGCTCGCCAAACAGATCGTGTAAATAATCGAATCGCGCCTTGGGGCACGACCAGTCATGGGTAAAACGAAAGCCCATTACGGGCACATTATCTTTTTGTGAACGCTTGGCAGCCAGTGCCATTTGCTCATCAGTCACGCCCACCGTTGCTCGCTGCTCTTTGGTAACTAAGCCATCAATATGCGCTGGTTGACACAATACAGGCGCAGCAATCGTTTCATCCACCATCAACGCCAACGCAAAGCTTCCGGTAAAACACATACCGATAGCAGCAACAGGCCCGCCGGTTTCCGCCTGCATTGATGCTGCCAATGCCCGTAACCAATCAGTAATCGGGCTTTTACGTTGGGTAGCCAACAGACGAAACTCGAAACTGACACACAGTTTGGCAAGATTTTTAAAAGGCTCGCCGCCTTTAACATTAATGGCACCAAAAAGATGGGGCATGTAAACCGTGTAGCCATCGGCATGCAAACGATTTGCAAAATCGATGGTCTGGGGCAAGATCCCGGGTAGCTCCTGAATAATTAGAACACCGGGCCGTGAACCATTGCCTTTTTTATAAACTTTATGGCGATACCCATCACTTGCAAATTCAAACTCTGAAAATCCTGACAATTCCACAATCCACCCCCGGTTACTGTTAATGATGATGGCGGTGACGATGCATTTGATCACCAGTGCTTTCACTGGCCATTTTTACCGGCAGTGTAACTTGCACCTTTCCTGCATGATTAAAAATCAGCTCAACCGCAACCTGGTCGCCTTCTTTTAACGGTTTTAGCAGCCCGATCAACATGACATGATACCCACCGGGTTGCATGACTAATTTGTTACCGGGATTAATCGTTGCATGTGGTACCTTCTGCATTTTTTTGGCACCGTCAGGCTCCACCACTATCGTATGGAATTCCACATGTCGGGCGGCATCACTCGAAAGATGCAATAAAGTATCTTTTTTGTGCGATTGATTATTTAACGTAAAGTAAGCCGCTGTGTTTTTTGAAACCGGCGGCACTGCCCTCACCCAACCACCTTCTTCGGCTATCAGCTGGCCAGCATAAACGGCTTGTGCGCCCACCAAAAAGCCCATTAACATGACCCACTTTACGGCTTTGATCATCACTAACTTCATTATTATTCCTCTATACAGCTGTTATTCTGTTGCTTCTGTTCTTCTACTTTTCGGCAAGCAAACTGCGAACATCTTGCACCATCTGTTGCAATGGAGTGTCGGTCGCGAACAGTGCCCGCACTCGACCCTCGCGATCAAGCAAATAAATATAATCACTATGGGAATACAACACCCCTGCGGCACTATCGCTTTGCTGCGCTTTATAAATAACCGCATATTGTCGGGTAGCCGCGGCGATTTGTTCTTCAGTGCCGGTAAAACCGACAAAATGCCGGTTAAAATAAGCAATGTATTCTTTTAACCGTTCGGCAGAATCCCGTTTCGAATCAAACGAAACAAACACACCTTGAACCTGGTTTGCCTGATCACCCAACCGTTTCACGATTTGCGCCATACGTGCCAGAACCATGGGGCAGATATCCGGGCATGAGGTATAGCCGAAATTCAGTAGCACCACTTTGCCCCTAAAATCGGATAACCTGGCGATTTTTCCCGGTTGGCCATCGGCCCCAGCGAGGGTGCTGGGCAGCTCAATATCACCGCCTAGCCGCGTATTGACTGGCAAAGGCTTGGTCGCTGCCTGGCTCAACAGCGCATGACCGCACAAAGAGGTAAACACCACTCCCCATATAATCCGCAACAATATAGCCCGTAGCGACATAACCGGTAACGACATAAAAACACCTTATTACTTGAATTTTCGGCATTTTAACCCGATTAATGACACTGTGTAACAGGCAACTGTCGGTTTGCGACCCCCGTTACTTGCCGGAAACCTGTGACATCCCCCACAGCGTAGGTATAATGCGCCGTTCCGGTAAAGTTGAGCAGCGTTAGAGAAAACAGTTCCATGGCTAAAAAGCTATTTATCCAAACACATGGTTGTCAGATGAACGAGTACGATTCTGCCCGTATGGCAGACCTGCTGGAGACAACCCATGGCCTTGAAGAAACCGATAACCCGGAGGAAGCCGATGTGTTGCTGCTCAACACCTGCTCAATCCGTGAAAAAGCTCAGGAAAAGGTATTTCATCAACTGGGCCGCTGGCGCAAATTAAAAGATAAAAACCCCGATCTGATTATTGGGGTGGGTGGCTGTGTTGCCAGTCAGGAAGGCAATGCCATTCGCGAGCGCGCACCTTATGTAGACATGGTATTTGGCCCGCAAACCCTGCACCGTGTGCCCAATATGATCGAGACCATCGACATTACCGATGCCGCCGTGGTGGATGTGAGCTTTCCTGAAATCGAAAAATTCGACAAATTACCGGAACCCAGCGTGGAAGGCCCAAAAGCCTTTGTGTCGATTATGGAAGGTTGCAGTAAATACTGTACTTTCTGCGTGGTGCCCTACACCCGTGGTGAAGAGGTCAGCCGCCCATTTGAAGACGTTATGGACGAAATTATTCATCTCGCCAGCTTAGGCGTGCGTGAAATTAACCTGCTGGGCCAGAATGTTAATGCTTACCGGGGAGACACTAACGACGGCGATATCATCGACCTGGCAGAATTGATCACCCAGGCGGCCAAAATACCGGGCATTGATCGCATTCGCTTTACCACATCTCACCCGGTTGAATTCAGCGACTCCCTGATTCAGGTTTATGCCAGCGTACCGGAGCTGGTCAGCCATTTACATTTGCCGGTGCAAAGCGGCTCTGATCGAATACTGGCAATGATGAAACGCGGCCATACCGCACTGGAATACAAGTCGAAAATTCGCCGCTTAAGAAAAATTCGCCCGGATTTGTGTATGTCTTCAGATTTCATCATCGGTTTTCCCGGGGAAAGTGAAGCGGATTTTCAGGCGACCATGAAGCTGATTGATGATATTGGCTTCGATACCAGTTTCAGTTTTATTTACAGCGCTCGCCCGGGAACACCAGCCTCGGATCTTCCCGATGACACCCCCGAAGAAGAAAAGAAACGCCGCCTGGCATTGCTGCAACACCGCATCACTCAACAGGCACGGGAAATCAGTCGGCGCATGGTGGGCAGCACCCAACGTATTCTGGTCGATGGTATTTCGAAAAAAGATCCCGGTCAGTTACAAGGGCGAACCGAGAATAATCGCGTAGTAAACTTTCGCCACGATGATGATGAAATGATCGGCAAATTCGTTGATGTCACCATTGATGATGCCTTACCGAATTCACTTAGAGGCACATTTGTGGAACTGATCGGGTAACCGCACCGGAACACCAATGCAACCTGTTGAATTAATTAAGCTTTTTAAACATTCTAAACGATTGTATTGATATGCGTTTTCTCTGCTTTCACTCTGGTAACTATCGTTATATGCTTAGCGCTATGTACCGCAATCTCAGGAGAGATTTTCAGAACCTTGAATATGCCCGTTATTTCTAAACATTTAAAGCTGGAGCCTAACGACTCCCACCGCCTGGCTCGCCTGTGCGGACAGTTTGACGAAAACCTGAAAAAAATCGAATCACGCCTGAATATCGAAATCAAAACTCGCGGTAATGATTTTCAACTGACGGGTATGTCTGAAGAAGCACTGTTAACCGCCCAGGATGTGATTGATCAGCTGTATACCGCCTCCCAACAGGAAGAAATCACCCCGGATACGGTACACCTGCAATTAAGTGAAAGCCTTAACAACGCTGGTCAAAAACAGCCAACAGACCCAGCTGAAATCGCCCAAGAAATGAGCGACGAAGAAGCCCTGGAGCTGATGATTACCACCCGCAAAGGGAAAATCAAACCACGGGGAGCCAATCAAAAAGCCTATGTACGCAATGTGTTAAGGCACGATATTAATTTTGGCATTGGCCCTGCCGGTACCGGCAAAACCTACCTGGCGGTGGCAACAGCAGTGCAGGCATTGGAAGCAGAGGAAGTACGACGAATTCTGCTGGTGCGCCCTGCGGTGGAAGCCGGTGAAAAGTTAGGCTTTTTACCAGGGGATCTGGCAGAAAAGATCAACCCCTACCTGCGCCCGCTGTACGATGCCCTGTATGAAATGCTGGGCTTTGAGCGCGTTAACAAATACATTGATCGGCAAATTATTGAAGTGGCGCCTTTGGCCTATATGCGTGGCCGGACACTGAATAATGCCTTTATTATTCTCGACGAAAGCCAGAATACCACCAAAGAACAGATGAAAATGTTCTTAACCCGCATTGGTTTTGGCTCTAAAGCCGTGATCACCGGCGACGACACCCAGATAGACCTGCCCCGTGGCACTCAATCAGGCTTAAAACATGCCCTGAATGTTTTACAGCAGGTAAAAGGCATCGGCTTTACGCGGTTTTCAGCCAGAGACGTGGTGCGCCATACCCTGGTGCAGCGTATCGTAGAAGCCTACGACGACTTCGAATCAACGAAGGAAAGCGGTAGCAATGGCCACGATTGAGCTGGATTTACAACTGGCCAGTGAAGACGACGATGTTCCCGAACCGGGGCAGTTTGAACAGTGGGTAAACAGCGCCCTGCAACAAGGTGGCTATGCTCCTGAGCAGGATATGCCAGTGGAACTGACTATTCGGATAGTCGATCGTGCCGAGAGCCAGCAGCTTAATCATAGTTACCGCCAGCAAGATAAACCCACCAATGTTTTATCATTTCCCTTTGAATCACCTGAAGGTATCCCCCTGCAATTACTGGGGGATCTGGTCATCTGTGCGCCTATCGTCAGATCGGAAGCCACAGAGCAGCACAAAGCGCTTACTGCCCATTGGGCGCATATGGTGATTCACGGCACATTGCATTTATTGGGCTTCGACCATATTAAAGATCACGAAGCCACCATCATGGAATCTTTAGAAACTCGCATTATGGAAAGCCTTGGCTATTCCGACCCCTATGCGGTGAATATTGACTAACACAGGACAACGGAACGAATGAACGAAGACCACAGTAGAAACGGCTCACCCAACCGCAGTTTTTTAGATAAGATCACACAGTTCTTATCAGGTGAGCCGCAAAATCGCAGTGAGTTATTAGAAGTTCTTCAAACCGCGCAGGAAAATGAACTGATCGATGGCGAAGCCATGGGTATTATCCAGGGCGCTCTGCAAGTGGCCGACATGCATGTTCGTGAAATCATGGTGCCGTTAGCGCAGGCCGTTACCTTGGGCATCGACGAATCGCCCGACGATTATCTGGAAAAAATTATTGATTCCGCCCACTCCCGTTTCCCGGTTTATGGCGATAACAAAGATGTAATTGTCGGTATTTTGCCAGTTTTGTACCAGAAAGCAAACGGCTGAATGTTTTACTAAAAGAATTTCGCCAAAAGCGCACCCATATGGCGATTGTCATTAACGAATACGGCGTGATGTCTGGCCTGGTAACGATTGAAGATGTGCTTGAGCAGATTGTGGGTGAAATTGAAGATGAGCACGATTTCGAAGATGATTATTCAATAAAAGAAACGGAAGATTCTTTATTTATCGTTAAAGCCATCACCCCCATTGATGAATTTAACGAACACTTTAAAACAAACTTCAGCGAGGAAGAATTCGATACCATTGGCGGCATTGTCTTGAACAACTTTGGCCACCTGCCAAAGCGAGAAGAAACCATTGAAATTGCCAACCTGCATTTTAAGGTACTGAACGCAGACAACCGCGCCATTCGGTTACTGGAAGTGAAATTGCGGTAGTGTTATTTAATTAGCTACAGCGGTTAATTTCACATACAGCCCTTGCATACAACAAAGCCCTCTAAAAAGACTAGAGGGCTTTATGTATGAACACGCACATTTCAAACCACGGGTTTAATGAATGTTTACACGTCGAAGCGATCCGCATTCATCACTTTACACCAGGCTTTAACAAAGTCATTGACAAACTTTTCCCTGTTATCATCCTGAGCATAAAATTCAGCATAAGAGCGCAATACCGAGTTAGAGCCAAACACCAGATCAACCCGTGATGCA
>PDSR01000021.1 GCA_002748575.1 Gammaproteobacteria bacterium
TGGGCCGGAGCCCCAGGGCCTTGCAGAGCTGAGTCAGGAAGAGGGGGGAGGAGACTCAGCCAGAGCCCGGAGCAGTCCAGCCATTGCCCGCTCCGTATTGGTATTTGATATATCGGTGTTTGTTATGCCTGGTCTTTTTTCTCTTGCTGACGCAGTTTGATACCGACTTCACGCAACTGCTTTGGCTCTACTGGCGAAGGCGCATGAGTCATCACACAGGCCGCCGTTTGCGTTTTCGGGAAGGCAATGACATCGCGGATGGATTGAGAATCGGTCATCAACATGATCAAACGATCCAAACCAAAAGCCAAACCACCGTGTGGTGGGCAACCATATTGCAATGCATCTAACAAAAAGCCAAACTTGTCGTTTGCTTCTTCATCGGAAATATTCAGCGCCTTAAATACCGTTTTTTGCATTTCAGGGCTGTGAATACGAATGGAGCCACCGCCCAGTTCAGTGCCATTTAATACCATATCGTAAGCACGGGACAGCGCTTCACCCGGCTTGCTGGCTAATTCTTCCGGACTGCAAGACGGCATGGTGAATGGGTGATGTAAAGGCGTCCAGTCGCCGTTATCGGTTTCTTCAAACATGGGGAAATCAACCACCCATAAAGGTGCCCAATCGCCTTCGATCATATCCAGATCATGGCCCAGCTTAACGCGCAAGGCACCCAGTGCTTCATTAACAATCTTGGCTTTATCGGCACCGAAGAAAACAATGTCACCATTTTGTACACCCAGGCGTTCCATCATTTCCATTACGACATTTTCCATGTGCTTAACAATCGGTGATTGCAAACCATTGGTGCCGTTTTCCAGCTCGTTAACTTTAATCCAGGCCAGACCTTTGGCACCGTAAATACCCACAAACTTGGTATATTCGTCGATTTCCTTACGGCTTAGCTTGGCTCCACCGGGTACTTTAAGTGCGGCAACGCGTCCTTTCGGGTCGCTTGCCGGGCCTGAGAATACTTTAAACTCCACCTGCTGCATCAGATCATTAACATCTACCAGTTCCAGTGGAATACGCAGATCCGGTTTATCGCTACCATAACGCTCCATAGCTTCTGCATACGACATACGAGGGAACGCCTGCAACTCGACACCCATCACATCCTTGAACACGGTGCTTATCATTTTTTCCGCCATGGACATGATGTCTTCTTCGTCAACAAACGATGCTTCAATATCTATTTGGGTAAATTCGGGCTGACGATCTGCACGCAAATCTTCATCACGGAAACATTTGGCGATTTGATAGTACTTATCT
Source organism: Gammaproteobacteria bacterium (assembly GCA_002748575.1). Classification (GTDB taxonomy): domain Bacteria; phylum Pseudomonadota; class Gammaproteobacteria; order Pseudomonadales; family Ketobacteraceae. The sequence goes on from PDSR01000021.1 coordinate 1,276, forward strand.
AAACCAGACACCATTAGCAGTTGTTTGAACAACTGCGGCGACTGAGGTAGCGCAAAAAAGGAACCCTGGTGAGTACGGCTCGGTACCAGATAATCGCGGGCACCTTCCGGGGTGGCTCGGGTAAGAATGGGGGTTTCTACATCTACGTAGCCATCAGCATCCAGAATATTACGCACCGCCGTGGTAACTTTGGAACGGAACTGCAAACGCTCCAGCATTTCGGGGCGGCGCAAATCCATAAAACGATAACGCAGGCGAGTGTCTTCACCCACATGCTGGTGCTCATCCACCTGAAAAGGAGGAGTTTCTGATTCGTTCAGGATCACCAGTTCTTTACCCAGCACTTCCACCTTACCGGTAGGCATATCAGGGTTCATGGTACCTTCGGGGCGCAGCCGAACACGGCCTTTAATTTGCAGCACGTATTCACCACGCACTTTATCGGCCAGAGCAAACGCTTCTACCGTATCAGGATCATAAACAACCTGGGCAACCCCATTACGATCACGAAGATCGAGAAAAATCACACCACCATGATCCCGGCGATTGTGTACCCAGCCGCATAAAGTTACTTCTTGATCCACTAGGGTTTCGTTAATATCACCACAGTAATGGCTTCGCATAGTTATTTCCTGATAAAACGTGTGTTGCTGTCGTTGTTAATAAATGCCGGTCGACGTAAAAAAACCCAATTACAACTTTCGGCCAGCCGCAAAACGAGCGCTAACCAGCTGTTTTTAAAGTAATTTAAGGATCTTTTAAAACCAACCCAAGGCTGCAAAAACTTAAAAGGGCCATATTATAGCGATTTAAACCGCAATTAGCAGTAGCTTCGGCCCAGGTAACGCTCATTTTAAAACAGGCAGCAATAGCAATTAATCAGACTGAGATGTTTCTTAAATGTCTGTGGCGATCGATATAAAACTGCATTTTTATTTCATTTGCTGCCGCTATAATCCCTTTACTACTTATTTTTGCTGATTTTTACATTTTTTATTTAAAAATATTCGACAAAATTACATTTTATCCTATATATACAGAGTTAAAGTGCATTGGAGCAGTTGCAGCACTTGGAATTGAAGATTTGGGGACTCTTTTCCTTTTTAACAAAACGTTAGAGCACTCGACCATATAAAACTTATAAAAGGAATATACTATGCCAGCAAAGAAAAAAGCTGCAAAAAAAGCCGTTAAAAAAACAGCTGCCAAAAAGGCTGCCGTTAAAAAGACTGCTGCAAAAACAAAAAAAGTCGCTGCAAAAAAAACTGCAGCCAGAAAAGCGCCTGCTAGAAAAGCTACAGCTAAAGCACCAGCTGTACGAAAGCCGGTTGCCGTTAAACAGGCAATGACTAAATCTCAAATCCTGAACGAGATAGCCGAAGCAACAGATTTAAACCGCAAGCAGGTTCAATCAGTATTGGATGAGCTTGGTTTTATTATTAACCGCCATATTAAGAAACGTGCGGTTGATCAGTTCACTTTGCCTGGCCTGTTGAAAATCACTGTCAAAAACAAGCCCGCACAAAGAGCCCGCAAAGGTATTAACCCCTTTACTGGCGAAGAAACCATGTTCAAAGCCAAACCTGCCAGCCGTCAGGTTAAGATCCGCCCACTTAAAAAGCTTAAAGATATGGCAGAATCGTAACCCCTGCTCCTTCAAGCTTTACCCCAAAAGAAGAAGGCCCTGGTGCTTTCTTCTTTTGTTTTTACCCCTGCCAGTTATCCCCCATTTAATGACACTCACCGATTATTTGCCTCCAAATCTGGTGTTCGCGGCCTGATCAACTTAAAATCGCGCTAATATCGACACCACACTTTATATCAGCTCAAGGAAACTCTAAATGCGTTGTTCACAATACCTGTTGGCCACCCTTCGTGAAGACCCTTCAGACGCGGAAGTCATCAGTCACAAGCTGATGCTACGGGCTGGCTTGATTCGTAAACTGGCTTCTGGTCTTTACACCTGGCTGCCAACTGGCCTTAAGGTACTGCAAAACGTAGAACGCATTATTCGCGAAGAAATGAATAAGGCCGGTGCGCAGGAAGTATTAATGCCTGTTGTGCAACCCGCCGAGCTTTGGGATGAGTCTGGCCGCCTGGATCAATACGGCCCCGAGCTGTTAAGGCTGAAAGACCGCCACCAGCGAGGCTTTGTACTGGGCCCTACCCACGAAGAAGTAATCACCGATGTGGTTCGCAATAACATTCAAAGCTACAAACAACTGCCAGCGAATTTCTATCAGATTCAAACGAAATTCCGAGACGAAATCCGCCCACGGTTTGGTGCCATGCGTGCCCGCGAATTCACCATGAAAGACGCCTACTCGTTTCATTTAGATGAGGACTCACTGAAAGAAACCTATCAGGTAATGTATAACGCCTATATTGCGATTTTTAATCGTCTTGGTCTGGATTTTCGCCCGGTATTAGCCGACACCGGTTCCATTGGCGGCACCGCTTCACACGAGTTTCATGTGCTTGCCGATTCCGGTGAAGACGATATCGCCTTCAGTACCGATAGCGATTACGCCGCCAATGTTGAAATGGCAGAAGCCTTTCCCATTGGCGATAGCCGCCCGGCTGCAAGTGCTGAAAAAGCAGAAGTGGCCACACCGGATGCAAAAACCATTGACGAAGTCTGCGCATTTTTGAAGGTGAATGCCGAACAAACCGTTAAAACCCTGATTGTTCACGGCGTTGATCCGGAAGACTCCGAAGGCCACACGCTGGTTGCTATCAGCCTTCGCGGCGATAAAAACCTTAACGACATCAAAGCTGAAAAACACCCGTTGATTAAGGCTCCCTTTACGCTGGCCAGTGAAGAAGAAGTACAGGCAGCCTGTGGTTGTTTGCCAGGCTCCGTTGGCCCTGTTGGTTTAACGATTCCAGTGCTTGCGGATCACAGCGTGGTGAATATGGCTGATTTTGTGTGCGGTGCCAACAAAGATGGTTTTCACCTGACCGGCGTTAATTGGGAACGGGATGCCAACTATGTTGAAGCCGCTGATCTTCGTGATGTGGTGGCCGGTGATCCCAGCCCCTGCGGTAAGGGCACCCTGGAAATCAAACGTGGTATTGAAGTTGGCCATGTTTTCCAATTAGGCACCAAATACAGCGAAGCGTTAAATGCAGGGGTTTTGGATGAAAACGGCAAACACCGAATCATGCCGATGGGTTGTTATGGTATTGGTGTATCGCGTGTAGTTGCAGCTGCGATTGAACAAAATCACGATGATTACGGCATTATCTGGCCAGAAGCCATTGCCCCGTTTCAGGTGGCTATTGTGGGAATGAACATTCACAAATCAGAACGTGTTCGTGAAGCCTGCGAAGCACTTTATACCCAGTTACAGCAAGCCGGTATCAACGTGTTATTCGATGACCGCAAAGAACGCCCCGGGGTTAAGTTTGCAGATATCGAATTGATCGGTATACCCCACCGCATTGTGATTGGCGAAAAAGCCATTGATAACAACGCCTATGAATATAAAAACCGCAGAGCCAATGAAAAAATAGACGTTAGCCCTGAAAATGTGCTGGAGTTCCTGCAAAGCCGGTTTATCACTGCTTAAATTAGGGTATGACCCTATTTAATTGTTTAAAAAAGATCACCACAGCCTGGTTAGCCGCTGCCAGCCTGGCTTTGCTTTTTCTGTGTCAGCACTACCCGGCACTGGCGGCCTCAATCGAAAAACCCGATGAGGAAATGCGCCAGTTGTTACAACAAACTATCCAGGAAGCTGATAGCTTTAAAGATCGCTTTGATGCCGAAGTCTGGCTGGTGGATATGGATGCCCGCCTTAAACGCTATATGAAAGACCCTGAAGAACGTTTTCAATTTTTAAAACAGGTTCATCTGGAAGCAAAGCGTGTTGATTTACAGCCTGAACTGGTGCTGTCCGTTATTCATGTGGAAAGCCTGTTCGACCGTTTCGCCATATCAAGGGTTGGTGCACAAGGATTTATGCAGGTAATGCCTTTCTGGCGCAAAGAAATTGGCAGCGAAACCGATAATCTGACCGATATGCAAACCAACCTTCGTTATGGCTGCACCATTTTAAAAGCTTATTTAAAACGGGAAAAAGGTAATTTAATCAGAGCATTAGCACGTTATAACGGCAGCCTTGGCAAAACCTGGTACCCGGAAAGAGTGTTTAATGCCTGGGAAAGATACTGGTTTGTAAATTATAAGTAAAATCACGAACTTTCGTTGCGCTCAGGCAACATTCAGCTCTTCGCTTATTTGACTGTATTGCTTCTAAGCCATAATATCGGCTAACTACATTTACCAATAAAGAGAGTTATCAATGAAATTTTCAGTCATAATAACAAGTTTGGTTTTATTGCTGGGTTTAAGCGCATGTTCCGACGACCAGCCCCAAAGCACTGCTGACACATCGAGCAGCATTATGCAAAAAGCTGAAGAAGCCACTAAAAACACCGTTGACTCCACCAAAGAAGTGGTTGGCGATGCTATTAAAGCAGGCAAAGAAGCAGCCCAGAATGCCGCAGATGATGCAATGGACAAGGCCAAAGAAATCAAGGAAAGTGCTAGCGAAAAGGTAAAAGCAACCACTGATACAGTGAAAGACAAAGCCGCTGAAATGAAGGCAGAAGCAGCCAGCATGACAGATAACGCCATAAACTCTGCTAAAGATGCTGCTAAAGATACAGAATCTACTGCCAAAGATGCCGCTAAAGACGCTGAATCTGCTGCCAAGGATAAAGTCAACAAAATCATGAATTCTGGTCAGTAGTAATAAGCAAAACCGTTATTTCTTCTTAATGGCAATAAAAAAACCGGCAAGTATCGCCGGTTTTTTTATTACTGTAACAAGCTGAAGTTTTTATGCGCTTTCTACCGGTATCTTGCCAATTTTGGCTTGCCAGATCTTCGGCGCTGTATTGTGTACAGACTCGCCTTTTACATCTACAGCCACAGTAACCGGCATATCTTCAACCTCGAACTCATGGATTGCTTCCATACCCAGTTCTTCAAAAGCAACAACTTTCGACTTGCGAATTGCTTTCGACACCAGGTAAGCAGCGCCACCAACAGCCATCAGATAAACGGCCTTGTTATCCTTGATAGCCTGTATTGCCATTGGCCCCCGTTCGGCTTTGCCAATCATACCCAGCAGGCCGGTGCTTTCCAGCATGGTGCCGGTAAATTTATCCATTCGGGTCGATGTAGTCGGGCCAGCAGGACCTACCACTTCATCACGCACCGGATCTACCGGGCCAACGTAATAGATAAATTTGTTGGTGAAATCCACCGGCAATGGCTCGCCTTTGCTGATCATATCCACCATCCGCTTGTGAGCAGCGTCACGGCCAGTTAGCATGGTGCCGGAAAGCAGAATGGTATCGCCGGGTTTCCA
>PDSR01000022.1 GCA_002748575.1 Gammaproteobacteria bacterium
GCGCAAAAATTTAGGGATCACTGCTCATACAGCGCTTCCTTTCCAGGGAGTAGATTATTGGAATGCCTATGAAGTGTCGTGGTTAAACCCTAAAGGTAAGCCAGAGGTTGGATTGCTGGAGCTTGCCGTACCAGCGGTGTCTCCTTTTATTGTTGAATCGAAATCGTTAAAGCTTTATTTGAATTCTTTTAATCAGCATCGGTTCAGAGATAACGATCAAGTCGCTGATACCATTAAATCTGATATTGAAAAAATCCTGACAACAAGTATTGAACTGCGTTTGTATACAGGGGTAGAAAGCAAACCGAATTTTGAAATCTCTCCATTAAGTGGAGAGTGCATTGATCATTTGGATATTGAGGTACCAGGTTTTGCCCATGATCAATCTGTGTTAATCAGCGATTTAAAAAACAAGACATCGGAAACGCTTTGTAGTCATTTATTAAGATCTAATTGCCCGGTTACTTCCCAGCCGGATTGGGCGAGTGTTTTGATACGTTATCATGGCCCTAAAATAAACCGGGAATCGCTACTTAAATATATTATTTCTTATCGTACTCATAACGAGTTTCACGAACAGTGTGTTGAGCGTATTTTTGTTGATCTTTTGGCCTGCTGTAAGCCTGATAAACTTACGGTTTATGCGCGTTATACTCGGCGGGGAGGGATTGATATCAACCCTTTTCGATCTAATTTTGAATCACCTTGCGGCAATCAACGGCTGCTGCGTCAGTAAATATTTAATGACGCTATGTTGAGCGGTGAACTTTAACGAAGATGCTATACAATCAGCTTTTCTTTGATTTTTTTCGTTGTACTTTCTAAAGATTGAATAACACGGTCTTTATCATAGTTTCTGATTTTATCGATATCCACATACATCGAAAAACCTTCGAGCTCGCACTCCACAAAACTTTGTGAAGCACCTAATTCTTTGCGCAAATCGACTATTTCAAAAATAGGCACAGGCTTGGAGAACCCTTTTACATTGATCTGGTCGCGGTCGCGGCACATAATAATATCTCTAATCAAATTGTACGTGGTTTCTGCGACCAGAATTTCTTCCGGTTTGGCAACGGTTTCAAGGCGGCTGGCAAGGTTCACTTCTTTGCCGATAATGGTGTAATCCATACGTGTTTCTGCGCCGAAGTTGCCAACGGTACAGTAGCCTGTATTAATGCCCATACGAATTTGCAGTGGCTTATTAATGCCATATTGCTGCCAGGAGTGGCGCAGCACTTTCATGCGCTTACGCATTTCTATGGCCATGGAAACGCAGGCAACGGCATCTTGTTTATGGCCCCGCGAAGTGGGATCGCCAAAGAAAATTAAAATTGCATCACCAACAAACTTATCAATGGTACCCCCATATTTAAGGGCAATCCGAGACATTTCCGTAAAGTAATTGTTTAGTAATTCGGTTAGTGCTTCCGGTTGCAGCTCTTCTGAAATTTCTGAAAAGCCTTTTATATCCGAGAAAAAGATAGTCAGTTTTTTTCGCTGGGTTTGTAGTTTGGCATCTGTTTGCCCGGAGAAGATCGAACCCCACACCTGGGGTGGGAGGTATTTCGCCAGTTTGCGTGACAAGGCAGTTGATTCCGCTTGCTTTTTCTCTAATTCTTTTTGTGCAGAAAGCAGTGATTTTGCTTGCTTAAATGAATAGTAAGATAAGATGGTGATATAGCCAGCTGATGCAACACTGACAGAAATAATAAAAAACAGGCTGGGAATTTTCAGGTCAAATGTTGGTACGCCAAGCAGAATAATGCCCAGAATGCTGCCTATTAACATGGCGGCCATGCAGCCTAGCCAACCGCGAAAACCTCCCAGGGTCATGATGCCGGCGCTGGCGATTAAAAATATGAAAAGGGAGGGCACCACACTGAAGTCCATCAAGACAAAGGCAACGCCGCAAATGGCCGCGTCAATAACCAATAAACTGGTTATGGTTGAAACAGAATGCCTGGCACGAATCAGCCGGGTGAGGCCTTGGGATAGCAGTGGGTAAAACAATGCAACGGGTATCAACCACCAAAGCTCTTCTTCGAAAAATTGGGTGTATAAACCTATGGCAACAGTAATTGCCCCGACAAGATAAGCTAAAAAGCGTACCATATGCGGTGGCAGGTCTTTGTTATAAGCTTCCAACGGCGCTAAATTGAGTTCACTCTTATTGGCCATAGGTTTTTAAATAATCATCCTAAAAGATAAACAGTTTAACTTTCTATTTAACTAAAGGCTATCATTAAGGGTCGAACAACCCAAACATAGGGTTAAAAATTATGCTGCACAGGCTGCTCGACGTTTTTATCTAAACGGGTTTGTTTAATATAAAATACAGCAACTAAACATCTTTTCTGGTTCTTTATTTATGAACGAAGTCATTAAAAATATTCTGACTCGAAGGTCTTGCGCCAAATTAATAGCGCCTGCGCCCACTGCCGATGAGCTTAAGCAGGTGCTTCGCTGTGCGTTAAATGCGCCTGATCATGGCAGGCTGAGGCCATGGCGATATGTGATTCTGCAAGGGCAGGCACTTGATGCACTGGGGCAAGCGTTTGCGAATATTAAGGAAGCTGAATCCGGCGGCTTGACGGAGCAGCAGCGAACCAAGTTTCTGAACATGCCTAGCCGAGCACCGCTTATTATTGTGGCGATTGCTGATATTAAGGAGCACTCGAAAGTGCCACCGATAGAGCAGGCGCTGACCGTGGGGTGTGCCGTGCAAAACATGCATCTGGCCCTAAAAAGCTTAGGCTATGGTGCAATGTGGCGTACCGGTGATCTGGCATTTAATAACGCTGTTAAACAATATTTTAACGCGCAAGACAGCGATCAGATCGTGGGGTTTCTTTATGTAGGCACGCCAGAATCGGCCCCCAAAGAAATCGAAGAGCAACCATTGGATCAGGTGGTCGAATTCTGGTCATAAACACCGGAAAACAATGGAAAGCATTGAACTTTCGGCAAAAAAACAGTATCTTACGCGCCTTCCTCTGATTGAGGTTGCGGAGAGGTGTCCGAGTGGCCGAAGGAGCACGCCTGGAAAGTGTGTATACCGCAAGGTATCGAGGGTTCGAATCCCTCCCTCTCCGCCAATTTAACCTGTTAACGTAGATTTCTTTCTCTTCTCTCCGTTTTGGCGCTCCCAAAATACTCTTTTAAAAACAGCCCATCTCCAAGAAAATGCCGTTAATATAGGGCAACAAAATTCAAATATCATAAAAAAAGCGGTTCAAACACACAACCGGGTATGGCCCTATGAAACAGAGCATTTCAATTCATTGGTTCCGCCAGGATCTGCGCTTATCAGATAACCCTGCATTAACGCAGGCTTCCAGCCATCATCAGGTTCTGCCGATTTATATTCTAGACGATGAAAATGCCACGGATTACGCTATGGGTGGTGCCAGTCGCTGGTGGTTGCATCATTCACTGAAAGCATTGAATAAATCCCTTGGTGGTGCGCTCTCGGTGTATAAGGGAAACCCGCAAACTATTCTGGATGAGCTGGCATCCCGCTTTGATATTGCCGGAGTTTACTGGAATCGGTGTTACGAACCTTGGCGTATTCAGCGTGATACAAACATCAAGCAACATCTGCAAGCCCAAGGGGTAGCGGTTCATACGTTTAACGGTTCGCTGTTATGGGAACCCTGGACTATCAAAAAGAAAGACGGCACACCTTACAAAGTCTTTACCCCGTTTTATCGTAAAGGGTGCTTGATCGCAGCAGCGCCCAGAACACCCCTGACAACACCCAACGATGTGCATTACATGCCCGACCCGCATCAGCAGGGGGTTGATGCCCTGGAACTATTGCCCACCATTCGTTGGGATGAACAGTTGCAACCCCACTGGTCGATTGGCGAAGCGGGGGCAAGGCAACGATTTTCTGCGTTTATTGATGAAGGGCTTCTGTGCTACAAAGAAGGGCGCGATTTGCCTGCCAGGCCTTATGTGTCACGCCTTTCACCTTATCTTCACTTTGGTGAAATCTCACCGAACCAGTTGTGGCACGGTGTGCGGAATATGGGTGATGATCAGAATGTGGATCATTTTTGCAGTGAGTTAGCGTGGCGGGAGTTTTCTTACAGCCAGCTTTATTATAATCAGGATTTGCCACGTAAAAATTTACAACCAAAATTCGATTATTTTCCGTGGGCTGACAATTCAGAAGGGTTACGTGCATGGCAAACCGGGCAAACGGGTATACCCATGGTTGATGCTGGGATGCGTGAGTTATGGCAAACCGGCTTTATGCACAACCGGGTGCGGATGGTGGTTGGTTCCTTCCTGGTAAAAAACCTGCGTTTGCACTGGCATCACGGTGAGCGCTGGTTCTGGGATACGCTGGTGGATGCCGATCTGGCCAATAACAGCGCCAGCTGGCAGTGGATCGCCGGCTGCGGAGCCGATGCCGCGCCTTATTTCCGTATTTTTAACCCGGTGACGCAGGGGCAGAAATTTGATCCCGAAGGCCGTTATATTCGCACCTATATTCCTGAAATTGCCGGTTTGCCTGATAAATACCTGTTTAGCCCCTGGGAGGCACCAGAGCATATTTTGAAATCTGCTGGAATTATTTTAGGTTTAACCTATCCACATCCCGTTGTTGATCTAAAACAATCACGGGAGGATGCTTTGGGTGCTTTTAAAGGGTTAAAACAAGGTGGGTATCAGTAGCTTACCGTTAAGCGATTGATTAGAATGCGTTCTGTTGGCCTTGTTTAATGGGGCGCTGTTATTTGCATCAGGAACAGATACTATTGTGGGAAAAGGTACTACTGGGGCGGTGCCTTATATCTGTTTTATCAGGAAACAATGCAAAACAAAGAATAAAAACTAAATAATAATTAAGGAAAAGGGCATGGCATACTTGAGTGCACTTGATGCATCCTTTATTCATATGGAATCAAATCGGACTCCCATGCATGTGGGTGGTTTGATGGTGTTTAAACTGCCAAAAGGCGCCCATCCGGATTACTTGAGCAAACGGTTCCAAAAGCTGCTTAAATTTCCGGTGACTAACAAGCCTTTTAATTACAAGTTAAAAAAAGGCCACCTGGCAGGTGTTGCACCCAGCTGGGTTGTTGCAAAAAAAATCGATATTGATTACCACGTAAGGCATTCTGCACTGCCTTACCCCGGCGGTGAAAAAGAGCTGGGTGTGCTGGTTTCTCGCTTGCATTCCAACCATTTGGACTTTGATCGGCCATTGTGGGAATTTCATTTAATTGAAGGTTTAGAGAATAATCGCTTTGCAATTTATATGAAAACCCATCATGCGATGATTGATGGTGTGGGTGCGATGAAAATGATCCACCATTTTCTAACGAATGAAGCGGCGTTATCTAATGAAATTGCGCCTTGGTGTACAGATTTTCAGGTAAAGCCTGAGCGGAAACAAAAATCCGGTAACTACTTTGATAAGGACACCGTAAAAGAGGCTTTAAAACATCAAGTGGATGCCGGTGTTGAACTGGTGAATAAACTGCGCCAGATGAGTGATCGCAAGATCAATCCTGAAGGTGGGCTCTATTCAGTCATGAACACGCCGAAGACCTTGTTTAACCAATCAGTTTCACCGCAACGCCGCTTGGCTACTCAGCTTTATAATCTGGAAAGATTCAAACGCATTCAAAAACAAACCGGGGCAACTATCAATGATATCTGCCTTTCGGTGATTGGGGCGGCAACGCGTCGGTATCTGGATGAACTGGAACGGTTGCCGGAAGATTCGCTGGTTGTCTCGATTCCTGTGGGCTTGCCAAGGCCCGATGATAAAGTAGGGAATGCTGCTGTTGGTTTTACCAGTCCGTTGGGCACGGATATTCTTGATCCGCTGTTGCGGCTAGAGAATATTAAAACGATTACACAGCGTACCAAGCAGCAATTAAAAACGCTTTCCTGGGATGCGCTGCAGCAATTTTCGGTATTAGGGGTGGCACCTTTGATGATCGGCCAGTTAACCGGGCTGGGAATGAAAATACCTCCGATGTTTAATTTGGTGGTGTCGAATGTTGTTGCTTCCACCGATAAGCTATATTGGAATGATGCTGAACTTGAAGCCATGTATCCGATTTCTGTGTTGTTCGATGGTTATGCATTAAATATAACGGTGGTTGGCTATGCTGATAGCCTGGCGGTTGGCTTTACCGGGTGCCGCAACGCGCTACCCAGTTTGCAGCGGTTAGCTGTATACACAGGTGATGCACTTAAAGAACTGGAGCAGGCGCTGGGCATAAAGAGCATTGATGAAACAAATGCGGGTAACTCATTAGATAAAGATAAAATTGTTCTTAGCTGATAACGGGTTACCTATAAAATCCCCGCATCGTTGATAGCCTGTGATAATAGTGCTGCCAAAGAAACCTGATTGGATGAATGAGGAATACTGTCGGTGCTGATAAGTTCATCCACATTATTATTTTTCAGCAGCTCTTCTGCGCCTGGTGCCAGTAATGCGTGGGTGCAAAGGGCTATAATGCGGGCACAGCCCAGTTGATGCAGTTTTTTTGCTGATTCTGCCATGGTGTGGCCGCTGCTGATTACATCGTCTACCAGTACTGCCGTTTTTCCCTGCCACGCATAATCGGGCAAACTGATTTCTACTGATTTATCACCATAGCGTTTTTTGCTGGCAACCAGAAA
>PDSR01000023.1 GCA_002748575.1 Gammaproteobacteria bacterium
TCAGGGCGGACAGTGGTGCTGCCTATCTTGAAGGAAAAGTTTCGAACGCAAAGGTTTCATCTTTGGTGTTAATGGGTGAGTTGCCCGCAAAAATTCTGGGGCAGAACGGCAGTGCTATTCATATTACCGATCAACAGCTGAAGGCAGTGTTGCTGCCATCGCCGGCTGCGATGATGGCCGATTGGCACAATAAAGCCGCCGCATGGCGTTTACTGGCACCTTTTCGCGGTCGCACTTTTTAAATCATGTTCGACGCACTCCCTGCCGGTTGGCAAATCCAAAGCATGGCCGAGTGCCACCTGCCACAGGTACGCGCTATCGAAATCACCGGTTATCCCTATCCCTGGAGTGAAGGTATTTTCAAAGACTGCATTAATAGCGATTATCTATGCAAGGTTGTTATTGATAGCAGCGGTAATATTGTGGCCTATGCCATTGTGTCGGTGGCTGTTGAGGAATGTCACGTGCTTAATATCTGCGTCGCCGAGGCTATGCGCGGGCAGGGAATATCGCGCTGGTTACTCCGTTATATGCTCGATACAGCTAAAACCTGTGATGCTAAAGAGGCCTTTTTGGAAGTTCGACCTTCTAATACGGTGGCCATTCACCTGTACAGCAGTTTTGGTTTTGCAGAAGTTGGCCGGCGCAATAACTACTACGCCAACGGTGAAAATCGCGAAGATGCCCTTATTATGGCTATGAATCTGACTGTTTAGCAGGGGTGGGTTTTGCTTGACCAAAATCGAAATTGAATCTTTTGTGTATATACAAAGGTTTACTGTTGTTGTTTTATGGTCAACATATAAGTTGCCTTTTTGGAGTTTTAAGTAAACATTTATATTGATATTCTTGTTTTGTCGGTATATTAATATACATACGGGTTAGGCATTCACGTACACAGAAAGGTTGACGGTGAGCATAGATAAGATAGTTGCCAAGCAATATCGAGACAAAGTAAACCAAGCTGTAAATCAGTTTGGCAGCTTGTCTATGCTCCCTAATCATGGGCTTCCTAAAGAAGGATGGCTGCGTACGGTACGAACAGCACTTGGTATGTCTGGTACGCAACTGGCAAAAAAGCTGGGCGTAACCAAAGCCAGAATATCCAAGGCAGAACGGGATGAGCCACATGGCAGTGTTACCCTGAAAACCATGCATACCATGGCAGAGGCGATGGATTGCAAATTTGTGTATGCGATTGTACCAAAGCAAAACGTGGAAGGCGTGATTAAAGAGCGAGCCATTGAGAAGGCTCGTGCTCAAGTGAAGACTGCATCCACTCACATGGCGCTTGAGGCACAGTCATTGAGTAAAGAACAGCTCGATTTTGAAATTGAGCGCATTGCTACACAAATCATGGATAAGATGCCATCAGATTTTTGGAATGATGAATGACGGATGATTACCATTACCCAGATGGTGCGACACCGCTTGATCCTGATGAACTGGATGGCCTGAAATTCAAGCATGTCACTACCAGAGGGGAGTTAGACCAGCTTGAACAAGCTGGCATCACTGAAGGTCTGAAGTGGCTGGACAAGCAAAAGAACCCTGATGTACTGTCAGAGGCTTTTGTTATAGAACTGCACAGGCGGTTGTTTGGCAGAGTCTGGAAATGGGCAGGTACATTCCGTCGTACTGAAAAGAATATCGGCGTTGATCCGATACAGATTGCCATTCAATTACGGCAATTATTGGATGATGCCAGATACTGGGTTGAGCATGATACTTACCCACCAAAAGAGCTGGCAGCCAGGTTTCACCACAAGCTGGTGCTTATCCACCTGTTTCCTAATGGCAATGGGCGGCATGCGCGAATCATGGCGGATGCTGTTCTCACTAAATTATTGAACGAGCCAGCTATTGATTGGGCTGGTGGTTACAGGCTGGAAGCCATGAATGAGCGCCGTGATCAGTATATCGCGGCGCTTAGAGCAGCCGACGGGCATGACATTAGTGCCTTACTGGAATTTGTTGGAGCTTGAAAAAGCGCAGCGGCGGCTTGAAAAAAGGGTATTTTATTCATAAATACCTAGGTTCACTTTTTAGCGCATAAAACGCATGAAAAGTGTTTTTTTGAACGGGTACAAGTTTAGGTACAAATAAGGGTTGTGGCAGTATGAGTGATAGCAATTTTCTCAATGAAATCAATAAAAGGCGCACGTTCGCTATCATCTCCCACCCCGATGCCGGTAAAACCACCATTACCGAAAAGCTGTTGCTTTACGGAAACCAGATTCAGGTGGCCGGTACGGTAAAGGGCAGGGGTTCAGACCGGCATGCCACATCAGACTGGATGCAGATGGAAAAGGATCGGGGTATTTCGGTAACCACTTCGGTGATGCAGTTTCCCTATAAAGATGCCATCGTGAATCTGCTGGATACACCCGGCCACGAAGATTTCTCGGAAGATACCTATCGCACACTCACTGCTGTGGATTCAGCGTTAATGGTTATTGATGGTGCCAAAGGTGTCGAGCCGCGAACCATTAAGCTGATGGAAGTGTGTCGCTTAAGAGATACGCCGATTATTTCTTTTATCAATAAAATGGACCGTGATATTCGTGATCCTATTGAGCTGTTGGACGAAATTGAAGACATTCTAAAGATTAAGTGTGCGCCCGTGAGTTGGCCTATTGGTATGGGTAAGCTGTTTAAAGGTGTTTATAACATGCTGGAAGACACCACTTACCTTTACGACACCGGGCAGGGCCATACCATTCAGGATGTAAAAGCCATTAAGGGGCTGGATAACCCCGAGCTTGATGCGGCGGTGGATGATCTGGCTGATGATCTGCGCGAAGAGCTGGAGCTTGTGCAGGGTGCCAGCCATGAATTTGATCACGAAGAATTTCTGCAAGGCAAACTTACCCCGGTATTTTTTGGGACCGCGCTGGGTAATTTTGGTGTGGATCATATGTTGTCGGGCCTGGTGGAATGGGCTCCAAAACCGCAATCCCGTGAAACTGACCAAAATACCGTACAAGCTGAAGATGACAGCTTTTCTGGTTTTGTGTTTAAAATTCAAGCCAATATGGACCCGAAACACCGCGACCGCATTGCGTTTATGCGGGTATGCTCCGGGCATTATGCCAAGGGTATGAAAATGCGTCATGTGCGTATTAACAAAGATGTTCGGGTATCTGATGCGTTAACTTTTCTGGCCGGCGAGCGTGCCCACCTGGAAGAGGCGTGGCCGGGGGATATTATTGGTTTGCATAATCATGGCACGATTCAGATTGGCGACACTTTTACCGCAGGGGATATGTTTAATTTCACCGGTATTCCTCACTTTGCACCAGAATTGTTTCGCCGGGTGCAATTAAAAGATCCACTTAAAAGCAAGCAACTGCAAAAGGGCATCAAGGAGCTTTCAGAAGAGGGGGCTACCCAGGTCTTTATGCCGTTGCGCAATAACGACATTATTGTCGGTGCCGTGGGCGTGCTGCAATTCGACGTGGTGGCCGCGCGTTTACAGGGTGAATACAAGGTGGATTGTGCCTACGATAATATCAGTGTGGCCACTGCTCGCTGGATTCACTGTGATGATACGAAAAAACTCGAAGAGTTTAAGAAGAAGTGCCATGATAATCTGGCAGTTGATGGTGGTGGTTATTTAACATACCTGGCACCTACCAGAGTGAACCTGGAGTTAACCATGGAACGGTGGCCGGATATTGAATTCAGGGAAACGCGAGAACATTAACACAAGGCTTTAAATAATGGCTGGATTCTTAGTGGGCGGAGCCTTGTTTACCTGGGTGCTTTGTGGGGCGCTGAACGGGTTGATTGAGTTTGCTGCTATTAATCACTGGGTAGATCGTGTGAAAGCGTTTGTTGCTATGGTAGCAGGCGTATTGCTTATAGGTGTGTTAATGGCCTGGTTGGCGCTTTATGGTTTTCCTGAATCCACCCTGGCAGCTGAGCACCTGACCCCTGATGAAATAACAACCGCTTCGCAATCAAGCTGTATGGTTAATTTATTTGTGGCGCTCGGTTATTGTTCATTTCAATTACGCCGGTTTTGGGATTAAATCCGTTTACAGCACTATTGTACTTAAAAAAACCAGTGCGCCTAACCAGCCGATAATTAAAGTTGTTATGTCGAAATTCATAATATGTCCCCCATGTCTGTTAGATTAAGTATGGGGCTTTTAAGCAATAAATCAGGTGAATTAGTGATGCTCATAAATGTGACTTATTCACACTTTAAAATAGGTCGATTAATAGAATAAACCGGGGTAAATGAATGACAGATTCATACGTTAGTGTTGAACGAGGTTCAACGGATGTTGACAATATTCAGTATGGGTTGGCTATCGTAACCCTGACACGAGCCGATGCGTTAAATGCGATTAATGTTGAAATGGCCCAGCAGCTCAATAAAGTGATGGATGACCTTTATCACGATGAGACTGTTCGTTGTGTGGTGTTACGGGCCGAAGGGCGTTTCTTTATGGCGGGCGGGGATTTGCCCCGGTTTGCAGAGCCCATTAAAGAAGGCAATCAGGAAGGGCTGATTGAAGAAATTGATACACTGATTAAAAGCGCCCATGAAGCGATTCGCTGGATTCGCTATATGAACAAGCCGGTTGTTGGTTTGATTCCTGGTGGTGCTGCGGGGTATGGTTTCAGTTTAATGCTGGCCTGTGATTTTGTGATTACCCAGGAAGATGCGACTTTTACACTGGCGTACAGTGGATTGGGAACCAGTCCTGATGGCGGCAGCACCTTCTTTTTGCCCCGTTTACTGGGAACTCGTAAGGCCACCGAGATTATTTTGCTTTCTGAACGGTTCACCGGCGCACAGGCGTTGGAATTGGGGCTGGTAAATCAGGCGTTGCCGGCCAACGAAATGGAAGCCGCGCTCGATAAGCTGGTGGGTCGCTTGTTGTCCGGGCCAACTTTCTGCTATGGGCGAAGTAAATCCCTGATTAACAGCAGCGTGTCTTCGAGTTTGTCTGATCAACTGGAAGCCGAAGCCCGCAGTTTTAAAGCCTGTGCCTTGACTGATGATTTTAAAGAGGGTGTCACCGCTTTTGTTGATAAGCGGAAACCCGAATTCAAGGGTAAGTAACTCTTTCTTACATACTTGAGAGGGAGTCACAGGATTCCCTCTCAGGTATGTCTGGTGATTGAGTTGCTGCTAACTAAAACTAATTAAACTGGGTAAAGTCAGGTGTGCGTTTTTCCATAAAGGCATTTAGCGCTTCCTTGGCTTCCGGGCTTTGCAGCATCTTGGAAAAATATTCAATTTCCAAATCCATAATGGCATCCAGTTCTTCCCGTTGGGCTTTGCGTAACATCATTTTGGTAACTCTTAAAGAGCTGGCCGGTTGCAATGCCAGGCGCTTTGCCTGTTCATAGGCTTTTTCCTGGTACTCATCGGGGGAAAAGACATCGTTAATAAGCCCCCATTCCTTGCCTTCCTGTGCACTGAAAAAATCACTGAGCATCAGTAGCTGCGCGGCTCGCTGATAGCCCATCAGCCTGGGCAGCAATACCGATGAGCCTGCTTCCGGGCAGGCACCTAAACTGGCGAACGGCATTTGTAATTTGGAATCGGTGGCGGCGTAAACCAAATCACAGTGCAGCAGCATGGTTACACCAACGCCAATTACCGGGCCATTAATGGCAGCCACCAGCGGCTTGCTAAGCGTGGGCAATTTTTTAATGTATTGAAATACCGGTGGTTGGCTGCCCTGTTCCGGTGGGTTGTTTAAAAAATCGGCCAGATCGTTACCTGCTGTGAAGCATTCCCGGGTGCCGGTAATAAAGCCAACCCGCGCTTCCGGGTTGTTTTCCAGTTCTTCCAGGGCGTTAACCAGGCCGCGATACATATCATGAGTGAGGGCATTTTTTTTCTCGGGTCGATTCATGGTGATCGACAGGATGCCATCGGATAATTGGGTTTGTATGGTTTCTGATGCACTCATGGCGCGTTCCTTTGTATTAGAAGCATTGTATTTGAAGCGTTGCGCTATGCTACCTCAGGCAAGGGGCATGTCGTCAACCTTCAAAATGATTAACGGCTTTTGTTACATCAGGGGTGTGTGCAGCGGGGCCGTCAGGTGTATACTTTTAAGCACTAAAAAAACAATAACCTTCATTGATATTTAAGCAAGGGGTCGTCATGGAATTAAGTAATAAAGTTGCCATTGTAACCGGTGCTGCATCCGGCCTTGGCAGAGCCACAGCAGAAGAACTATTAAAACGTGGGGCCAAGGTTGTTATTTTCGATTTGAATGTTGAACAGGGCAAAGCCGTTGCGTCAGAGCTGGGTGAGCGCTGTGTCTATGCCGAGGTAAATGTTGCTGATGAAGCATCGGTGCAGGCTGGTATTGCAGAAGCATTGCATGCTTTTGGTGCCGTGCACATTTGTATTAACTGCGCCGGTATTGGCCCTGCCATAAAAACCTTTGGGTCAAAAGGCCCCCACCGTTTGGATATTTTTAAAACTGTTATCAGCGTGAATCTGGTAGGAACCTTTAATGTATTGCGCCTGGCGGCAGAAGCGATGTCATTGAATGATCCGCTACCAGGTGATGGCGAGCGTGGTGTGATTATTAATACAGCTTCGGTTGCCGGTATCGAGGGGCAGGTCGGGCAAGTGGCATATAGTGCATCCAAAGGTGGTATTATTGGCA
>PDSR01000024.1 GCA_002748575.1 Gammaproteobacteria bacterium
GTTTTCCCGAAAGCCACATCACCAATGATCAAACCCGAAGGGGGATAAAAACTGGGAGGCCTGATAGACCAGGTTTTTAGCTCCTTGCCTGATTTAACATCCCATAACATAACCCGCCTTACCGTATCACCAGTCAGCAGGTGTCGCTTGTTTTTACTGAATCGGGCTGCTGAAAAGGTGTTTCTGCTGAACCCTAACTGGCTGACCGGCTTGCCGGATGCCACATTCCATACCGTGCCTTTTCCATAATAGGCGGCTCCAAAAGCCAGCCGACCATCGTTGGAAATGGCAACGACTGAAACATCATCTCCGATTTTAAAACGGTGTAGCTCTTTGGCCGTGGGTGTGCTTTGCAGGTTCCATATGCGCACGTATCCGTCTTCGGAACCGGTAACACCAATCCGGCCGTTATCGGATATGGCAACGGTATTAACATCGCCGCTGTGGGGCAGTTTGCTGATAACACTGCCGGTGGCAGTTTCAATATAAAGTGCGTTATAGTTTTCTTGCCCAACTATCGCAAAACTGCCGTTTTTTGCCAGGGCAATATCCAATGCGCCGCCTGGTACTTCCCAAAAACCCTGAGGCTTACCGGTTTTCATATTCCACATCACCATACGCATTTTTTCAGCAGTAATGGCATAGCTGTTATCGGGGGATATGGCAGAGGCAATGATTGCCGACTTTTGGCCCTTGGCATGGTTCCAGTTATAAAGTCGTTCACCATCACGCAGCCGCCACAAGCTGCCGCCATGGCGGATAGAACCGACCAGCGAATATTTGCCGTTTGCACCAAGGGATATGGTGTAGGCACCCTGAGCGGTAAGCTTCCATTCTTTTTTGGGTGTATCGCCACAGGCAGTTAACAGTATTAAACCCAAAAGGGCGACTAACAAGCGCTTTCCCGACATGGCACTGATCTTTAAGTTATCAATAGTGATAGAGATAAGTGTAGATGAGGATAGGAGAAATTTTGAGGGCAACAAGCAACAGCCTGTTGCCCTTTGAAGCTTAAAAACAGATGAACGGTTTACGCAACCAGTTCGCGGTGCCTGTTATGCATCATTTCGATCAGCTGATCTTCCAGATCAAAACGTTCTACCAGCTTTTCGCCCAGGTGCGAAAGATCTGCCGCCAGTTCAGGTATGATGGCGTTGCCGATGTTTTGGTTCGCGTATTTGTCGTGAAAATCTACAGCGATCTGAGTGGATGCTTGAATGCGAGTCAGAATGGAGTGCGCAAAATCTGTGTGGTCTTCGTTAAAGTCTGCGGCTTCCTGGAATAATTTGTCGTAAATCTCGAAGTGTCCGGCAGATACATAATCAATAAGAATATCGGTAAAAGCCTGAACTTTAATCTCGGTGGGGGTGTCCTTGGGTGTGAATTCTTTTAAACTATCAACTGCACAGTACAGTAGAATCATTTCCTGCCTTTCTTTCAGCCAGCTTTCTACCAGTTTATCGACAGTGCCCCAGTGTTCTTTTTGTGAAGTAGAATGTATTAACATGGTTTAACCCTTCCCATGAACGTTATTTTTTAGCTGAGACATCATCAAGGGAATGTGCTGCAGCGATGGTTGTCTATCAATAGATATCGACAATATATTTGTGTTCTCAAAAATCCCTATAAAAGGCGATTCCCATCGCTGTCCTTTCCGAATTGTGAACCGTTAATTTTTGTAAACGGTTGCAACTAGGATATTCAAATACTTTAAAAGAGCAAGCTGCCCCTCTTTGTCGTTGCTTTTGATGTTTTCACCTTTTAGGGTGAAAACTGCCGAAAATGGGCAAAATTCAGTGGTTTCAAGCAGGCAAGTGTCTAGTTTTCAAGGTTCTTATGAAAACTTCGTCTAATAAAAATAGCTGCAAACTACGGTTAAAGGCGTGAAGAGAGGTTGTGGGCAAGGGAATGTAAAGAAACAGTTGTTTGAAATGTATTAGCATGCAGGCAGCTTGGTTATAAGCTGCCTGCATAATCCTATCAAATAGTTTTAAGGCCTGGGTCGAAACACTTGATACAACCCCAACGCAAACAGGACATTAAATACCATCAGAGTTTGTTCAGGAATGGTGAAGCCAAGGAACACCCATTGGGTATCGGCACATTCGCCAGAGGTGTTGAAAATAATAGAAAGCATTTCATTTGTCGGCAGCACTTCCAACATGTAATCAAGATCGGGCGCACAACTGGGAATTAAATCTGTTGGAAGATTTTGCAGGTAAATATGTCGCCAGCACACCAAAATACCTGCCAGCGCCATCAGTGCCGCAAACAGCCCGTAAATACGCTGGCCAAAGGTGGCGGGATTATGAATAAATGCCAGCAAAAAGAACAAACCGGCAGCGGTTACAAAAATGCGATCGATCATGCACAGCGGGCAGGGTTCCAGTTCCAGATAAACCTGTAAGAAAAAATAGGCGAATAAATAGGAAGTAATGGCGAGTAATACACCCAGCCCGTTTACAAGCCGGGGGTTAATTGTTCGCCAGGAATGAGCTGTTTGCATAGATAATGCCTTTATATCGGTTTGGCCGCTAAAGCTTTGGAGTATCGTGGCACAAGTTAGTTCCGCAATAGAACAAGCTTATGCCACCGCGATTAAGCAAGCTCGTTTTGGTATAGAAAGAATGTAGCACCGGATAATTTGCTTTGCGTACCCAACATATAATATTTAGCGAAAACAGTTCAACCTAATCGGAAAAATAATTCGCTAGATATTGCTCGAAACTGATGTCGTCGGATGCTTCTATATTTTTTTGTGCCTCATGGGATTCTTGAGCGACTTTTTGCATGGCCTTTAACTGATTAACAGAAAGCGGGTTTGAGCGGAAATACTGTTCATGCTGAAGTGTCATATCCATTGAAAACTCAAAAAACGATTGCTTGTCTTCTTGAAGAATTTTTAACACTTGCGCCGATGGTGTCAGTGCCGGGTTTCTGATTTTTTCCAGCTGAGCGGCAACGGCTTCTGAATAGAGCGATGTTTGATGACTTTCATCGAACAGGCTGGCGACATCGGCAATTTTGTTTAACAAATCACGGGCCCAATCGTGGAAGCGTACACTGTTTTCACCACAGCGTAACAATAATTCCGGGTCGCGGCCTCTGAGCACCATGGCTTCACGGTTAAAGTCGATACAGGTTTGCTCCTCGGGGGTAATGGGATTGCTGGGTTGCAATAAGCAGAACAGGGCAAATACATCCAGAAAGCGAACCTGCTGCGGTGTAATACCGATAGGGGAAAATGGGTCCAAATCCACGCAGCGCATTTCGATATATTCAACACCACGTTTGGCTAACGCAACTGTTGGCCGTTCGCTACGCTCGGTGGTGCGTTTGGGTCGGATGTTGCCGTAATATTCGTTTTCTATTTGCAGCAGGTTGGCGTTTAATTGCTGGTAGGTATCACCCTTTTTAACACCCAGTTCCTGGTAGGGCTTGTAAGGGGTGCGAATGGCATGGGTTAAGGTGCTGACGTATTCATTTAATGAATTATATGAAATATGTAAGCCTGATTGGGCATCGTTACTGTAGCCTACATTGCTCATGCGTAACGAGGTGCCAAAGGGTGCATACAGGCTGTTGTTATTCAGGGTTTCAAACGAGTGTTCGCGCCCCTGCAAAAACGATGGGCACACTGCGGGCGAGGCACCGAATAAATACACCACCATGCCTACATAACGCTGAAAGTTACGAATAATATGAAAATATTTTTCGGATATAAAATCCTGCAATGGCTGGGTATCGCCGCAGGCTTGTTGGTATTGTTGCCAGAAGCTTTGCGGAAAGGACACATTATAGTGAATGCCTGCAATGGTTTGCATCAGGCGACCATAACGGTGCCATAAGCCGTGGCGGTAAACGTGTTTCATTTTGCCGATATTGGAACTGCCATATTCGGCAATGCGAATGCTCGCTTCGCCGTCCATAATACAGGGCATACTGCTTACCCACAGCTTTTCTGTGTCCAGGCAGTGATAGACATAGCGGTGTATGTCTTCCAGATACGTTAACGGCGCATCTATGTTTGAAAAAACCGGGGTGATAAATTCCAGCAAGGCTTCGGAATAATCGGTGGTGATTGCCGGATGGGTTAATGCCGAGCCTAAACACCGGGGGTGATCCTGTTGCGACAGGTGGCCGTTGGACTGGATACGCAGGCTTTCTTTTTCCAGCCCACGGGTCATCTCAGGCAAGGTGTTGTAGATGTCGGGGTTTTGCAGCGCGACCAGTTGATCTTCGAAATAGTCTTGCACCTGAGTATCCTTAATGCCTGTGGGCTAACAATGTTCGTTGGGTTTGTGTGGCTGGCAAATGTGTACCTACGAACGCTTTTTATCTTTCAGCTGTTTGGCATTTGCAAACAGGTCAGCGAACGTGCCGGTTTTGCCATCAGCGTTCGGTGCTTTGGCTTTACCGCCACCTTGTGCTGGTCGGTTACCGCTATTGTGACTGCTATGGCTACCGCGGTTACTGCTGCTACGGTTGGCAGCTTTTTTGGCGGTACGTGGTTTGGTCGGCCCTTTGGTCAGGGTATTAATCTTTTCACCGGCTTCGTCGTCCATACGCATACTTAAACCAATGCGCTTGCGTGGAATATCAATTTCGATCACTTTCACTTTAACGATATCGCCAGCTTTCACCACTTCGCGGGGATCTTTTACAAACTGATTAGATAGCGCCGAAATATGCACCAGACCATCCTGATGAACGCCAATATCAATAAAGGCACCAAAGTTGGTCACATTGGTCACGGAACCTTCCAGAATCATACCTGGTTCCAGATCCTTAATGGTTTCCACACCTTCTTTGAAAGCGGCTGTTTTGAATTCAGGGCGTGGATCGCGGCCCGGTTTTTCCAGTTCTTTAATAATGTCGGTAACGGTGGGTACCCCGAAGGTTTCGTCAGTATAGTCCTGGGCGTTTAATGATTTTAAGAAGGCCACTTCGCCAATCAGTGAATCCAGGCCGCGATCATTTTTTTGTGCAATGCTGGCGGCTACAGGGTAGGCTTCCGGGTGAACCGCAGAACGATCCAGCGGGTTGGTGCCGTTCATCACCCGTAAAAATCCGGCAGCCTGTTCAAAGGTTTTCTCGCCAAAACGGGGTACCTTTTTAAGGGTTTCGCGGTTTGCAAAGGTGCCATTCTGATTCCTAAAGGCAACGATATTGCCGGCAATGGTTTTATTTAATCCCGAAATCCTTGCCAGCAGTGGTTCACTGGCGGTATTTACATCCACGCCCACAGCGTTCACACAATCTTCAACGGCAGCATCCAGCGAACGTGCCAGTTTAGTTTGTGATACATCGTGCTGGTACTGCCCCACACCAATGGACTTGGGTTCAATTTTTACCAGTTCTGCCAATGGGTCTTGCAAGCGGCGGGCAATGGATACGGCCCCACGGAAAGATACATCCAGATCAGGAAATTCACGGGCGGCAAATTCCGATGCCGAATACACGGAAGCGCCGGCCTCGTTCACCATGATTTTTTCCGCTTTAATGGCCGGATACTGCTTTAACAGCTCGCCCGCCAGTTTGTCGGTTTCCCGTGATGCGGTGCCGTTACCAATGCTGATCAGTTCCACATTATGTTTGGTGCAAAGTGCAGCCAGAACCGCTATGGATTGATCCCATTGATTTTTTGGCGCGTGCGGGAAAATCGTGGTGTGATCTACCAGTTGCCCGGTTGAATCCACTACCGCTACTTTTACGCCAGTACGCAGGCCGGGGTCTAACCCCAGGGTGGCTTTCAGCCCAGCAGGTGCGGCCATTAATAAATCTTTCAGGTTTCTGGCAAATACATTAATCGCTTCTTCTTCGGCTTTTTCCCGCAGCTTGCCCAGCAATTCGGTTTCCATGTGCGAAAGCAGTTTTACTTTCCAGGTCCAGCGAACCACTTCGGCTAACCATTTGTCGGCGTTGCGGCCCTTGTCTTGAATATCAAAGTGCTCGGCAATCATGGACTCACAGGGGTGACGGGTGGCTTCGGCGGCATCGGGTAAATCAATGTTGATCTGTAAAATGCCTTCGTTACGGCCACGGAATAATGCCAGTGCCCGATGGGAGGGTGCATCTTTCAGTGGCTCCTGGTGTTCAAAATAATCGCTGAACTTGGCGCCTTCCTGTTCTTTACCAGCAACCACTTTGGCATACACATGGGATTGGCTCGACAGTGTTTCGCGCAGCTTGCCGAGCAGCTCTGCATCTTCACTGAAGCGTTCCATTAAAATGTATTTGGCGCCATCCAGTGCCGCTTTGTTATCGGTGATTTTGTGTTCTTCGTTATGGAATTTGGCGGCTTCTGTTTCCGGGTCCAGTTCAGGGTTTGTGAACAGTGCATCGGCAAGGGGTTCGAGCCCGGCTTCGATAGCAATCTGGCCTTTGGTGCGGCGTTTCGGTTTATAGGGCAGGTAAAGATCTTCAAGCCGGGTTTTGGTGTCAGCCGCTTTAATGCGCAGTCGTTCTTCCAGGTTACGCAGTTGAGTGTCGTCCAGTCCGCCGGTGGCTTCTTTACGATAGCGGGCAATAAAAGGGACGGTGGCGCCTTCGTCGAGCAAGGTAATGGCGGCATTGACTTGGGCTTGTGCCACGGCTAATTCGTTGGCGATGATTTCAGCTATTTTTGTCATAGAAAAAATACTCAAACTGCACGGACTACAGGGTGTACTGTGATTGGAAAATCTAAAGTGCAAAACCTTTAGGTAAATGGTTCATGAAAATCAGGGGCGGATTATAGCGTGCTTTTACGCGGTGCAAAGCCTTGTCTTTTTAAAGGAGATGTGGCAGGCCGTAACCGTTTTACGGTAGAGAATTTCGCAGGCGGGTCATAATGGCCTGTAGCGCACGATCAATCAACGGCCCGCTGTTTAGTTGGCGGGCTTTTTTATCGTGAATATAAAGTGCCAGTTGATCTTTGGGTATGGCTTTCGCTATGGCACCATAGCGATTGGTAAAAACAAAAGAATGGTTGGCACGGATTTTCCTGATTAACCGACAGCTGATTGTTTTATGGTTGGCAAGGGTAAACTCAAACCAGTCACCTTCTTTAAAGCTGCTTACCTGCTGGCGAAGTTCACGAATTCTTTCCGGCGGAACCTGCCTTTTTATCAGCGGGTTAACAGGAAGAGACTCTTGCTCGATGGTTAAATCCACCTTTACTGTAGCAACAGGGTTGTGCTCACCTTTGTGTTGCAGCATTTTGCTGTGTATATCCCAAAGTGCATTAAGTGTTGCTTCGGTTTCTGCGGGGCTGTGGGCAATGGTTTTCAGGCCATCGTTAAGGCGATCCAGTAGCGAGGGAATCAGGGCAGTCCAGCGTTTGCGGGCCTCAGTTCCGGTGTGCATCTGCACACTCCAGATAAGATCATCAATGGTGGCAAGCGCTTCGCGCCATTGGTCGCTGTCTCTGCCATGGCGGGTGGTGATTTGCAGCAATACCTTGCTCCAGGCATCATTGATCAGGTTAATCACCACCTCGGGTAATTGCTTGCCGTGAATGCGGTCACGAATAATTTGCAAGATGACTTTTTTGCTGGCCTCTATCCTGGCTTTGCCCTCTTCAGCATCAGCTGTTCGTTCGGCAAGGCGATCACTGCGCCTGGTTTCGTTGTCCAGATAGTTGTGGAAGTCTTTTTCCAGGCGGGTGAACAACTCTAAATCCGGATTTACCGTATCCAGGATTGTATGAACAATTTGTAATACTTTCTTGTAAAGGGGGTCGTTCTCGTAATCGCTGCTTTCATCCCATCCCAGCGAAGCCTGCGCCATTTCGTTAAGCAGGCGGCGGGCAGGGTGTTTATGGGAGTCGAAAAATGCCTGATCATGAATCGCCACTTTTAAAATCGGAATTTGTAAACGGCCGATCAAAGCTGCCAGGGGAGATGCAATATCCTGGTCGAGAATAAACTCGAAAATCATATCCACGATATTAATAACACTGTCGTCGACTTTTTGCAGCCGGTTATTTGGATCACTGGTTCCGGCTTGATCAATAAGATCAAAGATCTGTTGGCGAACGGTGACTGGCTTGGGCGTGACACCATCAACACTGGTTTCCAGTTGTTGGGCTTGAATATTATTCAGCCAATCAAACAGCGCACCATGTTCCAGTGCAGGTTGGTTCGGGTCTGATTGAATGTAAACGGATTGCGCTTGCAGGTTTCCGGCAGCTGAGAGCAGGCTTTGCAGAGTGCTGAATTGAACTTCCATTGCCTTGTCGGAAATTGGCTTTTCATTGCTGTTTTGCTGGGCACGGGTGTTAGGTGGGTGCTGTCGGCCTTGGGTGGGGCGGGCTTGTGTGGAGCCTGTTTCTGTGGCGTTCACTACTTCGCTGGCCGGTTTTTTTCCGGTGGCTCTGCGAGGCTGTGTAGATCGAATGTCGGGTAATACGTTGGCCTTGATCAAAATGTCGTTGGCAGTAAACAGCATTTCATCAAGGTGCAGCAATACGTGTTTTTCGAATTGCTTGTAAACAATCAACCTGATTTTTATGTCCAGATCAATGTCTT
>PDSR01000025.1 GCA_002748575.1 Gammaproteobacteria bacterium
AAATAGACCAATAAATCCGCCTTCAAGCACACCAACACCGTATTCCTTTAATCCCGGATGAAGCTTTACATTATGAGCAAGCGCTTGTGCGATAGCGGATGCTGTGTCTTTGGTGCGCTGTAATGGGCTGGCATAAACGGCCGTTATATCAAGGTGTTCTGAAGCCAGGCGGGCGCCTGCTTTTTGTGCCTGTTGTTTGCCTTCATCGGTTAACGGGGTATCAGTCCAGCCGTGCCAAAGCTTGTCAATGTTGGCGGGGGTCTGGCCGTGGCGTACTAAGATAATATGCGTTTCCAAGCTGTAATGTCCTCTTGCTGCCCGGTGGGGCAGAACGGGTTGTGTCGTGTTACCTGTTTCCAGTATAACGCCGGCAAATCGGAATTTTTAGGGTATCTGTTAAGGTTTTTGTCTAACCTTTGTTTTTTGCGGGTGCCGCATTTGCACGATATTAACCTGTAGGTTTAGCAGAAATCCGGGGGCGAACTATGATTTTATGATGGCCACTAAAAATATCGAAAATGACCAATCCCATTTGCGACGCTCACTGGTTTTAACCGGCGGTGGTGCCCGCGCGGCCTATCAGGTGGGCGTGTTGAAGGCCGTTGCAGATATATTGCCGGTATCCATGCGCCATCCATTCGGGATTATAGCGGGTACTTCTGCAGGAGCAATTAATGCCACTGCACTCGCTTGCTATGCCGATAACTATCGCAACGCGGTGTATGAAATAGAAAACGTATGGAAAACGTTCACACCTGATAAGGTCTATCGTACCGACCCGGTAGGTGTGCTGGTGAACATGGCTCGCTGGATTACCGGTTTGTTTGTTCCTATGCCCCATCGTGCGGTTTCTCTGTTAGACAGTTCACCGCTTAAGGTGTTGTTAGAACACCAGATGGCGTTTGAGAATATTCAGGAAAATATTGATCAGGGATTTATCCGGGCTCTCAGTGTAACGGCCTCTGGTTATAACAGTGGTCATTCAGTTGCGTTTTTCCAGGGAACACCTGATATCAGCAGCTGGAAGCGATTTCAGCGTGTTGGGCTGCGTACCAGTTTATCAGTACAGCATTTGTTGGCATCGGCAGCTATTCCTACTATTTTTCCGGCTACCCGTATTAATCGTGAATATTATGGTGATGGTGCCATGCGCCAGTTAGCGCCACTTAGTCCGGCAATACACCTGGGAGCAGAGAAAGTTTTTGTTGTCGGGGTGAGCGGCAATCGTTCGGCACCTCAGATCAGGCGGCCGACGGAAGGCTATCCATCATTGGCGCATATTGGAGGGCACCTGTTGAATAGTGTGTTCCTTGATAGCCTGGAATACGATGTGGAAAGGCTGGAAAAAATTAACGATTCATTAGAAATGATACCGGGTCATGTGCTGGATAAACATGGCGTTCATTTAAGGCCTATTGAGTGCCTGGTGATTTCCCCCAGTCAATGCCTGGATCAGATAGCTAATCGTTATGCTTATACCTTGCCACCCACGATTCGTTTCTTTTTAAGGGGGATTGGAGCAACCCGATCTTCAGGTTCCAGTGTTTTAAGTTACCTGTTGTTCGAGCGATTGTTTTGTAATGATTTGATTGAGTTGGGTTATCACGATGCGATGGAAGTAAAGGATAGTATTGCAGCGTTTTTTGCCGATTAAGCTAATACTTATGATGTGTGGTGTTGCCTCGTTGAAAAAGTTTGTTTACTGTCATTTCATTCTGGTATTCAATTTTAAACATTGTTAAGTTTAAAAGCTTTTAGATTGAAGCAGTTATTAGATTTAAATAAAAGGACAAGTTATGAAAAACATCTGGCTGGCATTGGCGTTATGTGTCTTGGCACTCCCCGCACAAGCGGTTGAACGATTTATTGCGGGGGAGCATTACCTGGTTGTTGGTAATCCTGGTACAGAAATCCAGGAAAAAGGCCGGGTTGTTGAATTTTTTTCTTATGGCTGCCCACACTGTGAACACCTGGAACCCTACTTGCATCAATGGCTGGCCAGTAAAAAGGATTCGGTTCAGTTTGTCAGGGTGCCAGCGCAGTGGAATGCTTATTACAAAGTGCTGGCCCGGTTTTATTTAACCTTGAATAAATTGGGGCTGGCCGAACAGCATTCAAAGGAAGTCTTTAATTATGTTCACATGCAACGTAAGCCGCTGCTCAACAAATCTCAAATTCGTGACTTTGCAGAAAATACACTGAAAATTCCAGCAACTGAGTTTGATGCTGCCTGGGGGTCTGCTGAAGTCAAAGAAAAACTAACAGAGGCAGGACAAATGCTGCGGCAATTCAAGGTCAGTGGTGTACCTGCACTGGTGGTAAATGATGTTTACTATGTCAGCGTCAAACTGGCTGGCAGTGAAGACGCATTGTTTGAAGTGGTGGATTTCTTATTACAAAAATAATAATTTTATAAAGCTGTTATTCTGGCGGTTCATATCAGGGCCGCTTTCATATTTTTCACCAATGTTATTCATCATTGTGGTTGGCCGGGTCAAGATCCACTGATACCTGTGGCTGGCCATTCAGGGGTGATGATTGAGAAATGTCCTGAGCCTTGGCCTCAATACCAATCCTGTAAATGGCAAAACCGGGGCTGACAAATTGATCCAGCGCTCTACCGAGTATCTGGCCGTCGAATGGTGCTCTGATTTGTGTTAATTGATTGCTAATAGGGTCAATAATTTCGCCAAGCACATCGGCTGTTTTAACCTTGTCACCTAGTTTTACCTGGGAAATGAGGATGCCGGAGCTTTCCGCTCTTATCCAGGTGGACTGGTAGTAAGTGGGCTTGGGAGTTAACCAGAAACGCAACAATTTACGCATTTTAAGCGTATGCAGCACGTTCTCTATGGCTTTGGTGCCATAGTCCACGACTGACTTGTCGAGGTGGACAGGGCCTCCGGCTTCCAGTGTCACCGCCGGAATGCCAGCATCCATGGCGGCTTGCCGCAATGTTCCCATTGAACCTTCGTGATTCAGTACGGTGATACCCCCAAAACCTTTGGAAAAGGTGCGAACAGCTTCGCGGCTTAAATCGGCTCTTAGTTGCGGCAGGTTAATACGGTTAAACGAGCCGGTGTGAATATCCACAAGGTAGTTGCAATGGCCGATGATGTTATGGAACAGGGAATAGGCCAGCCGGGATGCGGCGCTGCCACTGGGGTTGCCTGGAAAATGGCGGTTTAAGTCGCGTCGATCCGACAAATAACGCGATGAGCGGCGAAAGCCGTCCTGGTTCACAATCGGTACACCAATCAGGGTGCCGTGCAGTTTTTTCGGGTCAATGTTGTGAATGGTTCTACGAACAATCTCGATACCGTTAATCTCATCTCCGTGAATGGCTGCGGTGACACACAGGGTTGGGCCTTTCAGGGTGCCATTGGCTACTAGAATGGTGTTCGGTGCATCGAATTCTGTGTTGCTGTTGTTGGTATGCCAGTCAAGTGCTTTGGTTTCGCCAGGGTTAATGGCTTGATTAAGCAGTATATAAGGAGCGGCTGGCTTGTCCTGTGGTTGTGGAGGGTTTTCAGGCGTATTGTCTGCAACTGTGGCAGGTGCATTGTTATGGGCACCTTTTTGGTTTTTTTCGGGCGGATTTAAATCTTCAACGTCGGGTAAATGAGCGGCTTCTGACGGCAGCATCAATGGTTCCTTTTCTGCCTCAGAAGCAAAAGACAGTGGCGTCCACGGTAAAACTAAGCAGGCAATCAGGGTTAAGCTTTTTAAATTTTGGCTAAGGTTTGGGGTAAATCTGCACACAATTCTGCCTATCAAATAGAAATCTGGCGACATGAAAACGCCACTATTTAATAAAGCATAGAAGTAATTGGCCGGTTGGCGAGTGAAATTCCACGGTGAATTAAATGGCACTGAAAGGTATCAGCAGGCTAATAAATGATCAGCCAGTTAGTGAGGACATCATTTTTTGTTGTTTTACGTTATAATTAGTAGTATTTTGACAGTTACTCTATCATTGGATTAACCAGTTTTTGTTAAAAGTTAAGATAATTTAATTGCTGGGGGTTTGTTCCAGCAAGAGTGCAAGGTACTCATCTTTTAATGGGTTTGTTGGGCAAATAAAGTGCTGGGGGGTGGGCGTTAGTCCGCATTGGTCTTCATGTATAAAAAAACTCTTGTACGTATTGTTTTAGCTGTTTCTTTGGGTTTTGTGTGTTGCTGGAGTTCTGCATCAGAAGCAAAGCTGGCAGTGGTTGCTAATGTCGATAACCCGGTTAACAGCATTACTGCCGAAGAGTTGGTCAGTATATTCCTCGGTAAATCCAGGTGTTTAGATAGTGGCGTTAAAGTTGTGCCACTGGATCAGATAGAAGGTGAAACTGCCCGGGCCGAGTTCTATAACAAGGTTATTAAAAAATCGCCTTCGCAGCTGAATTCTTACTGGTCCAGATTAATCTTTGCTGGCAAGGGTCGGCCCCCCTATGCTGTTTCCGACGATCAGGAAGTGCTTGAATTTGTTTCTGCTAACCGAAGCATGATTGGCTATGTGGATATGAGTGCTGTTGATGATTCAGTGAAAGTTATTCTCACTATTAACTAACAGCAACCGAAATTTATTGGGTTTGTTTGTTCTCGTCTGCCGTTGGCGCAGTCTCAGACGATCCAGGTATATCGTTGGCTACTTCCTCTATTTCCACAATCCCCTCAGGCTGCTTTTCCGGGTCGCCCTCATAATTTTCTGTGCCAACATAAACCAGGCCCAAATTCACTGCCACCAAGGCCGCAAGAATGACGAATAATTGCATACTTTATTCCCAATATTTCTAAGATTTTCCAAATTGAACCATTGTAAGCTATTTGCTGTAAAGGGAATTAATGAGCGGTGGTCATTTGCAGGCTGTTTTTATGCTGCATGAAAACCCACTGATTCCGTGTTTATGTTGTTCATGCGCCTACTTGTTGCAAGGTGTATTCACCTGTGCACAGCAGCCACCCCACATAACGCTGTGAGGCCGCTGCTACAGGCTTTAATCAGCTGATTTCTATTTTTCTGGCAACAGGCTTTGCGGGTGCTTCTTTGGGAACGGTCAGCGTTAAAATGCCATCTTCAAAGTTGGCTGAAATATCGGATTCGCTGATATTGTTACCAAGTGTAAAACTGCGCACCATTTTCCCGCTATAACGCTCTTTACGGATGATTTTCCCATCTTTCTCTTCTGTTTTTTCATCGTTGGTTTCTGCTTCAATGCTCAAAATGCCATTATGAACATGCACTTGAATAGCCTCTTTTTTAATGCCAGGCATTTCGGCGCTTATTTCAAAATGGCTGTCTTTTTCTTTGATGTCTACTCGCGGGCTGGCAATTTCTTTGCTCATTGTATGCATGGGTGATGTGTCAAAAAAACGATCAAAATCAAATAAATTGCTTCTTGGAATTAAGTTCATATTACGTTTCTCCGTAGTATTTTTAATGCGGATAATACTTTTGTGTCACTTTTAAAGATTGGGTCGAACCCGGGTTGTTTCAAGTAATAGCATGACGCATATCTGCGAATCTTTGCTGATATTTGATATGGGTCAGAACCTGGTGCAGGTTGTTATTCTGGTGCATTGAAAAACCAGATAACGCCCCAAAGGCTGTTTTGCAAATAATAACTAATTGTATTAATGGCGCGAAGAAACTATTGGCAGGTGCATTTAAGTTGCTGCTTGAGTCTGTTTTATGGTTTATATTTCAAGAAAAATAACTATAAAAAAGGAATCAGATCATGGAAAGTGTTTTCAATCAGGCATTGCTGGTAAAGCGAATTTTTCTGGGATTGTTGTTGCTGTTAGTTTATGCATGTGGTGGCAATCATTCGAATATTGCTGATGAGGTGGTTGCTGCAAAACAGGGGACTGAACCTGATGAAAACCTGCAGGTAAAAGAGCATATTTTAGCGAATGGCTGTTTTACCTTAATGGTAAACGAGTCTTATATTGCCATTGATGCTGCTTCTGGCGAATATACGCTGGCTGATAGCCTTGATCAGTCAGCTTCTTTTTATTTAAAGCCCAGTGATTTAAATCGTTATTTATTGCGTGATCAGGCATCAAAAATGTTATCTGCCCACGAGCAGCCTGTCAGAACAAATGAGCTGGACATGCGCCTGGAGTGGGAGTTTTTTGCAGCGGCAGAAAGCAATGCCTATTTCCTCCAGTCTACACAAACTAATCAATGGCTATCGTTTCAGGGAGTGGCGCTGACACTGGTTGATGACCTGGAAGATGCGCAGTTCGTTAAGGTTTCTCCGGCTGACCAATGTGATCAATATCCAGAGGCTTCCACGAATACAACAGGGGAGCCTTCTATTGGTGAGTTTGAGGATGGTGCCGTGTGGGGCATGGCAGATGTTCACATACATTTGTTTGGTACTATGGCGTTTGGCGGGAAT
>PDSR01000026.1 GCA_002748575.1 Gammaproteobacteria bacterium
CTAACAGCTTGAAACGATGATCGGCACGCCAAGGCAGTGGCTGATACTTGTTAAGGTTTGGTAACGTTTGTTGTGTAGCAATCGTCATAGCCTGATGTGTCGATCTGTGGGGCGATCAATGGTGCATACCCGGTGCCATCTGTGCCCAGATAATCCAGCCACCATATACCATTAAAGACAGGCCTGCCAGGGATCGCATGGCTTTTGATTGGGCAATATCCAATAAAACATTGGCAAACAAGCCAACACCGATCATGGCGGGCAGGGTGCCTATGCCAAAATACAGCATTAACAGTGCGCCGTTAATGGTCGAGCCACTGCCGATTGACCACGACAGAGCGCTGTATACCAGGCCACAGGGAAGCCAGCCCCATAAAGCGCCCAGCAACAGTGCTTTAGGGTAGCTGTCAACGGGCATCAGCTTGCTGGTAGCAGGGGCGATGTGCTTCCATAAAACAGCGCCAATACGCTCAAGGTTAGCCAGTATCATCCACCAGCCACTGATATAAAAGCCCACTAAAATAACCATGATGCCAGCAAAGATTCGTAAATAAGACATACCGTGGGACATGCCTGATGTCAGCTGCTCACCTAAAAAACCGGCAATGCCACCAGCAACCGAATACGACAACAAACGGCCGCTACTGTACATAAATTGAAAAGCAAGCTTACGGGAAACATCCCCCATCGGGCTGGTTGTCGCGGTGGGTTTTAAAGCTGCTGCCAGTGCGCCACTGATACCACCACACATACCTACGCAGTGAAGGCTGCCTAAAAAGCCAATGGCAAATGCCGAAATAACAGAATAGGTGAAATCCATTAGCGCTATTCGCCAGGGTTATCTTTTTGATTTGAATTTTTTCTTTGCTGAGCAAGGTCCTCATCAAACAGAATGCGGTGAGCTTCCCGATCCAGGTCTTCAAACTGGCCGTTTTTAGCAGCCCACATAAATGCACTGACAGCACAAATAAGCAGTATCAACGCCAGTGGGATTAAAAAATAAATAACATCCATTCTTTGCCTCAGTCGGTGATGGTATTCAGATTAGCGGATACTTTTTGAATACGTAATGCATTAAAGACAACAATCAGTGAGCTGCTGGACATGCCGATAGCGGCCATCCAAGGAGGAACAAATCCTAAAGCGGCAGCGGGTAATGCCAGCAAGTTGTAGACTAAAGCCCAGCTCAGATTTTGTTGAATAATCCGGTAGGTTTTATTAACAACCACAAACACATGGCTCAGGCTGCTGATTTGGTGGTTCAGCAGTACTGCATCAGCTGCAACCTTGGCCAGATCTGTACCACTGGAAAGCGCAATGGAAACATCCGCACCAGCCAGCACTGGAGCGTCGTTTAAACCGTCGCCAATCATTAGAACACGTTTTCCCTGGTTTTGTAATGCCCGGATATGAGCCAGCTTTTCTTCCGGCGATGCGTTATTGACCACATCCGGTACGCCCAATTCTTTTGCAATAGCTGCTGGAGGCTCACTGCTGTCGCCATTTAAAATATGGCAGGCTAGGCCCTGTGCATTTAAAAACTGAATCAGTGATTTGGCATCTCGGCGCAGGGCATCCGCCACATTGAACCAGGCAAGCGCTTGTTGCTCATTGGCGAGCAATACCCATTGGGAATCTGCCTTTGGTGGTTCTGGTGCTGGCTTGTTCGTCAGTTCAGCGGCAAATGCTGCTTTGCCGATTCGATAGGATTGCCCATTGATGACGCCCTCAATACCCTGGTTGCGTTCCACTTTAAGTTGCTGAGCATCAGGTAAATCCCTGGCGGCAAAATTTGCGGTGAATGCTGATGCAATGGGGTGCTCAGAATGCATTTCCAAAGCCGCTGCAATAATCAGTAACTGTTGATCGGGTTGCGATGAAAGGTTAATGGTTTTTGTGATCGAGAACTGGCCATGGGTGAGGGTGCCGGTTTTATCAAAAACCACATCGGTGATATGACGAAACGATTCAATAAACCTGGCATGGGTGGGCAGGAACCCCTGGTTGGCCAACCGTGCGGTTGCAGTGGTAATGGCAGCTGGTGTTGCTAACGATAACGCACAAGGGCAGGTGACCACCAGTACCGCAAGCATGATCCAGAATGCATTGGCCGGCTCGATAAAATACCAGGAGGTAAAAGTAATAGTGGCCACTAACAGCACGCCTAAAACGAAATAACCGGCAATGCGATCAGCCAGTTGGGTAATACCGGGCTTTTCGCTTTGGGCTTGATCCAGCAGGCGGCGCAGTGCATACAGTACACTGTCTTTCGGGTCTTTGTTAATAATAATGGTAATGGGTTGTTCAACATTAATGGTGCCACCGGTTACGTTATCATTTTTGGTTTTTTCCAGGGGGGTGTCTTCCCCGGTTAGCATGGCTTCATTAACTAACGTGGTACCGGACTCAATGGTGGCATCCCCTGGAATAGTCTCGCCGGCTTTCACATAAACAACATCACCGCACTTCAGCCGGTCGGCGGGTGTCAGTTGCCAGTCGTCGCCCTGTTTTACGCGTGCCATGATCACACCCTGCTGGCTGGTGCGAATGGAACTGGCAATGGAGCGGTGACGGGCACGCATTTCTAAATAGCGGCCCACCGACAGGAAGAAAATAAACATACATACCGAATCAAAATAGACTTCCGGGCCAATGGTAAAGGTCGACCAGAGGCTGGCAAAAAAAGCAGCGGTAATCGCAATGGACACGGGGA
This sequence comes from Gammaproteobacteria bacterium, assembly GCA_002748575.1. Lineage (GTDB taxonomy): Bacteria > Pseudomonadota > Gammaproteobacteria > Pseudomonadales > Ketobacteraceae. Next base: position 2,714 of record PDSR01000026.1, read on the forward strand.
CATCCATGCCAAGATGTCTGGTTCTGATATTTCGAATCGCACCTTTTAAAAAAGGCCCACCGGCATATACATAAACCGGTATGCAGACTAATGCGCTGACCCAGCGAAGAAAGGTTTCGTGAGGAATATCAATGCCTTGATAGTCCCCCGCATAAAGGCCCGCTGCGAACATCATTACCTGCATGGTGCCCAATCCGGCAACGCCTATGCGCGATAGTGCCTGGCGGTTTTCTTTGGTAATGGTTTCCTCTTGAATATGAGGGGTGTAGGGCTCGGCTTTGTAGCCCACTTTACTGATGCTTTTTAATATATCACTTAACTGTAACTGGTCGGCATGCCATTCGATTTCAGCGCGATGGGTAGACAGATTAACCTTTGCTTTAACGATGCCAGGCATTCTTTCCAGCTGGTGTTCAATAAGCCAGACACAAGCTGCGCAGGTGATGCCCGAAATCATCAGTGTGACCGAAGCCGTGGCCTGTTCAGCGCTTGTGGCAGTTCGCACATAGGCGTGTTGAATTTCAGGGTCATCCCAGGCATTTAACTGGCTAAGAAATGCAGGAACCAGCTCCGGTGCCGGTGAACTTCCTGGGTTGCCTGAATCCCGGTGCTGATAATAGCTTTCCATCCCCGCATCTATGATAGCTTCTGCTACTGCTTTGCATCCAGGGCAGCATAAATCCCGTGATTCATTAAGAATCACGAGTTTATATTCTGTGCTATCGGTGCAAGGTAAACCGCAGTGAAAACAGGCGGGAGGAGATTGCGTCATTAATCTGCCGTTAGTGTGGTATTAACCTGGTTATTATTGAAATTGATGGTGCCATCCAGTTGCCAGTCATTGTCTGGATTGGTTAACTGCATATAAAAGAAGCCTTTCTTATTGGCCTCGGTTTTTGCCCAGTAGGATTGGTCTGGCGTGCGCGTTAACTCAATGGTTTCATCTTTTTCTTCCTGCGTAGGATGAACCAGTGTCAAAATTAATGCTGGCTCATCTTGTAATTGTGGCATGGTTACCATAAGTGCGCCGGTTTCTCGGGAAAGAGAAATATCCGCCGTTAAGCCAAGCTCTTTGGCTTTCAGCTGTTTATCAATTCGCTGGTTAATGGCCAGGCCGTCTTTGTACCACTCTTCTTTCACCAGGCTGACTTTGTTAATAGAGGCTACATAAACCAGAGCGATTCCCATAACAACCGAGATAAGAGGAATACCTATCACAAACCAAAACCAAAATTGTTTGTACCAGGGCTTGGTATCTGTTGCGAATGTGTTCATGGTGTTACCTTTTTTGCAGTGTGGTATTTAAAATTAAAGCTTGATTGGGCCAATAAAACGGCTTTCTTCGGTGACTTGCGTTGAGTCGTCGCTGGTGGAGCGAACATGAAATTCAATCGTGTGATTGGGCTTTTTCAGCAACTTGGGGTTGATTTCCGCGTTCACCGGAACCACCAGCAATTCACCTGCGTTTGCCGTGATACGCTCTGGAACATTCAAATGTAAACCTTCCAGCCCGGATACGGATACCTGATATTGCTGTACTTGTTGCGACATGTTCATAATTTTTAACGTATAGGTATTTTCAATCATGCCTTCGACATTTTCACGATACAACTGGTTCCGGTCGCGAATAATATCCAGTTGTAGCGGTACTCTGGTGAAGAATACGTACCAAAAGGCAAAAATCATCACGCCTAATGCCAATCCATAACCTATCAGCCGAGGCCTGATAATATGAGTTTCGCCAGACTCCATAGCGTGTTCGGTGGAGTAGCGAATTAAACCTTTATCGTAGCCCATTTGATCCATAATCTGATCACAGGCATCAATACAGGCTGCACAGGTGATACATTCATACTGTAAACCGTCTCTGATGTCGATGCCCGTGGGGCATACCTGAACGCAGAATTGGCAGTTAATACAGTCACCCAATCCTATGGTTTCGGGATCGATGCGTTTTTTACGTTTACCGCGAGGCTCGCCCCGTTTTTCATCGTAGGTAACAATCAATGTGTCTTTATCAAACATGGCGCTTTGAAAACGCGCGTAAGGGCACATATACAAACAGACCTGCTCGCGCAGCCAGCCCGCATTCATATAAGTGGCCACTGTAAAAAAGATCAACCAGAACCAGGCCCAGCCATGTGCCTGAAAATAAATAATATCGACAGTGAGTTCTTTGATCGGCTGAAAGTACCCCACAAAGGTATAGCCGGTGGTGAAGGCAAGTAAAAACCATAAGGTGTGCTTGATGGTTTTTCGCGTCGCTTTATTGATCGACCAAGGTTGTTTATCCAGTTTAATGCGTTGGTTGCGATCCCCTTCGATCCGATGTTCTATCCACACGTAAAGGGCAGTCCAAACTGTTTGCGGACAGGTATAACCGCACCAGACTCTGCCCGCTAACGCAGTGACAAAAAACAGCGAGAATGCCGCGATGATCAATAGCCAGGACAGCAGAATAAAATCCTGAGGCCAGAAGGTGAACCCAAAGATATAAAATTTACGTGCTGGTAGATCAAATAATACGGCCTGACGGCCATCCCATACCAGCCAGGGGCCGATAAAATAAATAGCCATCGTTACCCAGGTGGCAACATTACGAACCTTGTGAAACGTGCCTACTACGTGACGCTGATAGATTTTTTCGCGCTTTTGGTATAGGTCGTTATTTTTTTTATTAGTGGCAGGGTTAACCTTTTTGGCACCACCTTTGGGGCTGACGTCTTTAACGGCGATTTTTTCAGACATTGTCAGTTCCACTTAAAATATTTTTAAGAAAACATACGCTAAATCAAATTGGTTATGCTTTCTTAAAACGACTTACTGTAAAAAAGGATAAAGGTTTTAATAGGGCTGATACAACAACGCTGCGACAATATGCCGCAGCGTTGATAAGCTCGAACAAGCTATTGCTTAATTATTACTTAAACTATACACATAGGCAGCAATTACGTGGATTTTCTCTGGGCTCAGCTGTTCTTTGAACGCTGGCATTACACCACCTCTACCTTTGCTGATAGCTTCAATAATATGTGCTTCGGTGTTACCGTATAGCCAGGTATCGTCAGTCAGGTTAGGCGCGCCTATTGCCTGATTGCCTTTACCGTCCATGCCATGACAGCCGCCACATACCATGAACTTGGCTTTACCAGCTTCAGCATTTCCTGAGCCTTGTCTGCCACTCAGGCTTAACACATAAGCTGCAACATCTTTAGCACCTTGCTCACCGCCAATCGCTCCAATCATCGGTGGCATAGCGCCGTTACGACCATTGGTAATTGTGGTTTTGATATTGTCGGCAGAGCCGCCATACAGCCAATCGGTATCGGTCAGATTTGGAAAGCCCTTAGAGCCTTTGGCATCTGAACCATGGCAGATTGCACAGTTATTACCGAACAAGCGCTGTCCTACTTTGATAGCCTCCTGATTAACGGCCAGTTCTTCAACTGAAGATGCGGCATAATCACGGAAAACACGGTTGTAGGTGTTGTTTGCAGTTTCTACTTCTCGCTCCCATTGGCCGGCAGAAGTCCAGCCGAACATGCCTGGGAATTTACCGAAACCCGGGAAAAGCAGCAGATAAATTAATGCAAATGCAATCGTGATATAGAACATG
>PDSR01000052.1 GCA_002748575.1 Gammaproteobacteria bacterium
TATTGTAAAACCACTGGACCCTACTGTACTGAGACATGCGGTGTCTCGTGGCTTGGATGACTTCAGGCTGAAGGAAGATAACCGGCAATATCGCGAGCAACTGGAAGAGCGCAATAACGAGTTAAAAGAAAGTCTTCGTTTATTAAGGGAAGACCAGGAAGCTGGTCGGGCAGTGCAATTAAAGTTACTACCCCCTTTTAAAGGTGTATTTAAAACGCTTCAGTTGGAGTATTCAATACTGCCATCTTTGTACTTAAGCGGCGATTTTATTGATTATTTTAAAATATCCGAAGATAAATTCGGTTTTTATCTGGCTGATGTATCTGGACATGGTGCATCGTCTGCCTTTATTACTATTTTATTAAAAAATATGGCGCATCGGCTTCGTCAGCAGTATCGAGCAGAAAACCTGCCGGAGCTTACTCCTGGAAAAATACTAAGCCTTGCCAATCAGGAGCTGATTCCATTGGGCCTGGGAAAACACCTGGCTGTATTTTGTGCTGTTATTGATACAAAAAAAAGTGAAATCTGTTATTGCTCAGCGGCACATTTTCCGCCCCCTGTTTTGATGAATGGCAGTGATGTTTTACAGCTAAAAGGCAAAGGGTTGCCCGTAGGATTGTTTGAAGGTATTGAATACGAAGAGTTGACTGTTGCCTTAAAAGATACATTCAAGCTGGTTTTGTTTTCTGATGGGGTGCTTGAATTAATTGATCTGCCGTCTGTTGCCGATAAAGAAACATTTTTGCTGGAAATGGTTAAACAAGGCACCCATGATGTAGCCGGCATATCCCGGTATCTTGGCATGGAAGACATACAAGCTGCTCCCGATGATATAGCGGTGTTAACGGTTTCCCAAGGTTAACAGCTTTCATAAAAATATATCAGCAACTTGCTGAGCCCTTATTTTTTCTCAAATCTTGCAGATAAAGCGATTTTTTTGATGGAAATGGTTAAAAAAGACACTCATAATACAGTCAGTGAGTGTGGGTATTCAGTATTATTGATTAAACGGGTGTCTTGCTGAAAGATGAAGGAATCTTCTGTTAGCCGAGTATCGTATGCGGTACATCAAGGTACTTATGTATTAAAGCTGGTGGGTGATATTCGAGTGACTTGCTGCGCGACGCTCGACAGTTTTATCGAGGATATGCTTGCAGATTCTCAAATGGCTGCGGTAGTTGTTGATCTGAGCGAAACCACCATTATTGATAGTACGGCGCTGGGTTTACTCGCCAAAATTGCTGTTTTTTTTCGTCGTTCCTTCGATATTAAACCGGTAATTATTTCAACCCGTCCCGATGTGGATCGAATTCTCGATTCCATGGGTTTTGATTCTGTATTTAATATTGTTCACGAACAACCTGTTATTGATCCTGCGTTAGCTGATTTACCGGATAAAAACTGCACTGAAGCTTGTGCAACCGAAAAAGTGCTGGAAGCTCACAAGGTTTTAATGAGCATGAATGCAAAAAACGCAGAAACCTTTAGGGATCTGGTGAACACCCTGCAAGAGCAGAGCGCAAGGGCTGCTTCCTCTAGTAATCAAGGTGGACTTTCACAGCAAATCGGTCGTTAAATACAGCTGACTCAGTTTTGTTGCAGCTGATCCATTTCCAGCTTTTTGATTTCCCCTACCACTGGCCTTGGAATATATAACAGATCCGATATTTTTTTCATCAAGTGCGCTTCATGTTTGTTGATATGGCAGTCTGCCAAGGCAACACGCCACATTAACCGAATGACTTCACGTTTCTGTTGTTCAGAATAATGATCGTTAATCAGGCGGGTAAAAGGGTAAAGTGATTCCGAATTCGTATGCTCCTGTTTACTCAGCGACATCACTTCTTTGATTTCGTCATCGGATAAACTGTAGGCGGTTTTCAGTGCTTGTATAATGCTCTGTTGCTCCGTGGCCAGCACTTCATAATCAGCGTTAACCATTTCCAGCAACAGCGCAGCGGTGGCTAGTTGCAGTCGCTTTTCCAGTGATTGTTGCGGTGTATTTTCTGTTGCTAAAAAGTCGCTAAAGAAATTTTTTAATTGATTAATCATTAGAATAATTGGCTAAGTTGTGATTCCAGTTTGACTTGGTCTTTGGCAAAATTTCGAATACCTTCAGCGAGCTTTTCTGTTGCCATCGCATCTTCATTCATCATCCAGCGAAAGCTGGCTTCGTTTATTTGAAGTTTATCCAAAGGCTCTGAAGCATGATTGGCTGATAACTTTTGCTCCAGCAAACTGTTATCCTGGCTCAATGCTGCCATCAGTGCCGGGCTTATGGTTAAGCGATCACAGCCGGCGAGTTGTTCAATTTCACCGGTGTTACGGAAACTGGCACCCATTATGATAGTGCTGTAGCCCTGCTGTTTAAAATACCGATAGATCTTCGTTACCGACAATACGCCGGGGTCTTCCTCTGGTGCGTAGGCTGTGTTTTCCGTATTAGTCAGATACCAGTCCAGGATTCTGCCCACAAAAGGCGAGATGAGAGTCGCGCCTGCTTCGGCACAGGCAACGGCCTGAACGAAAGAAAACAGCAGAGTCAGATTGCAGCGAATACCTTCCTGTTCCAATATTTCTGCGGCTTTTATGCCTTCCCAGGTGGCTGCTATTTTAATCAGCACACGGTCTTTAGAAACACCAAGCTCTTCATAAAGCTGAATAATCCGGCGAGCTTTCTGGATGGTTGCGTCAGTGTTAAACGACAAGCGTGCGTCTACTTCCGTTGACACATAGCCGGGCACAATGCCCAGAATCTCATTGCCAATGAGTACCGATAAAATATCTGCTGCAATAGATGATCTGGCCAATAAATCGGCATCGACACCTGCAAAGCTGGTTGCTTGCGAAACGGCTGACCGAAGCAAGGGTTGGTACTCTTCCAGCTGTGCCGCCTTTAACAGTAAAGACGGGTTGGTAGTGGCATCCTGCGGGGTAAACTGTTTAATCGCCTGAATATCGCCGGTGTCTGCTACAACGGTGGTCATGGACTTTAACTGTTCGAGTTTACTGCTCATTTAGGTTTCCTCTTCTTGTTACCCCAGATTGTATCAACCTCTGGTTGTTTCAACCCCTGATGGGCTGTGAACAAATTCTTGTGCCTGCAATAGTAGTTGTGAGCAGGCATCGGGCTTATGGGCGTTTTCGCTGATATAGCGACGCCATTTTCTGGCTCCTGGAACGTTTTGATACAGCCCAAGAATGTGTCGGGTAATGTAGTTCAACTTGCCACCATTGGCCAACTCTTCATCTATATAAGGGATCAGCCCGGCGATGATTTGTTCCCGGGTTGCTACCGGCGCAGTGCTGCCAAATAATTGCTGATCAATTTGTGCCAGCATAAACGGGTTCTGATAAGCTTCTCTGCCGATCATTACACCATCCACTTTTTGCAGGTGCATCAAGCTGTCTTCTATAGAGGTGATACCCCCATTTATGATGATTTCCAGCTGGGGAAATTCCTCTTTTAACTGGTAAACCCGTTGGTAATTCAAGGGAGGGATATCCCGGTTTTCCTTGGGGCTTAAACCCTGAAGCCAGGCTTTGCGGGCGTGTACGATAAAGGTAGTAACGCCTGAATCCGCCACTTGGGTGACAAAATTCTGTAAATCCCGGTATTCGTCCTGATCATCTATCCCGATTCTGCATTTAACGGTTATTGGCACGCTACAGGCTTCAATCATGGCGCGAGTGCACTTGGCTACCAGGTCAGGTTCGGCCATCAGGCAGGCACCAAAGCTGCCGGATTGCACGCGATCGCTGGGGCAGCCGACATTCAGGTTTATTTCATCAAAACCTTGCTCCTCGCAGATGTGTGCGCAGGTTGCGAGATCTTTGGGGCTGCTTCCTCCCAACTGGATCGCCAATGGGTGCTCTGTTTCATGAAATCTCAAGAAACGTTCGCGATGGCCGTGGATGAGTGCCCCGGTGGTGACCATTTCTGTATAGAGCAGGGTGTTTTTGGTAAGCAGCCGGTGGAAATAGCGACAGTGACGGTTTGTCCAGTCGAGCATCGGGGCTACAGAAAAGCGCCTGTTTAAATCAGGGTTATTCATAAATACTACTTAAAAAATACAACGCCAGGGTTTTTATCAGATGGTTGATTAACAGATTGACTGGATTTTATTCCATTAGATACTTTATGCCATAGGCGATAAGAAAAAGTGCCATCAGAATTAAGTAGATTTCTCCGCCGTCTTTTTTCTTGGTCTTTTCATCGGGCTCTGATGCTACCGTCGGGTTTTCTGGTAACTGCTGAAACGATTCCGGTTGCTGCTCTGTGGCAACCGCTTCCTGCCACCAGAGTATCGATTCTGGCGAGCTGTTTCTGTTACCCACAGCAACAGCGTCTTCGAAAATCTCGTCTGCATAACGCCGATAAGTGGCTGAATGAAACAGTTCTTTTAGCTGGCTTTCGTTAAAATCGCCAACGACGAGGCTTTCAACATACGCTCTGGGGTTGCTGTGTTTGGAGTTTTTCATTATTTGGCTTCTGCGTAACGGTGTTTGTTTTTTTAGCTTAAATAGTTTTAGTATTTGAAAACAAGTGTAGCTGTAAAGAGGTTTTACTGATTCTATCACTATGAAAGGCCTGAATAATCCAAAAATTTATTGCTATACTCAACTGAACATTTACTGGCTACTAAAAAGAAATATTCTATGCTGCCACGAGTCCTGGATGCCATTGCCCTGATAGTGCTTTGGGTTTGTACCTTACTGATCGTTGTTGCCTTCGTGGGGATAATCGGAGCAGTTATCCCCCTTGGTTGGGTTCCTTTTACCCTCTATTCGCTGGTAGGGCTGATTTGCGGCTGGATGCTCTACAAGCGCACTGTTAAACCTGGCAAACCTGTAACGTCCCTGCTGGTGATTCAGTGCCTATTCGTGATGGGGGTAGCGCTGGGATGTTTTATTCTTGGGTATTTTGAATGGTTTGGCTTTGCTCGCAGTGAAAGTCAGATAGCTGCACTGCCTGTTATTTATTTTATATTGGTGTTCGTTCGTCGGGCAACCATGACAACAGAAGAACCTGTTGCCGTCAAAAGTAGTTTTTTCGCTAATCTAGTGCTGGCGTTGGCCTATCTTTGGATGGCAGCTGCACTGATTTACTTGCTGGTAACCACGGTTGTGGTTTTCATGATTGATTTATTCGCAGGCGTCAGTTTAATGCTGAATCCGCTTAACCTGGTCAGTTGGCTTGTTATCTTTCTTTGGTTTCTACCGGCATTTCTATTGCGGGCATTTGGCAGGTCAATGAAAGAGGTAAAAGCATGAAGGTTAGATTCGCATTATTTGTATTTGTTACGCTTTTACTTTTAACCGGCCGCGCCCATGCCGGCAATGATTGCGCCAGTGTTGGCGTCAGGCCTTTTGCAGATGCAACGCCTGTTTATGTGCATGAGGCAGGTGTTCATCGCATTTTTACTAAAAAATGGGCCGCCTCCGCTGGCATGAAGCGTTATTTTGACCAGCAAAAGCAATTATTCAATGTGCTGAAAAACCAACAGCCCCCGGAAGACGGGAAAGCCCAACTAAAATTCGGCGCAGTCGGTGATATTATGAGGTTGCCGAGCCACCAGCCTGAGTTTGTGGGTGAGGCGTTAAAAGAATATCTGGAAACGCTGGATTTATTAACCGGGAACCTGGAAACGCTGATATCTTCCAGGTATCCACTACCGCCGGAAAGCTTGTTTCTGATGAATTCAGATCCTTCTGTGTTGACTGCTTTCAGAAATGATCAGGGGTGGAACTATTTCTCGCTGATCTCAACAGCCAATAATCATACCTATGATTTTGGTGATGCAGCTATTAGTGATACTTTAAAAGTGCTGCGTAAAGAGGGGGTTTTTCAGTCAGGTGTTCAGGAAATGGCCGGTCAGAAACCTTATGTGGTGGTGGAAAAAAACGGAATTAAGATTGGCTATTACGCTATTACTACCTTTGTAAACGATATCAAGGCATTGGAAAACAGCGACCTGCACTTCAATCCTATGGTAAAAGGTATTGAAGCGCTGCCTTTCAGTGAATGGAAATCTGTTTGTGACATAGATTTAAGCGATACGGATAAAGTTTTAAAACAAATGGCGCACGATGGTGCAGATATTCGTATTATCAGTATTCATTGGGGAATGGAGCAAGAAATGTACCCCCGTGCTGTACAGCTTGATATTGCGCATGAGCTGGTAAAGCAGGGC
>PDSR01000053.1 GCA_002748575.1 Gammaproteobacteria bacterium
CCACCGGATAACGCACCACAACCGCAATATCACTCTCGCCACGCTGAATACTTTGAATGGTGACACCGTGGTAAGCCTGACGAACCTGGCCGGCAATTTCATCCAGGCTCAACCCAAAGTTCTTGGCAACAGGTTTCAGCTCAATGACCAGTTTCTGCTTACCTTTTTGGAAGGAGTCTTTGATACTGTATGTGCCTTCATAACCTGCCAACCGGGCCTTCAGGCTGCCAGCAGCATCACGCAGGTCTTCCATGCTGGCAGACGCCAGCTCTATATCAATGGCCGGGGTATTCTGATTTAGCGAGGAGTTGAATTTAAGATCCGTCATTTCCGGCAGATCACCTGCCCGCTCGCGCCACTTATCCGTAATGTATCCACCTGATATATTTCTATTTTCGGAAGGCGCCATTTCAATTATGACACTACCGCTGTTATGCCCGGAAATGGTGGTAAAAACGTGAAGGATCTGATCATGCCCGGTTTCATCACGCAGTTCCGACTTTAGCTCAAATGCAATTTCTTCTAATCGAGAGATACCCGCATTAACGGTATCTGCGGATGCATTCTGTGAAAAAGTAACGCTCGCACTGGCTGTATCGCCTTCAATATCAGAAAAGAAGACGACTTTTATCCAGCCGGAAGCCGCCATGGAGAGCATGATGAATAATGCGCCCACAAAAACCAGAATCGCGGAATAACGCCAACGGAGTACAAATTCCAGAAATGGCCGATAGACCTTCTCGATAAAGCTTTCCAGACCAAAGGAAAACTTACGCTGAATAAACCCGAGCACGGGGATATTATCTACATCACCGGACTTGATTCCGGATACGTGGGCAGGCAGTACCAACAGGGATTCAATTAAAGAAAACAACAAGGTTGCAATCACAACCACGGGGATCACTTTCATCAGTTTGCCTTCAGGGCCCGGCAAAAACAGCATGGGTATAAAAGCAAATATGGTTGTTAATACCGCAAAAATAACCGGGCTGGAGACTTCCTGGGCTCCTTTTATGGCACCTTTCAAGCCCAAAACACCCCGCCGGTGATAGCTAAAGATATTTTCGCCAACGATAATGGCATCATCTACCACGACACCCAGCACCAGTATGAAGGCGAACAGGGATACCATGTTAATTGATCCACCGAAAACGGGCAGTAGCCAGAACGCCCCCATGAATGAAATGGGAATACCCACACTCACCCAGAACGAAAGCTGGGCTCTTAGAAACAATAACAACACCATAAAGAGCAGCATAAGCCCACCCAAGGCGTTTTTAGATAGCAGGTCTATACGGCTTTTAAAATAAAATGAAGTGTCTTGCCAGACATCAACATCAATGTTTTCCGGTATATAGGAAGTAGGAGCTTTTACGTATTCATGAAGCGCTTTGGAAATATCGAGAATATTCTGATTGCCTACACGATATACGGCCAGCGCCACTGAGGGCTTACCATTAAAACGGGTGAAATCAGCTCCTTCCTGAAAGCCATCTTTAACTTTGGCTACGTCGCCAACCAGTACCTGCCCACCATCGGGTAGTGCCCGCACCACAATATCTTCAAACTGATCGCCCCAATAAACCTGGCCTCGGGCTTCTATTGATACGTTACCCTGAGCAGTTTTGATTACACCTGTTGGCAAATCCAGAGAGCTTTGCTTTATGGCTGCAGCCACTTCAGCAAAGCTTAAACCATAACGCTGCAAAGAACTTTCGGATACTTCAATAGCGATTTCCGATGGCTTGTTAGCAGCATTTTCTACCTGGCTGATCGTTTTTATGGCGGTTAAGTCACTCTTAACCTGTTCAGCAATTTTCTTGAGGGACTCCTGATCGCCAGGACCAGAAATAATGACGTAGGACACCAGATTGCGAACAGAGATTTCTTTGACAATAGGGCGTTCAACATCTTTAGGGAACGAACCAATGGCATCCACCCGGCCTTTTATCTCATTCAGAAGCTGTTTGGAATCATAACCATAGGCCACCTCTACAGTAACAATACCAGCATGCTCGTTAGCACTGGCAGCCACTCCTTTAACACCTTCAAGATCATAAACGGCGGACTCAATGCGATTAACCACTGACTTTTCGACGTCTTCCGGCGATGCGCCAGGGTACGGTACCGTAATGGTAATCAAGTCCAGAGAAATACTGGGAATAATCTCTTTACGGGTTTGCCCTAAAGATATAATGCCGGCAATTACAATAAAGATCATTAACAGGTTCGCAGCGACTTTGTTTTCTGCAAACCAGGCTATTACACCGTTCATTTGGCTGATTCCATTAGTAGTTTCGGTGCAACTGCTTGCGATATAGCCGCCGCGTCATCTGCCTGATCTGAATCTGGTAACACCTGCGAGCCGCTGGTTTCAGCTGGTTTTTCCTGAACAGGCTGTCGATCGTTTTCAGATACCTCTGTGCTGATATCCTTTTGGGAAGCTGCCATCGCATTTTTAAGAGCGCTTCCCATTTTCTGTACGTTATCTGTTAATTCCTGCCTGGCTTCTGGCTCCATTGAATCCACTATTTTTTTTGCTTCGCTGGCCATTTTCCTTATTTCAGCCGCAGAAAACTCTTTAGTGATGCCAGTAAATCGAGGCTTTTGTGATTGCTCGGCTGCTGCCGGCAACTGGCTTGCGGGTGTTTTACCTGACTGACCCAGGACACCCTCACGCAGGTTATCCGTGGTACTTTGCTCTTTAGTTTCTGGCTCCTGGTTAACTGTTCTAACTTCCATGCCCTCAACAGCAATATCCAACTGACTGAGAACAACGCGGTCGCCATTCTGCAATCCTGATTTCACATAAATGCTGTCTTTGCCTTTATACAACACTCCCAGTTCTCGGCGCTGTAATTTGTTGTCAGGCCCAACTACCCATATCTGATTGCCATTTCTTACGGAGCGACGCGGTACCACAAAGAGATTATGGTGAGTACGACCTTTGATTTTGGCATCCACAAAAAAGCCGGAAGCCAGCGGTGGCCTGCCTGGTTGTTTCGGGTCTTTGGCGTAGGGATCTTCAACGTGGGCAACAACGTACAGCAATCTGTTGCGCTGATCCAAACCGCCTTCGGCGCGAACAACCTGCCCCAGCCACTGATATTTTTCACCACCATACTGACCAACCAGAGTTACCATGGGCCCTGGTTCATTGACACTATCAAAATCTAAAGGCACATCTACCAGCCCAACCTGACGATCAGAAAGCGGTAGGCGAATTTCGGCAATATCAACTGCATAAATAGCGCCTAACTGCATCCCCGGACGCACGTATTGACCAAGGTTCACCGTTTTCAAACGAACACGGCCATCAAATGGGGCGCGAATAACCGTTCGCTGTTTTTGCAGCTTTGCTGCTGCCAGTTCGGCACTGGCAGCAGCAAAGGCAGCTTCAGCCTGTTTGACCTGAACTTCATAAGTAGCCAGTTTATTGCGGGTGCCACCTTTTACCCGCTGCCGGGCTTTCATTTCGGCTTTTGCCTGAAGCATCACCTGGCGAGCCTGAGCTACATTGGCTTGAGCGCGTTTAATATTAACGTCGTATTCCAGCGGGTCGATACGAAGCAGCTCATCACCTTTACGGAAAAAACCACCATTTTCAAAATTAGGCGATATTTTCAGTACCTGGCCACCGACTTCTGATGCCAACTGAATTTCTGTGCCAGGGGTAACCGTACCGCGGGTAAAAACCGGGACACTTAAGGTCGCTGAATTAACCTCGGCCACTGACACCAACGGATGCTTTATTTCAACGGGCTTGTGGACAGCCTTGGGGCGGTTTTGTACCAGCACAAAAGCAACCAGAATTGAAATAAACAGTATCAAAACTGGCAAGATGAACTTGAGGATTTTTTTCATGGGATTACTTTTATTCTTATGATGTTCTTATCATGGATAGCAATGATCACAGATAGTATCGGAATTTACTACATAGTTTAAATAAAGTGATTAAATAATGGTATTTAAAGTTTTACCGGACTCACTCAACGGGACAATAAAGCATGGAATGTACCGTTTTTCCATCCCAGACTGGTTTTCTTTGATTCATGGAGCCCGGCTTAACAATCAATCAGTGCAGTTTTCTTGCCACCGGTATAGCTTGCTGATCATTGGAGGAGCCCCAACAGGAATGGCTGCCCGGGGGCTGTTGAATAAAGCTCGCTACACATTCCAGCAACGAGTCAGTCGCTGAGTGAATATAGAAATGCCCCCCAGAGAATAATCGCATTTCAAAAGGTCCTTTGGTTAGATGTGACCAGTTTTCCAATTCTTCTATGGTGACATGCTCATCCTGGGCACCACCACATGCAACAATCGGTACAACAAGAGGTTCCGCATCCGGGGTTTTCCAGGTTTCTATTACCTGACAGTCGGCACGCAATATAGGGCTTACCAACTCCATTAACTCCGGGTTTTCTATTGCTTCAGCTGGAGTGCCATCCAGTTTAAGAATCTCTTCGCGGAATTCGTCTTCTGGCAGGTTATGCAGCGTTTTTCTGCGTTGCGGCAGATGGGGGGCACGCCGGCCTGACACAAATAGCCATTCTGGCTGTGGGGCTCGTTTGTCGCGCAGTCGTTTCGCAAACTCAAAAGCAACCTGCGCTCCCATGCTATGCCCAAAGAATGCGAATGGAACATCAAGATACGGTTGAAAAGCACTATCCAGAGCGAACAGCAAATCACTTAGACTTGTGAATGATTTTTCTTTAAACCGCGCGCCGCGGCCAGGAAGCTGAACAGAGCATATTTCGACATCTGAAGGCATGTTTTTATACCAACCTCGAAACGCTGAAGCATTTCCACCGGCATAGGAAAAACAGAACAGCCTCATGCGCGGACTGTTAACCGGATTAGGTACTTGAAACCAGATACTATCCTGGATACGACCAGTTGCAATATGCTGTGTTGCCACACCCATGATGCTCACCTTTTGCCCTGACTTGTTTTTATTATCTATTTAAACGGTTGTTATTACAGGCTTTTTCTTACTACTTTTCTTAGATCATTTCAGATTGCCACGACACAGACTACAAAATATATATTACTACCAGATTGCAGCAGCAGACAGCCTTCCAGACGTGACTAACCTGCCTCCACTATATGAACGCATATCGAGCAGGTCAATGGATAGGTAATGAGATTAATACACAATTAACAAATTGATACAGTTAAGTACATCACAAGGTTTAGTCTTATTTAGGCTGCGCACCTGACTCCGCCACCGCCTGCTCCTGCTGTGCTTTCTTTTCTGCCTGTTCATCGTCGAAGTCAGGCAATCGCAAATCTGCCAAGCGAATTCTGGGGTTGAACCAGGCAATCAACACAAACACCAGGCTGACCAGCCCGAAAAAGCTGATCATCAGGGCTATGCCACGAGTTTCCCCTACCCCCCACACAGCGCCAAACCAATCGGCAAGCATTTTTCCTTCTGCCATTTGCGGTTTAAAAAAGGCATCGGCAAAGAATCCGGCGGATAAAAAAGCAACAGGCTGAGCGGCTCTCATCATGGTGTTTCTTAAACTGAATACACGCCCCTGGTAGGCGGGATCAGTTTTCTTTTGCCACATCACCTGACTGGATGTGTTGGCAATGGGGGCAACCGCCATAATCAGAAAGGCACCCAAGCCGATATACCAGATGGCTTCAACGATTGGGGAAACAATCAGCAAAATAGCAATAACAATCGCAGCTCCCAATATGGCGAGCATTTTTCTATCGGGCCCTTTCCAGGCGACCATTACCAGGCTGCCCACCAGCAGGCCGACACCACCGAGCATTTGCACAAACCCCAGATCGGTGGCATTACCCATGCTAAGTACCAAAGGCGCAAACAATGCCTGAACAGCAGACACGTTAAACCAGATAAGAGCAAACAGGAAAAGCCCGCCTAATACGCCTTCTTTTGATTTCATGTACTGGTAGGCATCAACCAGATCAGCAACCAGTGCTTTGACCGAGACTTTACCTTCCGGTTTTTTCTCGGGGTTGGGGATAGCGACAATAAACAGCGTTAACAACCCTGCCGAGAATGTCACCAGATCCACCACAAATATCCAGTCCAAGCCAATTTGATCCATTAACACACCGGCCAGCAGCGGACC
>PDSR01000054.1 GCA_002748575.1 Gammaproteobacteria bacterium
TAAAGATGTTAAGCCCGGCATTACTGATTGCTTTTTTAAACCCTTTGCGTTTTCTGGATTTAGTATCTTCAATAAAAGGAACAACCACCGGGTTAATTTGGCTAACAATAGTGTGGTTAACGCCGTATAAGCGGCTTAAGCGCTTAATCGGTAAATCCCCTGCCACCGAGCCATCAACCCAGCGCCGGTTTTCAAGATAAGGGCGTGTTTTCCCGGTAAAGCTTTTCGCATAAAGGCGCTCTGCCGGTATCACACCCGGAATACTAAAAGACGCAGATACAGCTGAACGCACATAAACATTTGGCGAGGTAATGGCGTTCATTAAGCGTGAACTCTGATGCTTTTCGCTGGGGGAAATAGAGATATTAATATATCGGCCGGTCAGCTCGAAAGCTTCCTGAAAGGTAATATTTCTTGGGATAACTTCATCTAACACACTTTCTTTGGCATCGTAAGCCTCCTGCGGGGAAAGCCTGCCTAACACCAGATCCAGAAATTTCTTTTTGTCGATTTCATCATATCGCTTGTGGTTGAAATACCCTTTTTTCAATTCTTCATCGGTGAGTGTACCCAGCTGCGCAGAAACAATCGCCCCGGCGCTGGCACCGGAAATGACATTGGGTACCAAATCGTGATCTATTAACTCCTGCAAAACACCTTGATGAAAATATATCAGGCCAACACCACCGCTTAATAATAATGCTGATCGGCCATAGCAATGGCTTGCTCTTCTAAAAAAATCCAGTTTTTCTGTGTAGGAGATTTTTTCCGTGGGGCAATCAGCAATAAAACGAAGCGACTCAGCAATGGTAGAAACGTATTCGTCAATCAGCGTTTTGGTGCCGAATTTGGCCTGGTTATACATCACCGGGCGGCCCATACCCCCCATATTGCCGTGTACACCTTCATTTAACGCATACAGCAGCTCTTTTTCCTGCCCCTTATCCAAACATCCTCGCAAAATCTTATGGCGTGAAGCTATTTCATTGTAGTCATATAAATCACATTCACGTTGATGCTTCCAGGCTTCAGCCCCTGACTGGAAATCGTGCTGCTTCGCAAGATCTGACCATTCCTGGTAGTTGGTGGCGTTTTTTATCTTTTTTTCGAGCCGACGCAAACTGTTGCGCGATACATTACGTTGTGAACCCACGATCGCTTCCTCACACATATTTGTTTTTGTTATTTAAGCAACAATGCCCCGGTGACAGGGCGAAACTCCGATGCAGCCTGTATTAATGATCTGGATGTCAGCTGCTCCACACCGTAAACAATAACGGGAGTTTGATCATCATTTTTCACTTTATTAACAAGCAGATCAAAATCGCCATCGCCAGTAACCAAAACCACCAGATCAGAAGATAAGGCATGCTTCACCACATCAAGTGTGATACCGACATCCCAGTCACCTTTTGCTGAACCATCTGATCTTTGTATGAAAGGTTTTAGTTTTACCGTAAACCCGATGGCACGCAGAATGTTTTGAAACTGCTTTTGTTTCTCATCACCACGATCAACAGCATAAGCAAAAGCATTCGTGATATTGAAATCCTGGGCGAGCTCGGCCCAGAAAGCGTTGTAGTCAAATCGCCGCCCAAATGCGTCTCTGGTAGTGTAATAAATGTTTTGAACATCAACAAAAATGGAAATATTTTTTTTTTTGAAGGCATTAATCTGTGTCCAGAAACGAAAAAAGGCAAGAGAACTAACTCTTGCCTTTTTAAATAGCACGTTGCAAAAAGCCTTACAGCGCTACAATGTTCTCTGCTTGAGGACCTTTTTGGCCTGCTGTAACAGTGAATTCAACTTTTTGGCCTTCGGCTAAAGTTTTGAAGCCAGAACCGCTGATTGCACTGAAATGAGCAAATACGTCTGGGCCAGACTCTTGCTCGATAAAACCAAAACCTTTTGCTTCGTTGAACCACTTAACAGTGCCGGTAACTCTTTCAGACATCTTTTCTATCCTATTGTTTTAACAGTATTTTTGGCCATTTACTAAAAATAAAGGCCGGTTAGCCAGAAATCAAGCTGTTACTTTTAAACTACAGGACGAGGTATTACAGAGAAAACTTCGATTTAACTAGCATAAACATGTAACTTTCTTTCGAGCTAACCGGATAGTAACCCAATTCACCAAGAAGTCAATTTATTATGAAGCTCTTCGCTAAAACAACTGGAATTTTAGCGATCTGACAAAAATCTGAGCTTTTGAAATACCGGTTCCGGCAGTAAACGCACCACCAGCATGACCCAGTACCAATACCCGGGAACGTATTGCGTGTGGCGTTTACTTTCCAACCCCTTGATAATGCAAGAGGCAACCCTATCAACACTGGAAAACGAAAAGTTCTTTTCGTGATCCACCGTCATTGGGCTATCCACTGGGCCTAATTTAAAGCTGAAAATCTCAAGCCCGCTTTTATAGAGTACTGATCGCAGACCTTGTAAGTGGATAGCCAGTGCGCCTTTAGCCGCTCCATAAGTGAAATTGCGTGGCCTCCCCCGATCACCCGCCACCGATAATAAAACACCTATTTTTCCTGCTGCCTGATGCTTCATATGTTCAACCAGCGGAATTAACAAAGCCACCACATTAATATAGTTTGTGTGTATCACTTCGTAAGCATGACTAAAATCTTGCTCACTTTGTAGTTGATCGCCCAGATAGCCGTGGGCGATTATTGCTACATCAATGGTGTTAAACTGTGAGGCTGCCTCATCAACAATGGCTTGCGCCTGGCTGGTGTCGTTGAAATCGGCAATATACGTGCCTTTTACTGCCTCTCCGAGTTCTTTGCAGACAAGATCAAGCTTTTGCGAATCTCTGGCCACCAAAAACAAACGATCACCCTGGTGGGCATAGCGACGCGCTAATTCGGTAGCTACAGCGGAATTGGCTCCAATGATTAATACATTTTTCATGAGTGAATAAATATCCCGATCAGTCGATTGTGGTAATGATATCAGTGAAGCTATGGGGTAGGCATACTAATCAACAGTGCAGAATTGATAACAACCACCTTCCAGACTGGCGCTAATGCTGCCCTGGGCAATCAGCCAGTTCAGGTGCGCCATTACTTCTCCTACCGCAAGAAAGTTCTGTAGACTGTCCATGTTACGATCAAACAGCTGATTCGTTAACGCTTGAGCATTGCTGGGAACTCGGCAGATTGTGATAATTTGCTCCAATCGCTCGTGATGATGATCCACCACCTGCTGCAATCGCTGATGAAGCCCTTTAAACGGCAACTCGTGTGCCGGTAATACCAGCACAGAATCAGGCACCCTTACTTTCACGCGGTGGTGCCCTTCTAACCAATCCTGCAAAGGGTTAGCGTTGGGCTGCATCGGGGAAACAGATACGTTGGGGGTTATCCCTGGCAACACCTGATCACCAGATAACAGTAACCCCAGCTCATCACAAAATAAACAAAGATGTTCAGGTGAATGCCCGCGGGTCGTGATTGCCTGCCATTCGTAATCTCAAATTTGCAGTCTCTGGCCATCCACGATCCGATGGAAAGCACCAGGCACTTCCCACACCATGCGACTATAGCTGCTGCCGGTATGTAACACCTTTTGGGATGATTCATTCATTGCGGTACGATCAAAATACTGAAGATATTCCCAATAATGATGTTTGCTCCTGGAAGCATAAAAGGCACGCTGGTAAAAATATTCGGTTTCGGTTGTATAGTACGGCACTTGGAACGTATCACAAAGCCAGCCGGCCAAGCCGTTATGATCAGGGTGGTGATGGGTTGTGATAACCCGTGTAATCGGTTCGCCTTGCAACGATTCCTTAATCACGTTTTCCCAGCGCTTGACAGCAGCTTTCCTGTACATGCCGGTATCCAGTACACACCAGCCGTCGTTATCTTTTAGAAGGTAGCAGTTTATATAAGCCAATGAAAAAGGCAGCGGCATACGAATCCATTTTACATGTGGATGGATAGTCACAACCTGGTGGTTTTCAGGCGGATCTGTAAAAGGAAACGTCAAACTCATAGGGAATTCAGACCTGATTTAGAAGAGATTAACAGCGGTCATCGCCTGCCGGAGTAAAATAGTATAGCTTTGCGGCAAAAGATAGCAGCTTTGGCGGCGCTATTGAAATAGATATGTTACGATCCTGACTCACTGTCACCCCGAAAGGAATGGCAGCGAAAGCATTCTTTTAACAGTTTATCCGGAATATGGACTTGAAACTTTATGGATAATCTTTGGTTATTTCTTTCAATACCCTTTGTCAGCGCAGCGGTAGGCTACGGTACTAACTGGGTATGTATAAAAATGATGTGTTACCCCATTCAGTTTTGGGGTATCAAGCCACCTTATCTTGGCTGGCAGGGTGTTGTTCCGCGCCGCGCACCGTATATAGCGGGTATTCAGGTTGAATTAATGACACAGAACCTGATTAAGGTTCAGGATATATTCAACCGTATAGACTCCAGGAAAATTGCCGAACACCTGGAACCGGTGATAAACAGTTTAATTCAACAAATCACTGATGAGGTAATGTACGCCGAGTCCCCTAAATTGTGGGAATCAGTGCCGATTAAAATCAAAGATCGCATCTATCAAAGAGCCAAAGCCGATTCCCCGGCGGTGGTGAAAGCCATGATGGATGATATTAAATACAACATTGAAGACATTTTTGATTTAAAAGAAATGGTGATGGATGCGTTTGTTAAAGATCGCGCCATGCTGGTTCGCCTGTTTCAGGAAATCGGATATAAAGAATTCGCCTTCGTACAGAACTCTGGCTTGTGGTTCGGTTTTCTGTTTGGTTGCATACAAATGCTGGTTTGGTTCTTTTATCAGGAATCCTGGATATTGCCACTGTGCGGTGTGCTGGTCGGTACAGGTACCAACTGGCTGGCGATTAACATGATTTTTTCACCCAAAAGGCCGATTAAAATTGGCCCTTTCACCATTCAGGGCTTGTTTATCAAACGGCAGGATGAAGTCGCTACCGATTTTGGAATACTGATCGCAGGAGAAGTGTTAAACCCCAATAATATCATCAGTGCTATTTTAAAAGGTTCATCGTCAGATCGTTTGTTCGAACTTATTCAAAAAAACGTAAAGCGTACCATGGACGATAGTGTTGGTTTCACCAAACCTTTAGTGACTTTTGGTATTGGTACAGATCGGTATATTGAAATCAAAAACATAGCGGTAGATCGCATTATGGAATACATTCCGGAAGCGATGAAATACATCCATGATTACACGGAAGAAGCCATGGATATTAATGCAACCCTGCGCGAAAAAATGACCGGACTTACACCTGAACAATTTGAAAGCATGTTAAGGCCGGCATTTGAAGCTGATGAATGGAAACTGGTGGTTTTGGGGGCCGTGCTTGGTGGCCTGGTTGGCTGGGCGCAGCTAGTGTTCATATTTGGTATGTCGCTGTAATCATCAAGGCATAGGTTTTACCTTGTATAAAGCGTAAGGCCGCATGAACCACAAAAAAGCCCGCCTTCACGAATGAAAGCGGGCTTTTTACGTTATGTTAAGACCTACCTGACAGTAACAGGTACTGCACCATCTGAGCTAACGGCCAGATCTTCCAGTGGCGGCGCAAAATCGGTCAGGTTAATACCTTCTACTGCACTCTTGTACTCTTCAATAGTAGGAGTACGACCAAGTATGGTAGAAAGCACCACAACAGGCGTAGAGGCCAGCAGGGATTCACCTTTTTTCTCGTCAGTGTCTTCCACTACCCGGCCTTGGAAAAGACGCGTAGAAGTCGCTAACACGGTATCGCCCTTCTCGGCTTTTTCCTGGTTACCCATACACAAATTACAGCCGGGGCGTTCCAGATACAGCATATTTTCATATTTTGTACGGGCAGCCTCTTTCGGATGCTCATCGTTAAACTCGAAGCCGGAGTATTTCTTGAGAAGATCCCAATCCCCTTCGGCTTTAAGTTCATCAACAATATTGTAAGTGGGCGGCGCAACAACCAGTGGTGCTTTGAAAGTTACACTACCGTTT
>PDSR01000055.1 GCA_002748575.1 Gammaproteobacteria bacterium
GGGCCAAACGGAATTCCCGGTGCGTTGTCGAATCATCCCCCAGGTGCTGTTTCTGTTCCCGAGCAGGCAGGTCAAGCAGATGTAGCCAGTGGAGTGGAGCAAAGTGGTAATGTGCGGCGTCAGGCTACCCGTAATTTTGAGTTGGATCGCACTATCAGTCATACCCGACATCAAGTGGGAACGATTAATCGCCTGACCGTTGCAGTGGTGCTTGATGACAAATGGACTTCAGTGAAAAATCCTGAAACCGGCGAAACCACACGATCAAAGCGATCATTAACTGACGCAGAACTGGAACGTATTAATATGCTGGTGCGTGATGCCATTGGCTATTCTGCGGCGCGGGGCGATAGCCTTTCGGTGATTAATCAACCTTTTAATGATATGCAGGAAGAAATTATCGACCTGCCGCCCACCGAATGGTGGAAAGAAGATTGGCTAAAAGATTATGTGCGCATAGGTGCTGGTGTTTTCCTGGTTCTATTACTTTTATTTGGCGTATTACGACCTATATTTAAGAGGCTGGTGGATACCGGCAAAGACGATATCACAGCATTAACGGCTGGCATGGATGCCGATGGCCTGGGTGGCTTGGGGGCTGGCTTGGGCGGTGGACTGGGTGAATCGGGCGAGGGTGTTGATGTTACGCTGACTGGCGACAGCTCCAACCCATTATTACCAGGCCCGGACGACAGCTATGAAACACAATTAGATTCAGTAAAGGGCTTGGTTGCAGAGGACCCCAAACGGGTGGCGCAAGTAATCAAGACTTGGTTGAAGGATGAGTGAGAATAAAGACCTTCAAGGTAATTCCAGTGCTGCGAGTCTTTCCAGTCTAGAAAAGGCAGCGGTTTTATTGCTGTCGCTGGGGGAAGAAAACGCCGCTGAAGTATTAAAGCACATGGCACCCAAAGAGGTGCAGCTCATTGGTACCACCATGGCAGGCTTGCAAGACATTGATAAAAGCCAGGTGGAAAGCGTGATGAATGAGTTCATGGCAGTGATCCGTACTCAGACATCCCTGGGCGTGGGTGCTGATGGTTACATTCGTAAAATGCTTAACAACGCATTAGGTGAAGACAAGGCCTCAAGCCTTGTTGATCGGATTCTTTCCGGCGACAACACAGCAGGCCTGGATGCGCTGAAGTGGATGGATGCAAGATCCGTTGCCGATGTGATTCGCTTCGAACACCCGCAGATTCAAGCCATAGTGGTCGCTTATCTGGATTCTGATCAGGCAGCAGAAGCACTGTCTTATTTCGATGAACGCGTACGTTTGGATATTTTAATGCGTATTGCCGCGCTGGAATCGGTGCAGCCGCAGGCAATGCGGGAACTAAATGATATTCTCGAAAAACAATTCGCCAAACAATCTTCATCAGCGGCTACCAATCTGGGTGGTACTAAATGTGCCGCTGATATTATGAACTTCCTTGATACCGCCACCGAATCACAAATTATGGAAGCCATTAAAGAAACTGACGAAGATCTGGCGCAGAGTATTCAGGATCTTATGTTTGTGTTCGATAACCTTGGTGATGTTGATGATCGCGGTATTCAGGCATTGCTACGTGAAGTTTCTTCGGAATCGTTGATATTGGCGCTGAAAGGTGCCGATGAAGTGGTGAAAGAGAAAATCTTTGGCAATATGTCGAAACGGGCCGCCGAACTGCTGCGCGACGATCTGGAAGCGAAAGGCCCGGTTAAAGTCAGTGAAGTAGAAGGTGCCCAGAAAGAGATTCTGGCAATAGCCCGCCGTATGTCTGAAGCCGGTGAGATTGTGCTGGGCGGTAAGGGCGGAGAAGAAATGATTTGATGCACAAGCACATAGATTCCAAACATCGTTCGGTATTAACTGCCGACAACACCACGGTAGAAGAGCTCTCGGCATATGAACGCTGGGAATTGCCGGCTATGGATGCGGATCTTGATGCCGTTGCATCGACAACGGCTTTTACCTCCACTACCCCGGGGAAACAACAAAACACACCAGCGCCAGACAGTGTCAGCGATAAAGTCACCGAAGATGCAGAGGAAATTCAACCGTTAACGGCAGAAGATCTGGAAGCGATTCGTCAGGCGGCCTATGAAGAAGGTAAAGAACAGGGCCAGCAACAGGGCTATAAAGCCGGCTATGATCAAGGATACAAAAGTGGTGAAAGCGATCTTAAGGCGGCGCTTGCCCGGCTGGCGCAGATCAGCCGTGCCTTGCTGGAGCCGATTGAACAACAGGATGACGAACTGGAAAATGCGCTGCTGCAACTGGTTGAAAATATTTGTACCCGGGTGGTGTATCGAGAACTGAAAGCCGATTCCAGCAGTGTGCTAACGGTGGTTAAAGAAGCTTTGAATTGCTTAAATGCCGGTGCCAAACGCATTCGTATTCATTTAAATCCTGAAGACGCCGAATTTGTACAACAGTCATTAACAGATGCAGGAGAATTCGACGACAGCTGGCGTTTACTACCTCATGCAACGATTAGTCCGGGCGGCTGTATAGTTGATACCGATACCGCGGTGATTGATATGCGGGCTGAAAAACGTCTGGCAACAGTGATCAAACAGGTTTATGAACGGGATCAGCAGGTGTTGCAGCAGGAGCAGCAAACAGAAGGCAGTTTCGATCAGTTAATGGGAGAGGTAAATACCTTTGCTGACGATGAAGACACGGAGGCTGGCCTTTAATGGCGTTGCCACTCGAAGCGCGTGAGCCAATCGCGCGGCGTATTCAGCAATACCTGCCGTACAGTGAAGCCGGCCCGCATATTACAGTGGAAGGCCGCTTGATTCGCATGGTGGGCCTTACCCTGGAAGCAGAAGGATGCCGGGTACCGATAGGCGGCCATTGCACGATTCGATCCGCCAATGCGCCGGATGTGGTGGCCGAAGTGGTGGGGTTTTCCGGAGGCAAAGTGTTCCTTATGCCTATCGAACCCGTGTCTGGACTAAAGCCCGGAGCGCGGGTTATTCCACATCAGGGCGTGGCACAGGTGCCGGTGGGCGAGCAACTGCTGGGCCGAGTGCTGAATGGTCAGGGCCAACCGCTGGATGGTAAAGGTTCGCTGGATTTATCTTCATCAGTTCCTCTGGCCAGGCCGCCGATAAATCCTTTGAACCGACAACCCATTTCACAACCCATGGATGTGGGCGTGCGGGCCATTAATACCTTGTTAACGCTGGGCCGCGGTCAGCGCATGGGGTTATTTGCCGGCAGTGGCGTGGGTAAAAGTGTGTTGTTGGGCATGATGACCAAATACACCACCGCAGATATAACCGTCGTGGGCTTGATTGGTGAACGGGGCAGAGAGGTTAAAGAATTTATTGAGCATATTCTTGGCGAAGAAGGTTTAAAACGATCCATTGTCGTGGCATCCCCTGCCGATGATTCGCCATTAATGCGGATGCACGGTGCCATGATGGCAACCTCCATTGCCGAATATTTTCGTGATCAGGGAAAAAATGTATTACTGCTGATGGATTCGCTTACCCGCTACGCACAAGCGCAGCGTGAAATTGCCCTATCTGTTGGCGAGCCGCCTGCCACGAAAGGTTATCCGCCTTCTGTATTTGCCAAGTTACCCGCCCTGGTTGAACGGGCTGGAAATGGTGTCGAGGGCGGTGGCTCCATTACCGCTTTTTATACCGTATTAACCGAAGGTGACGATGTGCAGGACCCGGTTGCCGATTCAGCACGCGCCATTCTGGATGGCCATGTGGTGTTGTCGCGTCGCCTCGCAGAAGAAGGCATGTACCCGGCTATTGATATCGAGGCCTCTATCAGTCGTGCTATGCCCAATATTGTCAGCGAAGATCACCTGCAAAGAGCCCAGCTGTTTAAGCGATTGTATTCACGTTATGAGCAAAATAAAGATCTGATCAGTGTGGGTGCCTATGTACAGGGGAGTGATCCGGAAACGGATCTGGCGGTGAGTAAAATTGGTGAGTTAAAAAACTACATTGCTCAATCAATTAATGAAAGCGTTAACTTTCAACAGGGCACCGAGCAATTAAATACGCTGTTTGCGATACCTGATCAATGAAACGCTCACAGCGAATGCTGCCGGTAAGAAAGCTGAAGGAACAGGAAGAACGTACATTCGCCAGAAAATTTGCTCAGGCTCAGCAGCAGGTAGAGCAGGAAAAACAACAACTGTCGATGTTGGAGAACTACCAACGCGATTACTTTGCCAATATAAGCAGCCAGCAAACACAACACACTGGTGTTTCGTTAAGTGCTACTCAGCTTGATAAATATCAGCTATTTCTCGGCCGTCTGCATACTGCTATTGAAAATCAACAGCAAGTACTGGTTATCAAAGAAGCCGCCCTGAAAGTGGCCAGGGAACAATGGGCCGCGGCTAATGCCCGCTTGAAAGCGCTCGATAGTCTAATTGCAAACATCAAAGCGGAAGAAGCGCAAATGCAGGATAAGCAAGAGCAGCGGCTGATTGATGACTTGCCATTAAGAAGCAATCGTTATGATTGACGTGGTGTTTATAACAGTGTGCTGTTCACGATAAGCGTATTTTATAGAGATCGTTATTTTTAGAACAATTACTTTCAATAATTATGGCTTTCCATAGCTATTCATAATAACAAGAAAACCCCCCGCATAATTAATCCTGATTCCCCCTAGCAGATACCCTTCTGCAGTCTATTCTTTTTTAAAGAGGCGCTACACTTCGGAGTGTGCGCATATATTTAATGGGATTAAAATGTGTCTGATTTGAATGTCATTGAGTTGCCTGATGTTGTTGATATCAGCAAAGCCGAAATCCTGTATGAGCTATTTAAAGAGTCGTTTGATAAAGGGGAAGTGTTACAGCTGGATGCCAGCCAGGTAACACGCATAGATACAGCTGGATTACAACTGTTATACAGCTTGCAGGAATCCCTTAAACGCCGACATGGCAGTGTAAAAATTTCCAAACCATCTGATGCATTTATGCAATGTGCACAGTTGGTGGGTTTTGAAAAAGCTTTAGCGTTTTAGCTATACAGCATTCGTTCAGGATGGAAAGCGGAGAAATATAATGGCCAAAATACTTGCAGTTGATGATAGTGCTTCAATGAGACAAATGGTTAGCTTTACCTTGCAAGGGGCTGGCCATGATGTCATTGAAGCCTCTGATGGGCAAGAGGCCTTTGATAAGGCGAAAACACAAAGTGTTGATTTGGTTTTATCAGATGTCAATATGCCGGTAATGGATGGCATCACTTTAATCAAATATCTGCGCGGCTTGGATACCTATAAGTACACACCCATATTAATGCTGACCACCGAATCATCGGGCGAAAAAAAATCAGAAGGCAAAGCTGCGGGAGCAACAGGTTGGATTGTTAAACCATTTAACCCAGATCAGTTGTTGAATACTATTAATAAAGTGATTGGATAGCAGCTAAGCGGAGTGGCTAATGAGCATTGATTTAAGCCAGTTCCACCAGATCTTTTTTGAAGAAAGTTTTGAAGGTCTGGAAGCAATGGAATCCTGTTTACTGGATTTGGATACCCATTCGGTGGATAGTGAAACAATTAACACTATTTTTCGGGCAGCCCATTCCATTAAAGGCAGCAGCGGTACTTTTGGTTTTACTGCAATGGCTGAATTTACCCATGTGCTGGAAACCTTACTTGATCAAATTCGTGAAGGAAGCAGACAATTAACACAGGAACATGTGGACCTGCTGCTACAGTCAGTCGATTGTCTGCGAGGGATGCTGTCACAGTTACAAGCAGGGGAATCGGATAAAAGTGATGCAGCGAAAGAACTGATTAATCGCTTTAATGCCATTTTAAATGGTGTAGAAACGGCGCCTGCGTCAATTCCCGGGGATGCTTCACAGGAAACTATAGCCGACAGCATCAGCAGCCAGCCAAACGATAGCGATAATTTGCTGGAAAAAACTGACTTTGTCATCAAGTTTAAACCTGATCTTACAATGTTACGCACTGGTAACGAACCAACTCGAATGTTCCGGGAACTTGCTGAACTTG
>PDSR01000056.1 GCA_002748575.1 Gammaproteobacteria bacterium
GGCTGGCAGATCGGGCTGACTGGCAGCAGCGGTGTTTTACCCTATCACTACACCGAACTGATCCTGCAACGCTACCGCTTTAAAGATTTTTCATTAGGCAATTTTCTTGATCTGTTTAATCACCGATCACTGGCTATTTATTATCGCGCAGCTAACAAATATCGTTTCAATACGTATGTAGAACAGCAGGTACTGGAAAAACCGAACAATACGCAGGTACAGGAAACCGGTTTTTCACAAACAGATCTGTTTACCGATACCTTAAGATCGCTTGCCGGACTGAATACTCAGCAGGGTTTACATGGATTGCCCGAACTGAGCGATCAGATTTTAAAATACACAGCGTATTTTATTCAAAAACCACGATCAGCCACCGCATTGCAACGTATGCTGGCTGATTATTTTCAGTTGCCTGTCACAGTAGCGCCTTTTGCCGCACAATGGCAGACAATCATACCGGATATGCGTACTCGCTTACCGGGGAAAGGTATGCCACTGGGGCAGAATTCCCGGCTTGGCTGTGATGCCATGCTGGGCCATAAAATCTGGTCGGCGCAAAGCAAGTTCAACATTCACATCGGGCCGCTTAATTACCAGCAATATGAATCACTGGCACCCGACAGCCGCAAGTTGAAAGCACTGCATTCACTGATTCGACTCTATGTGGGTATTGAGCTGGACTATGATATTACTTTACATATACCGGCCAACGAAATGCCCACAGCCAGATTAGAAACAAAAAGCCAGCGCCCCCTGCAGATTGGCTGGAATGCCTTTATGCCAGCCCGCCACCAGGAAAATAAAACCGTAAAAATACGAATTTCCCAGGCAGATTATTAGCAAAGCGACTATAAAAATAACGATAAAACCAAACATAAAAAACAATTATAAATTGAACGAAATAAAACACTCACAATCAGTGAGCTAAAAAACGCAAAAGCGTAAAGGAAACCGCCCTATGATTACACTTAACCTTAAATCCCTGGTGGGCCGTCTGAATCCCACCGTGCGAAATTCCCTGGAAGCGGCGGCTGGTCTTGCCATGTCGCGTGCTCATTACGAGGTGGAAATCGAGCACTGGTTACTCAAGCTGATTGAAGAAGGCGATACCGACATTGTTGCCATTTTAGAACGCTTTGAAGTGAACATGGCGCACTTGGCGCGCGATCTGACCAATATTCTGGATCGCTTGAAAAATGGCAGCAGCCGACCACCTTCGCTGTCGCCCGCACTGGTAGACCTTGCCAAAGAAGCATGGTTACTGGCATCGGTGGAATACGGCCACGCCCAGGTTACCAGCGGCCATTTACTCGCCGCCATGATGCTCGACGAAAGTTTCCGCCGCCAACTGGGTGAGAGCTCCAAAGAACTAAAAGACATTCCCGGTGAATCCGCAAAAGAAATGGCCCGTGCCACCGTGGGCACCACTTCAGAATCCACCACTATTCTTTCCGAGGGTGGCACCGCCGTTGATTCAGGTGAAGCAGTTCAGGCGGGAGCGCCCACCAAAACACCCTCGCTAGACAAGTTCACCATTAACCTGACCGAACGGGCCGCCCAAGGCAACATTGATCCGGTATTAGGCCGTGATGGAGAAATACGCCAACTGGTGGACATCCTCAGCCGCCGCCGCCAGAACAACCCGATTCTGACCGGGGAAGCCGGTGTTGGTAAAACAGCGGTTGTTGAAGGTTTTGCTCTGCGTATCGCACAAAATGATGTGCCGGAAACCCTGCAAGGCGTTGTGGTTCGCACCCTGGATCTGGGATTACTGCAAGCCGGAGCCAGCGTTAAAGGTGAATTCGAAAACCGCTTAAAATCAGTGATCGACGAAGTCAAAGCATCGCCGGTACCTATTATTATGTTTATCGACGAGGCCCACACGTTAATTGGTGCCGGTGGCAAGGAAGGTCAGGGAGATGCCGCAAACCTGATGAAGCCGGCGCTGGCCCGCGGCGAAATGCGCACCATTGCCGCCACCACCTGGGCAGAATACAAAAAATATTTTGAACGTGATCCGGCATTAACACGCCGCTTTCAAGTGGTGAAAGTGGAAGAACCCGATGAAAACACCGCCATTGAAATGATGCGCGGCATTGCCAAAGCGCTGGAGAGCCACCACAAAACACGCATTCTTGACCAGGCCATTATTGATGCGGTTAAGTTGTCGCACCGCTATATCGCTGGCCGACAGCTCCCCGACAAATCGGTAAGCCTGCTGGACACCGCCTGCGCCAAAGTGTCGTTAAGCCTGGGCACCACCCCTGCCGCCATTGAAGATTCCCGCCGCCATATCGACCAATGCACCCGCAACATACACATGCTTGAACGGGAAGATGCCACCTCGGGTGGTTGTCAGGAACGCATTGCCGAACTCACCGCCAGCAAAGCCCAGGAAGAAGCCCGCCTGGCACAGCTGAATGAACAATGGGATAAAGAAAAAGAGCTGGTGCAGCAAATTCGCGAAGTTCGTGAAAAGATTGAAGCCGACTTTATTGGCAAGCCAACACCGACTGAAAACGCCGATAAAGAAGCCCCGGAAGCAAGCACCACACAGCTCTCGGATGAAGAACGGGATACTTTAAAAACCCGCCTGCAGGGCTTAACCGAACAGCTTAACGAAGTGCAAGGCGAAGCGCCGTTGATGCAGCCGGTGGTAGACGGCCAGGCAGTGGCCGAAGTTGTCGGCCAATGGACCGGCATTCCAGTGGGCCGTATGGTCAGCGATGAAATGGCTAACGTCCTCAACCTTGCACAACGCTTAAACGCCCGAGTCATTGGTCAGGACCACGCACTGGAAGCCATCGCGCAATCCATTCGCACTTCGCGGGCAGGCTTGCGCGATCCTCGCAAACCCATTGGCGTGTTTTTTATGGTTGGCCCATCAGGTACCGGTAAAACCGAAACCGCGCTGGCACTTTCTGAAATGCTTTATGGTGGCGAACACAATGTTACCACCATTAATATGTCTGAGTTTAAAGAAGAACACAAAGTATCCATGCTGGTTGGCTCGCCCCCGGGGTATGTCGGCTACGGTGAAGGCGGCGTACTAACCGAAGCCGTGCGACGCAAACCCTATAGCATAGTGCTGTTAGATGAAATGGAAAAAGCCCACCACGGTGTGCAGGATATTTTCTATAACGTGTTCGACAAGGGCACCATTAAAGACGGTGAAGGCCGGGATATCGACTTTAAAAATACCATTATTATTATGACCTCGAATGCCGGTGAAGAGCATATTCGTGCTATCTGCGAAGCATCTGAAGAAAAGCCGGAACCGGATGTTATTCTCGATAATTTCCGCCCGCAATTATTAAACTGGTTCAAACCCGCATTCCTGGGCCGTTGCGATATTGTTCCCTACTATCCGCTGGACGACGAAAACCTTATCGTTATCTGTGGCTTGAACATGAAACGTATCGAGAAGCGAGTGAAAGAACACTACGGTGCCAACTTCAGTTACCACGAAGATGTGCCCTTGCACATTGTTGCCCGCAGTCAGGAAGTAGATACCGGTGCCCGCAATATTGAACACATTATTTCCCGCACGCTATTACCCGAACTGGCTAGCGAGTGCTTAAATCGCATGGCAGAAGGTAAGGAAATTAAAAACATTCATATCAATGTTGATGAAGAAGGCAGCTTTAGCTACGAACTAAGCTAGAGCTATGATTTAAATCCTTTTAAACAAACAAAAGCCCGCCCGGTTAACCTGAGCGGGCTTTTTTCGCTTAGCAATAAACGTAAGCAGCCCCCAATTTAAGGAATTCAGGTATTTGCATCCCATAAAATAATTGCCTATGCTTATTTTAAATAAGAATGATTCTTGTTATCATCTGATCAATTTCAAGATAAACTTCTGGCGGCAAGCGGCATAATATGGAAACACCAGCACAACGAGCACAGCGAATCTTAAAGAATGATGCTTTTGTAAAAGCCTGTGACCATGCCAACACCGCCCTGTATTGTGCCAGTTCCGGCTTGAACAGCAATCCAACCATTGAATCCCTGAACAGCCTGATTAATGCAGCCGAGCAACTATCAGCAGTCTTCAGTACCCACGACAAGCCTGTTGAAAATATGCAATTGTGGATACGCATGGCACACCGCATGGAACTGGAAGCGGCTCGCACAGATGTATCACCCGAAGTTCACACCGCCGCCAGCAACATCCTTTCCTTTACTCATCAAAAAGCCAACTCAGCCTGCGATGCCCTGGGCATTATTGCGCCATTTGTTAAGCCATTAAAAAACCAACACAAACCGGGCATGCAACGGCATTACAATTTTTCAGCAAAGCATCACCCTGTACGGGAGAACTGACTCGGCACATTTACACTCAAGAGCTTCCCCGGCATCAGCATTATTTTTTCTGCATAGTAGACAAGTAACTCTGTATACTCCTCCTGTTTTTAGCAATAAAATTCTTCCGTTAGAAAATCTCGATTGATATAGAAGCTGTCGTTATGAAAAATAAACTTATACTGATCATATTGGTTCTACTGGCTGGCGGAGGGTATTGGTATTACCAGCAAAATAACCAATCCGTTGAACAACCGGGCATTACTCATTCTAATGGGCGCTTGGAACTGACCCGTATGGATGTGGCAAGCTTGTATCCGGGTCGTGTTGAACAAGTTGTGGTAGAGGAAGGGCAATACGTCACACAAGGTGAAGTGCTGGCGATTCTATCTTCAGAAACAACCCAGGCTAAACATCATGCGGCACTGGCGCAACAAAATGCCAGCCGTGCGAAGCAACAGCAAGCAGAGAAAGCCGTCAAACACGTTGCCGCCCAACTAATAGCCCAGCAACAGCAAATAAAAGTCACCCAACTCGATGTTGATAACGCACTGGCTCTGCATAAAAACAAATTAATTTCCAAATCCGAACTGGATAAACGTATCGCAGCGCGTGACGCAGCAGCAGCTAGTTTGACGGCATTACAATTTGCCCAAAAAGAAGCCGAAGCGGCCGTTCAGCAAGCAACCGCCGGCGTTCAACAAGCCGAAGCACAGGTTGAACAAATCGACTCCATGCTGGGCGACTTACGGATAAAAGCCCCCAAGGCAGGTCGAGTGCAATACAAACTGGTTGAAATGGGTAGCGTTGTTGGGCCTGGTTCAAAAGTTGTTAGCTTGCTCGATTTAGGCGATATCAGTATGAATTTATTTTTACCCGGCCCTGTTGTTAATAAAGTTGTCTTAAACAGCGAAGCCCGTATTGTTCTGGATGGTCAGGATTATGTTTTTCCGGCAAAAGTAGCCTTTATCGCCAGTGATGCGCAATTTACCCCCAAGCACGTTGAAACCAAAAGTGAGCGGGCTAAGTTAATGTTTAAGGTGAAATTAAAAATTCCTGTTGATATCGCATACAAGTATCAAAATTATTTACGTGGCGGCATGGCGGGTGATGGTTACGTGCTGACTGAACCCAAAGCGGTATGGAGCAATGATCTGGCGGTAAAACTACCTAATATTGAAGAATAATATCAAGAAAGCACATCATGCAAAAAAACGACGTTGAATTAAGCCATGTAATACACGATTACCCCAAAGTGCGTGCCCTGGATGATGTGTCGCTGGTCATCCCCAAAGGCGTAACCGTAGGGCTTATCGGGCCGGATGGCGTGGGGAAATCGACGTTATTGTCGCTGATTGCAGGCTCTCGTATTATCCAGCAGGGTACCGTCAGGGTGCTGAATAAAAACCAGGATGTAAAACGCGAGCGTGAAGATTTGCTCCAGCGAATTGCGTTTATGCCGCAGGGCTTGGGGAAAAATTTATACCCGACGTTGTCTGTCTATGAAAACATTGAATTTCACGCGCGTTTGTTTGGCCTGAATAAAGCCGCACGCAAACAGCGTATCCAACGGCTGTTAACGGCGACCGCACTGAGCCCTTTTGCCGAGCGTGCCGCTGGAAAATTGTCGGGTGGTATGAAGCAAAAGCTAAGCCTGTGTTGTGCGCTGGTACATAACCCCGAGT
>PDSR01000093.1 GCA_002748575.1 Gammaproteobacteria bacterium
CATCCTTCTACCCGCGCCCGCCGCGCGCCAAGGCAGCGCTTACTTGCGCTTCACCCCGCGCACCGAGATGGACATCGCTGTCGTGGGCGTCGGCATCGCCCTGTCGCTTGATGGCGCGGGCAAGATCGAAACCGCGCGCATCGCCCTCGGCGCCGTCGGCCCCAAGGTGATCGTCGCCGACGAGGCCGCGCAAACCCTCATCGGCACCACCGGCGACGACGCCGCGCTCGAAGCCCTGTCACAGGCCGCCAGCGCCGCTGCCACACCCATCACCGACAAGCGTTCCATGGGGAATAATGAGCGACAACCTGCACCAATCATTTTAGGCCCGCCAATACCGATGAATTCTGCCTGTGGTGCCAGCTGCTTAATGGATTGAATAAGCCCGGCTCCCAGCAAGTCGCCAGACATTTCCCCAGCAACTATACCTATTCGTATTGGCCTATCAACCATTAACGAGTAATACCCCGATTAGAATTTTTGATGGAATCAATAAACCAGGTTAACTGATCAAACTGATCCCAAGTATTCAATTCTTCGATGGCCTGCTTCACTGTCAAGCCCTGACGATAAACCACTTTATAAGCGTTTCGCAGGCTGACGATCATTTCTTTAGAGTAGTTGCGGCGTCGCATACCTTCGACATTCATTCCATGAGGCCTGGCAGTATCACCGCTGACCATCACAAAAGCGGGAACGTCCTTCACAATCATAGAACCCATACTGGCCATGCTATGGGCTCCAATCTGGCAGAATTGATGTACCCCAGAGAACCCCCCAAGAACAACATCATGATCCACATGCACATGGCCTGCGAGGGAAGCATTATTGGCAAAAATATTATTGTCACCCACCATACAATCATGGGCGACATGTACATAAGCCATCAGCAGATTACCTGATCCAATTTTAGTCAGGCTGTTATCTTGAGTCGTACCGCGATGAATAGTGCAGGACTCGCGTATCACATTGTTATCACCAATTTCCAGGCGGGTGGGCTCACCTTTGTATTTTTTGTCCTGGCACTCTTCACCCACCGATGAAAATTGAAAGATACGATTATTTTTCCCGATACGGGTTGGCCCATTAATGACGACATGAGGTCCAACCACAGTACCTGAATCTATTTCAACATCCGGCCCGATAAAGGTCCAAGGACCTACTTCTACATCACTGGCAAGGTTGGCTTGTTTATCGATAATAGCTTGAGAATGTATCAAGGTTAAAGTTCCCTTTCGGCACATAGAAGCTCGGCACTGGCAGCGGTTTCACCGTCTATTTTTACTTCTCCCCGAAACTTCCAGATACCACGTTTACAGGTTATCACTTTAGAGTGAATTTTTAACTGATCTCCAGGCACAACTGAACGTTTAAACCGAGTTTTATCGATCCCGGCTAAAACATAAGCTTTAGTCGCTTTCACTTTTTCACCAGACGTTTTAAGCGCCAAAACACCACTGGCTTGAGCCATAGCTTCTATTAAATAAACACCCGGAAAAATGGGGTTATTCTCGAAATGCCCGGTAAATTGAGGTTCATTAATAGTCACGTTTTTCAACGCAACAATATGTTCACCCTGCACCAGTTCCTCTACACGATCAATCAATAAAAATGGATATCGGTGCTGTAGGTACTGCTGAATTTCTTTAATGTCCATAAACTGGCCTATTTAATTACGATCCGGGGAAGCCGTTAGAATACCTGCCTCAACCTGATTATACAGCTATCCGTTGTTGTATGAAGTTATTGTTATGAGGCTATTGCTACAAAGGCAAATAATTGGCGCAGCAGCCTAACGGGAAAGCTTTCGTTCCAATTTGCGAATTGATCGGGCCAACGAGTCCAGCTGCCTGAACCTTGCAGCACTTTTACGCCACTCAGCTGTTGTCGACATCGCCGTTCCCGACGAATACGAACCAGGGCTGGATATCGACCGGGTAATCGCAGATCTCATAGTAATGTGAACCTTATCGCAGATTTCCAGATGCCCGGCAATACCAACAGCACCTGCTATGGTGCAATAACGTCCTATTTTGGTACTACCCGCAATACCCGTACACCCAGCTATAGCGGTAAAATCACCGATTTCAACATTGTGAGCGATTTGAATCTGATTATCTAATACCACACCATTACCAATTTTCGTTGGATCAATGGCACCGCGATCAATGGTGGTGTTGGCGCCAACATCAACATCGTTTCCGATCTGCACGCCCCCGAGCTGGGCAATTTTGTACCAGCCACCCTCAACAGGAGCAAACCCGAAGCCATCAGCACCAATAACCGAACCACTGTGAAAATGACAGCGTTCACCCACCTGCACCCCATGATAAAAAGTCACATTGGCACGCAGGCGAGTGTAGGCACCTATCGATGAGCCACTCCCGATAACACAACCTGAGCCGATTTCTACACCATCGCCAATGGTAACACCTGCATCTATCACACAGTTGGCACCAATGGCCACATCATTACCCAGTTTCACGTCGTCAGCCACCACCGCACTGGCATGAACAATAGGCGCTAATGCAGGCGTATTATCAAAAAGACGGGAGGCCTTGGCATAAGTTAGATAAGGATTATCGCTAATTAACGCCGCTGACGGGCACTGTTCTACAAAATCAGGAGCAACAATCACAGCACTGGCTTTTGAGCTTTCCAGCTGGGCTTGATACAAAGGATTGGAAAGAAAAGACAAGCTACCTTGACGAGCATTCTGAAGTGTTGCCAAATGATCAACCAGAATCGTAGAGTCTCCTTTTACAGAGACTCCAAGTTCTTTTGCCAGCTCACTTAAAACCCATTGTTTCAATGGTTTGCTCCATTCCTTAGCTGTGATGTTTAAAGCTCTATGCTTTTAAAACTTAACAGTGCTACTGTTTATTCATCTGTTTGATGACTTTCTCAGTAATATCCAGCTCAGACGATAGCATTAACACTGCCTCACGATGCAGTATCATATCGTAACCGTTTTTTTCCATGAGTTTATTTAACGCTTTATTCACTTTAGGCAGCATTGACTTCAACAACTCCTGCTGACCAGCCTTATATTCTTTTTGCAGTTGTTTACCCCGAAATTGCAGTTCTTCGAATTTTTCCTGCATGGATTTATTAGCTTTGCGCTTTTCGTCATCGCTTAAAATAGCTTCATCTTTTTTATAACGTTCTTGCATCGCTTTTAATTCAGACTCAAGCACACGAATGTCAGCCTGCTCAGAAGCATGCTCGGCTTCAAATTTTTCAATCCAGAGCTTGGCACCATCTGAATTTTTAATGGCATCCTGCACATTAACTACCGCAATTTTATCGGCAGCAACAGCCGCCATGGAAAAAACTGAAAGCAGCGCTACTAATACCCATTTAATCTGATTCACATTATCCTCACTTTGATTATTGTTTATGTTAGTTATTAAAATGGACGCCCCAATGAGAATTGGAAACGCTTGGTTTCATCGCCTTCCTGCTCATTAAACGGCTTTGATAAGCTAAAGGTTAATGGGCCTATACCCGTTATCCAGGATAAACCAACGCCGTAAGAATAGCGAAACTCATCAACATCAAAATCCCACCCTCCGTGATCTTTCCGCCTGGTATCAAACACATTACCGGCATCAATAAAGAACAGAGTCCGAATAGATCGTTTATCTTTTACAAAGGGAACCGGAAAAATGAACTCCAGCGCACCTTCCACTAACAGATTACCACCGATAGCATCCTCATCACCGATATCTTCGGGAGATTGACGCTCCCTTGGCCCCAGAGAACGATCCTGATAACCGCGAATGGAACCAAAACCACCTGCATAGTAATGCTCGAAAAAAGGTAGTCTGTCAGTGTCGCCATAACCATCACCATAGCCAATATGGGCACGTGTTCTCAATGTCCATATTTTTGACAGCGGAAAATAACGCTCACCTCGGTAATTAATCTTGTAGTATTCAATTTCACTGTCGGGTATCGATGCTTCCAATGCCACACTTTGTGCATAACCGCGCGTTGCAAATACTCCGCGGTTCAAAGTGCTTTCTGACCAACGCCCGGACACAGTGAAAATATTGTAATCTTTTATCTGTGTACGGCGGTTATTCAATAGATATTCAAACTGATCATAGCCAACCCACTCCCAGACATCCAGGGGCGAACGATTCCCTGCATAGAGTTTGATATTTTCATAGCCAAGTGCAAAATTTAAACGCGCAATTTCACTGATAGGGTAACCAAAACTGACGTTACCTCCAAAACGGTCCATCGACCAGGATGAAAGGCTGAAGTCTTCATCAATATCGGTTTGTTGATAAAATAGAGAATAACCCCTGCTGACACCATCAACGGTAAAATAGGGATCTAAATAAGAAAAGGTATAGCTGTCGCGAAAATCGCTTTTATTAACAGAAAAAGATACTTTGTTACCGGTTCCAAGGAAATTATTCTGACTGATACTGGCCCCGAATACAAAGCCAGACCCCTGCTGATAACCAAGGCTGGCGCTGATACTGCCCGATGGCTGTTCTTCTACAGTATAGTTCACATCAATTTGGTCATTAGTACCAGGCACCTTGGTTGTTTCAACAGAAACACCTTTAAAAAACCCCAGCCGCTCCAGCCTGACCTTGGAGTTTTCTATCAACTGACCATTGGCCCACGCCCCTTCCATTTGACGCATTTCACGTCGCAGCACTTCGTCTCTGGTTTTAACATTGCCATAGTAATTAATGCGGCGCACATAAACTCGCGCACCGGGATCAACATAAAACGTCACATCGACGGTTTTGTCTTCGTTATTAATGCTGGGAACGCCATTCACATTCGCAAAGGTATAACCTTCATTACCTAACCGCTTGGTGATCAATTCATTGGTCACTGTTACCAGCTGCCGGGAAAAGGTCTGGCCTTTGCGAACCAGTAACAGCTTTTTAAGATCTTCTTCTTTTACCTTCAGGTCTCCAGAAAGTTTAACCTCGTTAACTGTAAAAACATCACCTTCAGATACATTCACCGCAATATAAACTTCGGACTTATCGGGTGTTACCGAAACCTGGGTCGATTCAATATTAAAATTTACATAGCCACGATCCATATAATAGGAGCGCAGGCTTTCAAGATCACCTGAAAGCCGTTCACGGGAATACTTGTCGTCGCCTTTAAAAAATGAAGTAAAGTGGGTTTTTTTCAGCTGAAATTCATCAAGCAAATCTTCGTCGTTAAAAGCCTGATTGCCAACAATATCAACACCGCTGATAGTTGCCACCTTGCCTTCTTTCACTTTGATATCAATCTTAACCCGGTTGCGCGGCATCGGGGTTACGTTCGGTACAACGCGTGCCGCATAACGCCCCTGCGCAGTATATTGCCTTTCCAGTTCCAGTTTAATGCGATCCAGCGTGGCTCTCTGAAACACGCTGCCTTCACTTAACCCTGCCTGTGCAAGGCCTTCCAGCAGGTTCTCTGAATCAATGGATTTGTTACCATCCAGCTCAATGCTTTGGATTGAAGGCCGTTCACTCACACGAACAATCAATGTATCGCTATCACGATACAGTGCAACATCCTGAAAATTACCGGTCAGAAACAGTATTCTGGCAATCTGGGCAAGCTGCGTTTCTTCGATGGAATCGCCTGCTTCCAGGGGGAGAATGTTAAAGACGGCACCCATTGAAACCCGCTGCAGCCCCTCGATACGAATGTCTTTGATGATAAAGCTTTCAGCTCGCACGCCAATGGAAAAGCCAAGGGTGAGCAAAAGTAATGCTATTGGAAAGACTGTTTTTATTTTTAATGAAATACTCAATGAAAACTCGCAGATTTTGAAAGGTAAATTCAAATTGGCCTTATTGTAATGGCGTTTTTTTAATCGACTGGCTCATTCAAAGCCTGACAATATCATTATAAAAAGCCAG
>PDSR01000027.1 GCA_002748575.1 Gammaproteobacteria bacterium
GATTGAGCGATTAGGCGTTATTGAAGACGATAAAATCTCGGATGTTGGCGCTGATTTTTCATCCCAACAGGCTGTTCTGATCACACTTGGAGAGTTGGGTGACAATGGTGAGTTTGTAAGCGTACAGCTTAAGCAGGTAAATGAATCCGAAGATTTTGTCACGTTAGAGACAGAGCTGTCACTACTTAAATCGACCAATAATTGCGCGGTGTCTTCAACATTGGTGCCCGTTTACCTGATTTTAATAGATACCAGAAAACCGCTGGTGATTAAGGAAAGCGTAATTACTAAGGGTGCTAACTGTTAAAGCCGGCTTGGCTCTATTGCGTGCAGTGCTAACAATAAAGGGAACCTCTCTGATAAAAGCAAGTCGAAAGCGAAAGATTTGACTTATACTCAGGCTGTCGGCCCTATTATCCGAAATAGGCGGGCCAATAAATCAAGCCACAGTAGAACACAGGTAAACCGCATTGAACGCCGCACAGAATAATTTTTATATGCACGTATACAGGCTCGCACTTCAACCCGTGAAATTTATCTCGCTGGTGTTGCTTGCCCTCTGTTTTGCGGCCCCCGCGCTGGCTGATTCCCTGTTTTCAAATACGCAACGAGCCTCGCTTGGCGCTACCGATACTCAGAAATACGATTTTCTTCCCGCTGAACAGGCATTTCAGGTGTCTGGCGAAATTAAAGACAACCTGCTTCATTTTAGCTGGCTGATCGCTGACGGCTATTACCTTTACAAGCACCGTTTTCAGTTTACTGTCGAAAGCCCGGAAGGCGCTGTATTGGGCGAACCGCAGTTTTCCCAGGCGGGCAAGCCCAAGAAAGATCCAACTTTTGGCGATGTCACTGCCTTTTATCATCAGGTCGATATTACCCTTGCGTTACAGGAAATTTCCGGTAGCCCATTAACAGTGAAAGTGCGCTATCAAGGCTGTGCCGATCAAGGCCTGTGCTATCTGCCACAAAAACAGACCCTGACATTTGCTGTACCCACAACAAACAACGCCGGCGTGGATACCAGCAGCGTAAAAAAAAACAGCCGTGATACAGAATCAGCGACCGGATTAGCCTCGATACTCGCCGAAAAAGGTTTTTTATTTAACCTTGGGTTGTTTTTTATTCTTGGTGTAGGCCTTTGCTTCACCCCCTGCGTACTCCCTATGGTGCCTATTTTATCCAGCATTATTATTGGCCAGGGCGAAAGGGCTTCAGCTATTAAGGGCTTTTTATTATCGGGAGCCTACGTACTGGGCATGGCCTCGACCTACGCCATTGCCGGTATGATTGTTGGTGTCAGCGGCGAGCAGATTCAGGTGATTTTGCAACAGCCGGCGGTACTGTTCAGCTTTGCCGCTATTTTTATTGTTTTATCGCTTTCGATGTTCGGTTTTTACGAACTGCAACTACCCAACAGCCTACAAAGCAAACTGAATGCCATCAGCCAAAAGCAACAGGGTGGCACCCTTATAAGCGCAGCACTGATGGGCGTGCTCGCCGCGCTGATTGCTTCCCCCTGTGTATCAGCCCCTTTGATGGGGGCGCTGCTTTATATTGGCCATTCCGGCGACATGTGGTTTGGTGGTGCCGCTTTATTAGCTCTTGGGCTGGGAATGGGAGCCCCGTTAGTGGTGTTAGGAACCACCGGAGCTAACGCCTTACCAAAAGCAGGGCCCTGGATGGATAAGATCAAAGCCATTTTTGGCGTGCTGTTATTAGCCACCGGGCTTTGGCTGACCAAACACCTGGTGCCAGACAGCCTCGAATACATGCTATGGGGCTTTTTACTGATACTGGCAAGCATCTACCTGGGTGCTTTTGAAAACAGCAGCAACCACAAGCACCTGTTATTTCGCGCCATCGCAATCAGCACACTGGTGGCTGGCGCTGCATTGATTTTTCACAGCATCAACGGTTACACACTTGCCAACAACTCTGCCGACAACAGCATCAGCCATACCGGTACCGACAATCAGCAGAACCCGCTGCCTTTTGAGATACTGCGCGATACGCCAGCGCTGGAAGCCGCCCTGCAAGATGCCCGCGACAAGGGCCAGCCGGTGATGCTGGATTACTTTGCCGAATGGTGTACATCCTGTATCGAAATGGAACACACCTCTTTTAGCGACCCCACTGCCCGACAACTGTTAAGCGGCCATCGCTGGCTGCAAATTGATTTAACCAACAACGATCATGCCAAAAAACTACTGGATCGTTATCAGCTGATCGGCCCACCTGCCATTTTATTCTTTGATGAAAACGGCAAGGAAATCAACCAGGCCCGTATCTACGCCTATAAAGCGCCGAAGCCCTTTATTAAACACCTGCAACAGCTTTTCCAATAAGTTTAAATTGGCCAATCACTCCAAACCGGCCAGCTTGGTAACTGTCATTGACGATACTTTTAGAAATTAGTTACTATTATGTGGCTAATTTCGGCTAACATGCGGTTAATGGCACTGTAAATCCATTTAACTTGTAACCATTTGTAATATTGGCGCAATAACGGAAGATGCTTTAAAAAACGCTCGTTATAATCGACAGCATTACCTTTGGCTGGGTATAAATCTCAGTACCGGATTGTGAGGAAGCATTGAATGGCGACATTGCTAGTGTTAAACGGGCCAAATCTTAATTTACTGGGCCAACGGGAGCCCGGGCATTATGGTAACGACACACTGGAAACCATTAACCAGCGACTGACAGCCCTGGCTAACGCCGCCGGATACCAGCTAGACGCCTTTCAAAGCAATACCGAAGGGGAGATCATCAATAAAATTCACAGCACACTCGGCAGCGATGTTGAGTTTATTATTATTAACCCCGGCGCTTTTACTCACACCAGCATTGCCATTAGAGATGCCTTATTAGGTGTCAGCATGCCCTTTATTGAAGTGCATCTTTCCAATGTTCATGCGCGAGAACAATTCCGTCATCATTCCTATTTTGCAGATATTGCAGTGGGAACCATCACTGGTCTGGGCGCCAAAGGCTATGAATTTGCATTACAGGCGGCAATCGCTCAGCTTGCTGACAAGCCCCATTAAAACCAATAAAAACAGTATTAAAACGATTAAAAGAGATACCACTTATGGACATCCGTAAAGTTAAAAAGCTGATTGAACTCTTAGAAGAATCCGGCATTGACGAAATTGAAATAAAAGAAGGCGAAGAGTCTGTAAGAATCAGCAGAAACAGCCAGGCAGCCGCCCAACAGGTAGCCTATCATGCCGCACCGGTTGCACCACAAGCTCCTGCACCGGCACAACCAGCGCCGCCCCCAGCCCCAAGCACTGCACCAGAAACACCCGCCACCGACGAACCCGAAGGCAGCAAAGTGCGCTCGCCCATGGTGGGAACCTTCTACCGCTCCCCTTCACCCGAAGCAAAAGCCTTTGTGGAAGTTGGCCAAACCGTCAAAACCGGCGACACCCTTTGTATTGTTGAAGCCATGAAGATGATGAACCAGATTGAAGCGGATCGCTCCGGTACTATTCGCGCCATTCTGGTGGAAAACGCCGAGCCGGTCGAATTCGATCAGCCTCTCTTTATTATTGACTAACAGCCCTGGCCACTGAAAAAGGACAAGACCATGATTGAGAAAGTCTTGATCGCCAACCGTGGCGAGATTGCGCTACGTGTACTCCGTGCGTGTAAAGAAATGGGCATAAAAACGGTTGCGGTGTACTCCAAACCCGATGCCAACCTTATGCATGTAAGACTGGCCGATGAAGCCGTGTGCATTGGGCCTGCACCTGCCGCAGAAAGCTACCTGAACATTCCCGCCATTATCAGCGCAGCAGAAATTACCGACGCTGATGCAATCCACCCCGGCTACGGCTTTTTAGCTGAAAACGCCGATTTTGCCGAGCGTGTTACCGATTCCGGATTCACCTTTATTGGCCCACGGGCAGACACCATTCGCTTAATGGGCAACAAGGTATCGGCGATTGAAGCCATGAAAAACGCCGGCGTACCCTGTGTGCCGGGTTCCGATGGCCCGCTAAGCGACGACCCTGATGAAATCATGCAGCTGGCAAGGGATATTGGCTTCCCGGTTATTATCAAAGCCGCATCTGGCGGTGGTGGCCGCGGCATGCGCGTGGTTCACAGTGAACAGGAACTGATTGAATCGGTATCCATTACCCAAACCGAGGCCCGCGCCGCCTTCGGCGACCCCACCGTGTATATGGAAAAATTCCTCACCACCCCACGGCATGTTGAAATCCAGGTACTGGCCGATGGCAATGGCCATGCCGTTTACCTGGGCGACCGCGATTGTTCGCTGCAACGCCGCCATCAAAAAGTGGTTGAAGAAGCCCCTGCCCCCGGCATCCCCGATGCGCTGCGCAAAGAAGTGGGCGAAGCCTGCGTAGAAGCCTGCAAACGCATTAACTATCGTGGTGCCGGCACTTTCGAATTCCTGTATGAAAACGAACGCTTTTATTTTATTGAAATGAACACCCGCGTACAGGTGGAACACCCGGTTACCGAGATGGTCACCGGCATCGACATTATTAAAGAACAACTGATTATTGCTGGCGAAGAAAAGCTTGGGCTACAACAGGGCGACATCAGCATTAACGGCCATTCCATTGAATGCCGAATCAACGCTGAAAACCCGGATACCTTTTTGCCCAGCCCCGGTAAAATTGATTACTGGCACTGTCCTGGTGGCAAC
Source organism: Gammaproteobacteria bacterium (assembly GCA_002748575.1). GTDB lineage: Bacteria > Pseudomonadota > Gammaproteobacteria > Pseudomonadales > Ketobacteraceae. The sequence continues at coordinate 4,685 of PDSR01000027.1, forward strand.
GGTGTAAGAATGGACACCCATGTTTATCAGGGCTACAGCGTACCGCCTTTTTACGATTCGTTGATTGGCAAGTTGATCACCTGGGGTGAAAATCGCGACATCGCCATGCAGCGGATGCGTAACGCACTGGATGAAATCGTTGTTGAAGGCATCAGTACCAACGCGATCCTGCACCGCAATATCATTATGCAAGACAGCGATTTTGCAAAAGGCAGTGTTGATATCCACCACCTGGAAAAACTTATTAACACGGTGACATAACACAATGGCATGGGTACAGCTGACACTACAGGTTCCCGGAACCAGTGCAGAACAGTTTGAAGACGCACTTATAGCCACAGGTGCCAGTGCCGTTACCCTGAGGGATAACGCGGATCAACCCTTATTGGAGCCACCCCCGGGAGCCACGCCCCTATGGGACGACACCCTGGTGACTGGTTTGTTTGATGCATCCGTTGACACCGACCTGTTAACAGCCGCCTTATGCAACGTTGCCGGTGTCGACCAGCTGCCACCACTAAAAATACAGGCTCTGGAAGACAAAGACTGGGAAAGAGAGTGGATGACCCACTACCAGCCCATGCAATTCGGCAAACGCCTGTGGGTTTGCCCCAGCTGGTGCCCGCCGCCACAGCCCGATGCCATCAACCTGCTGCTGGACCCGGGGCTGGCCTTTGGTACCGGCACTCACCCCACCACCGCCTTGTGCCTGGAATGGCTTGATGGCCAGCAACTGGAACAGAAAACCCTGATTGATTTCGGCTGCGGCTCCGGCATTTTAGCCGTTGCTGCTGCCTTACTGGGTTGCACCCGGGTTCTGGGCATTGATAACGACCCCCAGGCTCTATTGGCATCAAAGGATAACGCAGCAAGAAATCAGGTCACAGAACGCATCAACGTATACAGCCCGAATGCCTTTGCCCAAAACAATATCAATTTCAAAAACAACACCGGGCAACAGGCCGACGCCCAGGGCCAGGCCGATATAGTCGTAGCCAACATTCTGGCAGGCACCCTTATCGACCTCGCACCACAAATCAGCGCCTTACTGAAAACCGGTGGCAAGCTCGCACTTTCAGGCATTCTGGAAGAACAAACGGCCAGCGTGCAGGCAGCCTATGCACCCTGGATTGATTTTGACCCCACGCGGCAGCGGGAAGACTGGGTGTGCATCAGTGGCAGCAAACGTTAACACGCCATAAACGCTTACTTTTTAATCGAATTTTTATTGATTTTGCACATATATCAACAGAATTAACGCAAACTCAGCGTTTCCCAACTACATTTAGTAGGGTTAATGCTCGTAAAGCAATTTTAAAATAACTTGATCTGAAAAGAGTCCTTGCCCCGAGAAACCAGCAGCCGTATGGAAGAACAGTTACTAACCAAATGTCCGCATTGCGGCACAGCCTTCAGGCTATCCAAAGAGCATCTAGAAATTGCTGGTGGTGCCGTTCGTTGTGGCTCCTGCTACCAGGTATTTCATGCCAAAGAAAACATTATCAAAGCCTCTGTGGTCGAAAAAGCAAAGCCGCAAGCGCCTGCTGAGCAAGAAACTTCCCCAGACCCGCTAGAAGAGCCTGGATTAAAAGACGGTGCTCCCTACGCAGAAACGACATCAGACTGGCCAACCGAAAATAATTTTGCAGCGACTCAAGCATCAAACAACCTGTCAGATACCCCAAAAACAACCAAAGACAAATCACAAAACAGTGTTGATGAATCCTGGGCAGAAGCGTTACTTGAAGAACTCGGTGACAATATCCCGGAAGACGACGACGAACTGATCCAGGACAATCCGGAAGAAGATAACCCTCACGCCACATCCGATACCGGGTTTGACAGCATCCACAGCTCTGAAAACGCATTTGTAGAAGGGCAAACCACTACAAAGAAAGCCAAAGACAGCATTGATGATGGTTTCCTGGATTTCGACCACACATTCGAGACAGTTATCTCGGAAGAAATGGCGGCTGAAACAGACAGCGGCCATAAAGATGAAGCCTGGGCGCAAAAAATGCTAGAAGAGCTGGAAGCAGAAGAATCGCCCAAACCGCCCTCAATGGAAGAACTTTCGATTCTAGACAACACAACTGTAGAAGGTCTTTCTGACAACCCCTTCAGTGCAAAAGAACTTTCCCGCTCTACTGAAGACGCCGTACAACAGGCTCGCACGAAAGCTAAAGAAAATGCCAAGAAACAACGTGAACTGGAGAAGGCTGAAAAAAGCAGCCGTCTGAATAGTGTATTCCCCGAGGGTTTCGATGCGGGAGAAGGTTTTATTGAGGAAATAGACCTTGGCGAAATAAGCAACATCATTACTGATGAATTCACACCCACACCTTCCAGCAATCGTACACCTGGCAACGATATACTTGAACAGCAGATAGCAGCAAGCGAGCTTCATTTTGGTGATGAAAAAAACATTAAAAAGCGGTCACGCTTGAAAGCCATTAGCCTCGTTTTCCTGAACATTATTGCTATTCTGGGGCTGATTGGGCAGCATGCCTATTTCAACTTTGACGAGCTTGCCCGCGAGGACGCATACCGCCCACTTTATAAACTTTTCTGTGACCAGCTGGGCTGCCAGCTGCCCACACGCATCGACACATCGAAAATACAGGGCACTAACCTGGTAGTTCGCTCTCACCCCATGGAACCTAATGCCATCGTTATTGATGTCATTGCTTATAATCGAGCAAAATACTCCCAGCCTTATCCTGATTTAAAGCTGGCCTTTGAAGATCTTAATGGCAAACCGGTAGCCTCACGAAGATTCAGACCACAGGAATATATTCAAGACCAGAATATTGATCTGGCAAACATGCCACCAAACACCCCTGTACATATCAGCCTTGAAATTATCGATCCCGGTCCACAAGCATCTAACTATCAGGTTGAATTCTTACCGCAAACATAAATTTGCATCAATTTGAGGCAAAGTAACAAAACCTGCTTACATCGGCTGCCCCTTATTTCATGATTTTTTTGTGAATCCTTTAATTTGCACCTTTCCCCCTGAAAAACTTCCCGCTATTATAGGTTGATCTTTGAGCTACGCTTAAATTCATTAGGTAAGGGCTTAGTTTGAGCCTGTATTCTTTAAGTTGATCAATTTCACAGCACCCGATCATTTTATGAAAATAGGCCCATACCAATTACCCAACCCTGTGTTGCTGGCTCCCATGGCCGGAGTGACTGATTTGCCTTTTCGAAGGCTCTGCCGACGCTTAGGCGCCGGTATGGTGGTTTCTGAAATGCTGATCAGCAACAGCCAGCTGTGGAACACTCGCAAGTCCAGACAACGGCTTGATCACACAGGTGAGCCAGAACCGCGATCTGTCCAAATTGCGGGGAACGATCCTGAAATGATGGCCGAGGCAGCTCGCCAGACGGTTATGCATGGCGCCCAGATTGTTGATATCAACATGGGGTGCCCGGCAAAAAAAGTCTGCAAAAAGCTGGCTGGCTCAGCGTTACTCAAAGATGAAAAGCTGGTCGAGTCCATTCTCACTGCGGTTGTGAATGCTGTAGATGTACCTGTCACCTTAAAAATGCGAACCGGCTGGGATACCCACCATCGTAACGGCGTAACGATTGCTCGCATTGCCGAGGATTCAGGTATTCAGGCATTAGCAGTTCATGGTCGAACACGAGCCTGCGCTTATAAAGGCGAAGTGGAATATGACACCATAGCAGCCATTAAGGAAAGCATTTCGATTCCGGTGGTCGCAAACGGTGATATCACAACACCTGAAAAAGCCAAAGAAGTGCTAGACCACACTGGTGCGAATGGTATTATGATCGGTAGGAGCGCTCAGGGAAACCCTTGGATTTTCCGAGAGATAGCTCACTATTTAGCGTCCGGGGAACAGCTCCCCCCACCTGGTTTAGGGGAAGTCAGGGAAGTTATGATGGAACACCTGTCGAGCTTACACGACTTTTACGGAGAGTATTTGGGGGTCCGCATTGCCAGAAAACACCTTGGCTGGTATGTCCAAAACCTTCCAGAGGGAGCCAACTTCAGGAAATCATTTAACCTTCTTGATTCAGCTTCAGAGCAAAATAAGACTGCTCAAAACTATTTCGAGCAACTGATCAAGAAAGAGGTAATGGCGGCATGAACGAAACTAACTATAACGAAGAACCTGCATTCGAAACCAACTCTGAATCAGCAAGCAGCAAGTTACTGCGCGAGCACCTTGTAGCACCTGGCGATCACGAAACCCAAACGCTTCGTGATCATGTGCACAAATCACTGCGTAACTATTTTGCCCACCTTGATGGTCAGCCTGTCACAGATGTTTACCAAATGGTACTTTCAGAAGTGGAAGCACCTTTGCTGGAAACAGTCATGGAATATACCCGCGGTAATCAAACCAAAGCGGCTATTTTGCTAGGCTTAAACCGTGGCACTCTGCGCAAAAAGCTGAAGATTTACGGCTTAATCTAGTCAACAATCGGGTTTTCTATCTCCTGTAGAGCTGGTCGAAAGCCCGATATCAGCCCACGGCTATTCATCCTTAGCCGTGGGCTATGGCAAATTTTAAGTGATATTTGCTGATAATGGATCTTTTCTTGTGCTCCCCCCCTTAATTCCTGACTCAATAACGACTAAAATTGCGTCCCCGGCCGATTGGCATTAATCGGCAGATTTATTCCTATCACCTTAACTTAATCGTCAGGGCACACCACATCATGAGCAACCCGATCAAACGCGCTCTTATCAGCGTTTCCGACAAAACCGGCATTGTTGAATTTGCTTCCGCATTGGCAGAAATGGGCGTTGAAATTCTTTCAACCGGCGGCACCTTCAAATTATTGAAAGATAATGGCGTAAACGCTATCGAAGTGTCTGACTATACCGGCTTTCCTGAAATGATGGATGGCCGTGTCAAAACCTTACACCCCAAAGTGCACGGCGGCATTCTGGGGCGACGCGGGCAGGACGATGCGGCCATGAGCCAGCACAACATTACCCCCATTGATATGGTGGTGGTTAACCTGTACCCCTTTGAAAACACCGTTGCCAACCCCGATTGCGACCTGCCCACCGCCATTGAAAACATTGATATTGGCGGCCCGACCATGGTTCGCTCGGCGGCCAAAAACCACCGCTGGGTCAGCATTGTAGTTAATGCCGGCGACTATGACCGGGTATTGGCAGAAATGCGCGAAACCGGCGGCCAGGTGAAAGACCGCACCCGTTTCGAACTGGCATTGGCTGCCTTTGAGCACACCTCGGCATACGATGGTGCTATTGCCAATTATCTGGGAACCATTCAGGAAGATGGCACCAAAGCTGACTTCCCCAACACTTTCAACACCCAGTTTGTGAAAGCCCAGGACATGCGCTACGGCGAGAACCCCCATCAAAAAGCCGCCTTTTATGTAGAGGCCAACCCGGCAGAAGCCTGCGTCGGCACCGCCAGGCAGCTTCAGGGCAAAGAACTTTCCTATAACAATGTCGCTGATACCGATGCTGCACTGGAGTGCGTAAAAGCCTTTAGCGCACCCGCCTGTGTCATTGTTAAACACGCCAACCCCTGTGGTGTGGCCATCGGCACCGATATTAACGCCGCCTACGAAAAAGCCTTTCAAACCGATCCTACCTCGGCCTTTGGTGGCATTATTGCCTTCAACCGCCCTCTGGATGCAACCACCGCACGCAACATTGTTGATAAGCAGTTTGTCGAAGTCATTATTGCGCCATCGGTAAGCGATGACGCCGTTACCATCGTGGCAGAAAAGAAAAACGTTCGCTTGCTGGCCTGCGGTGAGTGGCCGGAAGCCCGTGTTCAGGAGCTGGATTACAAACGTGTTAGCGGCGGCTTGCTAGTGCAGGATCGTGATAACGGCATTGTTACCGAAGCTGATCTTAAAGTGGTGACCAAACGAGCACCAAGCGCTGAAGAAATTCGTGATTTACTGTTTTGCTGGAAAGTCGCCAAATTTGTGAAATCCAATGCCATTGTGTACGCCAAAGCCGAGCAGACTATCGGCATAGGCGCAGGCCAGATGAGCCGTGTGTACAGCGCAAAAATCGCCGGCATCAAGGCCGCTGATGAGGGCTTGCAAGTGGCAGGATCGGTCATGGCATCCGATGCCTTCTTCCCCTTCCGTGATGGCATTGATGCAGCCGCTGAAGCGGGTATTAACGCCGTTATTCAGCCGGGCGGTTCCATCCGCGATGAAGAGGTCATCGCTGCGGCAGACGAAGCCGGTATGGCAATGGTCTTCACCGGTATGAGGCACTTCCGCCATTAATTGAGCTCTATTCCCATTTAAACATTTGCAAAGGATTCATCAATGAAGGTACTGATTATTGGTAGCGGCGGCCGCGAACACGCCCTGGGCTGGAAAGTAGCGCAATCGCCGCGCATTGAAACCGTGTTTGTGGCTCCCGGCAATGCGGGCACCGCACTTGAACCCAAACTGGAAAATGTCGCCATTGATGTGCTGGCGGTCGATGAGCTGGTGGCCTTTGCCAAAGACAACAACGTTGAACTCACCATTGTCGGCCCGGAAGCGCCACTGGTGATTGGTGTTGTCGATGCCTTCACGGCAGCAGGCTTAAAGTGCTTTGGGCCCACCCAGGGAGCCGCCCAACTGGAAGGCTCCAAGGCTTTCACCAAGGACTTCCTGGCACGCCACCAGATTCCCACCGCAGCTTACGGCAACTTCACCGATCAGGCAGCCGCCATAGAGTACGTCAAGCAGCAAGGCGCTCCCATAGTGGTAAAAGCCGATGGCCTGGCCGCCGGTAAAGGCGTGATTCTTGCGCAAACCGAAGAGCAAGCCATTGCCGCTATCGAAGATATGCTGGCGGGCAATAAATTTGGCGATGCCGGACACCGGGTAGTGGTTGAAGAATTCCTGACAGGCGAAGAAGCCAGCTTTATCTGCATGGTCGATGGTAAAAATGTATTACCCATGGCCACCTCACAGGATCACAAAGCCCGCGATAACGGCGATCAGGGGCCAAACACCGGTGGCATGGGTGCCTACTCACCGGCACCGGTGGTCACACCTGAAATTGAAGCCCGCATTATGGAAGAAGTGATTCTGCCCACTGTGGAAGGCATGGCTGCTGAGGGCAACCCCTACACCGGCTTTTTGTACGCCGGCATTATGGTCGCACCCGATGGCACCCCTAAAGTGCTGGAATACAACTGCCGCTTTGGCGACCCGGAAACACAACCGATTATGCTGCGCCTGCAATCGGATCTGGCAGAGCTTTGCCTGCGGGCGCTGGACAAGCAGCTTGATAACACCACTGTCAACTGGGATGAACGCGCAGCCCTGGGTGTAGTGCTGGCGGCTGGCGGCTACCCTGAAAGTTACAACAAAGGCGATGTCATTATGGGCCTGCCGGAAAACGAGCAGCAGGGCCAAAAAGTCTTTCATGCGGGCACCAAAAATATTGATGGCAAAATCACTACCCACGGTGGCCGGGTATTATGTGCCACAGCTTTGGGTAACACCGTATCAGAAGCACAGGCGAAAGCTTACGACCTGGTCAAACAAATTAACTGGAAAGATGTGTACTACCGCGACGACATTGGTTATCGAGCAGTAGCACGGGAACAAAACTGATTTTTTTCAGCCGGGTTATTCATCAGGGGTGAAGACACCGCCAGGGTCTTCACCTGCACCCCGGCGCTGCTTTCCCCTGTTTGTCATCACAACACTTCCCGCGAACAAACCTGCTAATGACGATTTCTCATATTGTGAACTGACGCAAAACAACTGCCTAAAAAGTTGATTTCACTCTCTAAAATGCTAAACCTAAAGAAATAGAAACAGATACATTCAGGCATATGAGCAGCGAATCAATTCAAGTCAGCAAAGACAGCGTTAAGAGTCTGATTCCTTTTAATTCACTATCAGACAACCATATAGACGATACGCTGAAGCACGCTCGTACAATCCGCGTGGCAAGCGGTAAAATGGTTTTTAAACGCGGCGATGTGACCACTGAGCGCTACTATTTATTGGAGGGTTCGGTAGATCTGTGTGATGCTGATTTCAATATCACCCCCCTGTCAGCAGACGATCCCGAAAGCGCCCACGCGCTGGACCCACACAACCCCCACAAGGTATCAGCAGTCACCACCTCCGATACCGTATTGCTGGCGGTAGACCAGAAGCACCTTGATCTGGTGCTCACTTGGGATCAGGCGGGTAACTACCTGGTCACTGACTTATCCAGCAAAGAAGAAATGGCAGAGCGCGACTGGATGAGCTGCCTGTTGGAATCCAGTTTAATCAGTCAGGTTCCTCCCGCCAACATTCAGAAACTATTTGTCACCTTTGCCCCCATGAAAGCTGAAAAAGGCGAGTTAATCATTGAGCAAGGTGAAATAGGTGATTTGTTCTACGTAATAGAGCAGGGTATTGCTGAAGTGACGCGACGCACAAAAACTGGAGAGGAAGTGCTCGCACGATTAGGGCCCGGCGACTTTTTTGGTGAAGAAGCCCTGATCAGTGACTCTACAAGGAATGCGTCGGTGAGAATGACACTCGACGGTAATCTTATGTGCCTGGAAAAAGAGCAGTTTACTAAACTGCTGCATGAACCGGTTTTACAATTTATTACCCCGGATGAGCTGCAACAACACCAGGCCAATGAAAATATTGTGTTACTGGATGTACGACTGCAGACTGAGTTTGATCATGAGCACAGCAATCACGCCATCAATATACCCCTTGGTGATCTGCGCAAAGAGCTTGATAAACTTGACAAATCTTCGACTTACGCAATTATTGGCGAAAGCGGCGCCAGAGCTGAATTAGGTGCTTATCTGCTGAAAGAGGCAGGCTTTGACGCAGTTATCGTTAAAAGTTAATGCAGCTTAGAAGGGGCTGGTGACATTGCCATGATAGGTAGCGCAAAGCCCAATTAGCAACATGCCAGCATAAGTATAGGTGTTCAGCAGACCATCATGTATACTCTGGAGCTATGCGAAAAGGAAATTTCACAGGGAGCGAAGTTGCAGCAGCGATTGTGCAACGTCATACGTTATCCAGAAAAACACTGAAAAAGCTAAACAACGCTGTAGCGGCTGCATTTTGTTTAGTGTTTTTGCTTGTCTGTTCACTGGCTGGCAATGTTTATGCTGGTAGCATCGTGATTGACCAGGAACGCTTTCACATTAACGCTACCGATAAGATCGAGTATATCGAAGATACCACCGGGCAGCTAAAAGCAAACGATCTTATTCATCCCAGTGTTGCCAGGCAATTTGCCCGTATTCGCAGCACCATTCTACCCTTCGGCTTCACCAATAATACTATCTGGATGCGAATCAATATTGAAAACCATCTGCCCAAGATGGCCAGCGCCATCATGTATATTGATCGCCCGGATATTGACAATATCAGCCTTTATGTGGTCGAAAACAATCAGGTAAAGCCCTACGCATTAACCCCGGAAACAGGCCGCAGCCCCGCCTTTCTTATAGATTTAAAGGCCAATGAAAGCACAGTCATTTTCGCAAAACTGACCTCTTACCATTTCATTAATGCAGCTATAAAACTATCTGATCCTATTTCCTACAGCGTTTATTCCGGCATTCTGCAAATGTTGATCGGCTGGGGTGCTGGCATTATTTTTTGCCTGCTGGTTTATGGCCTGTACCAAAGCTTGCGCACCCGGGCCCGTATCTATTACTTTTTCACCCTGTATTTATCCTCTAGCCTGTTATACACCCTGACCCACTCCGGGTACATTGGCTTTCAATGGCTAGCGGCACCCGGCATCTACCCCAAGCTGGAGGCGGCAGGTCTGCTGCTCACAGTTGCCGCTATCACGCATCTTGAATGGCATTTTTTAAGGGCAGCCAAGCCCATCACCTATGTCAATTACAGCCTTAGAGGGATGAGCCTGGCTGCCCTCTTGGTGCTGACAGCCATTCCCTTTATCGACAACAATACCAGCATTCAAATCGGATTCATTGTGGGTATCATTGCAGCACCCATGCTGCTGTTCGCGGCATTTGTTCACTGGGCAAATGGCTTCAAACCCGCACTGTATCACCTGACATCAAGATCATTTTTCCTGATACTGGCAGGCATTGCTGCCCAGACCCTTTATGGCAATCTACCCATTAATATCACACTGAGCTGGCTGTTATTGTTTGGCTTCGTGGCCGATGCCGTGTTAGTCAACATGGCTCTCACCGAAAGGCAACGCCTGATTGACAAAGAACAGGAAGAACAACGCTGCAACGCTGCGGTAAAAATTGCAACCATTCGCACCAAAAGTGAATTTTTATCCCAGCTCAGCCACGAAATACGCACCCCCATGAACGGCATTTTAGGCATGGCGGAACTGCTCAATGGCACCTCGTTATCTCACATCCAGCAGGACTATCTAAAAACCATTTCAACCTCGGGTAATCACCTGCTGAAGATTCTCGATGATGTGCTGGATTTTTCCAGGATTGAAGCTGGTAAGCTTTCTATTGATATCGCACCTTTCGATATTTCATTACTGCTGAGCGAATCCATAGAGCTGTTAAACAGTCGCATCGAAGAAAAACAGCTAGAGTTAATCACCCATATAGACAGCAATGTACCGCAGCAGCTTAAGGGCGACCCCATTCGTATTCGCCAGATACTGATCAACCTGATTTCAAACGCCGTTAACTACACCGATCACGGTGACATCGCCATTAACATTCAAAAGGCCCCGTCCAGCTCCCGGCTGGAACTGCAATTTGAAGTCTCGGGTAGCGGCATTAACGTCCCCCAGGAAATACTTAAAACACTCTTTCAACATTCACAGCTTATCAACCCGGCCGATAACAAAGCGCTTGGCCTTGCCATTGCAGAACGTCTTGTGAATATGATGAACGGCAAGATAGGTGTAGAAAGCCAACAAGGCAAAGGCTGCCGCTTCTGGTTTACATTGCCGTTAGAGGCGACAGAAGAAGAACGCACCCCCGTTTTTTCTGAAAATTTTCAGGATCTACGCCTGTTAGTGGTCGACGACAACGCATCCTGCCGCCTGGTTATCCAGCAACAGGCCAACAGCTGGGGCATGAATGTCAGCACTGCACTGAACGGTAAGCAAGCGCTGGCTTTACTTCGCACCCAGGCAAACCTGGAGGAACCCTTTGATATTGTAATTGTTGACCATGAAATGCCCGGCATGAACGGCTTGGAACTGGCAGCCCGCATCAAGGAAGACCCGCTGATCAATAATAACCTGTTGGTGATAATGCTCACCGGACTGGGGGTTGCTCCCAGCTCCACTGCCGCCAGGAACGCCGGCATCCGCAGAGTGATTACCAAGCCGGTTACCGGCAGAGTATTGAAAGCCACGCTGGCAGAAGAGCTGGATCACCTGCAAAAAATTGAACAGGCCCACCCAAAAACCGGGGCCGATGAGCCTCCCCTATCGAACAAAATCAACATTCTGGTTGCAGAGGATCACCACCTTAGCCAGAAAGTCATTAAAGGCATGCTGGCTCGGCTAGGGCTTGACTGCGATACGGTGAGTAACGGAAAAGAAGCGATCGAAGCAACCCTTAACAACGATTACAGCCTGATTCTGATGGATTGTGAAATGCCGGATGTCAACGGCTATGAAGCAACCCGGAAAATTCGCAGCCTGGAAAAAGCCCACCACAAAAGCGAAACACCGATTATTGCCTTAACCGCACACATTATGGATGAACACAAAGAGCGCAGTCTGCAATGCGGTATGAACGCCCACCTGTCGAAACCTATTGAGCTTTCAGAACTGCGCGACATTATTATCCGCTGGACTGAGCAACCTGCAGATAAAAAACCGCCAAACTCTCACCAGCAGGCCTGAGCATTATCACGCCCCACGAGTTCTAATTGGCACTTACTGTACGGCCATCAGCCCAGGTACGCAGCTCAGTTATTTTTTCTGCCATGACCACCGACAAGGGGCTGGTGTTAGCAATTTCTTCCAATACATGCTGCGTATCCAGCTCACACCTTTGCGCATGACAAGCATACAAGCCTGCCACAATGGACTGTTCAATTTCAGCACCGGAAAAACCATCGGATGCCAACGCTAAGCGCTCCAGATCAAATGTATTCGGATCGATAAAACGTTTCGCAAGATGAATCTCGAAGATTGTTTGACGCACTTCAAAGTCGGGCAGATCAACAAAAAAGATTTCATCCAGCCGCCCCTTGCGTATCAGTTCAGGAGGCATCCGGGTCATATCATTGGCAGTGGCTACAATAAAAACCGACTCTTTTTTCTCTGCCATCCAGGTTAATAGTGTACCAAGAATACGTTTCGAGACACCGCCGTCGTTATCATCACCCGCCAACCCTTTTTCAATTTCATCCATCCATAATACACAGGGCGACATCAAATCGGCCAACTTCAAGGCTTCGCGCAAATTCTTTTCAGACTCACCAATAAATTTATTTAACAGCGCAGCAAAATCGAGCCGCAGCAGGGGCACATTCCAACAACCAGCGACAGCTTTTGCTGCCAGGCTTTTACCACCACCCTGAATACCCAACAACATCAGTCCTTTAGGGCGATCCAGGCTGCTGTCCTGATCGGCAACAAAGCTTGCTTTACGCTGTTCCAGCCATGACTTCAAAGTTGCCAGGCCACCCACCTCGGCAAAGTCTGCGGTGTCGTATTCAAAACTCAAGATGCCATCCATATCCATCAACTGAAATTTTGCTTTATTCAGATTGGGAATATCATTCTCTGTTATCGCTCCGTCATCGACAATCGCACCCCGAGCCAGGCGCCGTGCATCAGCGAAGGTCAAGCCCCGCAAATTTCTCACCAGTGCATTCAGAGTTTTACTATCGGTTTTAACTCGTACGCCTTTATTCTGATTCGACCAATGGGTGGCTTCTTCCCGCACCAGGCTCATCAGCTGCTGATCGTTAGGCATGGTTAATTCCATCTGCCCGCTATAACGTTTTACCTCCGGCGGAATATCAATCGCATGGCTTAACAGCACCACCGTGTGAGCAACACGATCGTAATGCATGGCAATTTCTTTTAACAAACGGACATTTTTAGGGTTATCCTGCAAAAAAGGATGAGCATCGCACAGCACATAAATACCGGGCCTTTGAGTAGATTTAATTTGCCCCAGGGCATCATGCAGCTCTGTGGTTAACCGCTGGGAGACTCCGTGCTCAAGATCAACCCGTTTTAAACCCTCGGTAACCGACCAGGAAAACACTGGTTTGCTCATCTTGAAACCGGCACGACATATTAAATCGAGCGCTCTCGGTTCTTCGTAGGTTTCAATCACCAGTACAGGCAATCGGGATTTCAGCATTATTTCCAAATCATGCAGGTCAGGCATACCAGCGTTCCTTTTTCCATCAACAGCAACAGGATATAATCACCCGTTCATATACTAAAAGGTTAACAGCCATGAGTCGTTACACACAATCGAAAAAAGCTCATGTCGGGGGGTATCTAAAGTTATGACCAAAGCCACCCTGCCGGGTTTAACAGTTCACCCTACCAATGGCTAATGATCATTCCCGGAACGGCGTTAGGCGAATAAAGCCACAAATTCCAAAAATAGTTATCTGATTACTTGATAATCAAGGGGTGAGGCGCTATAACCGTGAGTGTCTAATTGGGGCTCTTTCAAAAGAAAAAGGAACAACGTTCATACAATGAGCATAATTGATGCAGCCACTGAGCTTGAGCAATGCTTCAAACTCAAAGGGAGTCGGGTAACGATTACCATCCTTGAACTTTATCGTTACGATTATCAGGAATTTACCGAACAACTGGCCAACACTGTACAAACTGCCCCCGATTTTTTCCGCCAAATGCCGGTTATTCTTAGCCTGGAAAAATATCAGGGTGAAGGCTTTATTGATTTTATCGAAGTGAGCGAACTGTGCCGCGAATACGGGCTGGTTCCAGTAGCTGTCAGAGGCGGCACCGAAGAACAGGCAGTATCGGCAAATGTTGCCGGACTTGCGCAACTGCCCGCCAGCCATGAACGGGAAGCCACCCCGCCACCGGCCAAACAGGAACCGGTAGCGCAGGAAACACAAGCGGTTCATCACAACGCTAAGCCTGACGGCACTGACAGCAACAATAGTAACGGCAGCGAAAATCTTCTGATCACTACACCGGTGCGCTCAGGCCAACAGGTATTTGCTCCGAAAGGTGATCTCATCATCGTTGCACCTGTCAGTGCTGGTGCTGAAGTCTTGGCCAGCGGCAATATCCATGTGTATGGCCCGCTCAGAGGCAGAGCACTTGCCGGAGTTAACGGCGATAGCAGCGCCCGCATTTTTTGTCAGAGCCTGGAAGCGGAGCTGGTCTCCATTGCTGGCAGTTATAAAGTAAACGAAGATCTGAGAAAACAAAACTGGAAAGATTCAATCCAGGCACGGCTCGAAAATGAGCAGCTGGTGATTGATAAATTAAATTAAAGACCAATAACAACAGGCTCTATGGATTGCAGCCTTTTGTTGTTGCAGTAACAGCAGTTAATATCAAGCAGTAACTATTTATAAGAGGATAAAGCCTTGGCAGAGATCATCGTCGTCACCTCAGGTAAAGGTGGAGTAGGAAAAACAACGACCAGCGCAGCTATCGGCACTGGGCTCGCGCTGAAAGGCAAGAAAACCGTCATTATTGATTTCGACGTGGGCTTGCGTAACCTGGATTTAATCATGGGGTGTGAGCGACGCGTTGTTTACGATTTAATTAATGTTGTCAATGGTGAAGCAAACCTGAACCAGGCTCTGATTAAAGACAAACGCGTCGACAACCTCTTTATACTTCCCGCTTCACAAACCCGCGATAAAGATGCGTTAAGTATAGAAGGCGTTAAAAAAGTCATTGATGAGCTGAAGCAGTCATATGAATATATTATCTGCGACTCACCGGCAGGCATTGAAAAAGGTGCAATGATGGCCATGTATTTTGCTGATCGCGCCATTATTGTGACCAACCCTGAAGTGTCATCAGTGCGTGACTCTGACCGGATTCTAGGTATTCTGCAAAGCAAGACCCTTCGCGTTGAGACAGGCCAGCCTCCCGTTAAAGAGCAACTGCTGTTAACACGCTACGACCCGGAACGCGTTGAACGCGGTGAAATGTTAAGCGTACAAGATGTTGAAGAAATTCTTGCCATCGAATTGCTGGGTGTTATTCCTGATTCAAAAGCGGTTTTAAAAGCATCCAACCAGGGCCTGCCTGTTATTCATGATGCAGACAGCGATGCCGGGAAAGCCTATGATGATGCCGTGTTACGCTTTTTAGGTGAGGACGTACCACACCGCTTCCTGGACACCAACAAAAAAGGCTTTCTGAAGAGAATGTTTGGAGGTTGATATGAGCTTTCTAGATTATTTCCGCAGCAAAAATAAAAGCACCGCCAGCGTTGCCAAAGATCGCTTGCAAATTATCGTTGCTCATGAACGATCCAGCCGTAATCAGCCAGACTACCTGCCTGCGTTACAAAAGGATCTGGTGGCAGTCATCAGCAAGTATGTTCCGATTAATGAAGAACAGGTATCGGTTGCCCTCGATCAGAACGAAGATTGTGCCGTGCTTGAATTGAATATCACCTTACCCGAAGAAACCACTCAACAGGCTGCGGTCGGCTGATTTCAACACAAATAGAAAGTCAACGCCTGCCAAACTGCACCCCCAGCCGGGAAACCCGGCTGGGGGTTTTTGCCATAATTAAACCAGTCAGCTAGTGGCGGCCGAACCAGCTGTGAAAGAGATACGAGATATAATGGCCACTCCAGGTGAGGAAATCACTGAATCCTACCCAGCCATTCTGATTGTAATCTGCTTCTGCTATAAATCCGGGGGTACCGCTGCTCTTATTGTATGTGCTTAGGAAAAGCCGAAAATCAGCGCCATCGACATCAGCGTCACTATCCAGATCACCGGGAATATCAACAACACACTCCCCTTCATCCACATTACCATCACAGTTGTTATCAATACCATCGCCGCAAACCTCAGCCGCATCAGGATTAATACTGACGTTGCCGTCATCACAATCCAATGGTTCTTCGGCGGTATAAGGGAAAGACGGGCTGGTCAGGCATTGGCTATCATCGGTACCATACCCGTCGGCATCTGCATCGTAGTAATAAATACTGCATGGCTCACTGACATACACATAATCTTCTTTGGTAACAGTGTCTGAATCACCATCGGTGTCAGTCACCGTCAGGCTGACCGTATAATACCCGGCCTGATCAAACACGTGGGCAGGATGCTGTTCAGAACTATCAGGGGTACCATCGTTATCGAAGTCCCATGACCAGGCAACTATGCTATCCGTTCCACAGATTTGTGATTGATCAACAAAAGCAACATTCAGCGGCAATTCTCCGCTGACAGTCTGTGCACTAAAATTAGCGGTGGGTACCGACTTAGATACAGTAATATCGGTACTTGTGGTACTTGATGCGTCACCTTCATACACGGTAAGCGTTACCGTATAGGTGCCCGGTTCAGCATAGGTATGGGAGGGGCGTTTTTCGGTGCTGTCTATAGTGCCATCATTATCGAAATCCCACTCCCATTCACTGACAACGCCGGTGGAATTATCGGCAAATTGAACTGTCAGCGCCTGACAACCCTGAACCGGAGTAGCGGTAAAACTGGCGTTCACAGGTACCGTACAAGATGACAGCTCGCTCAGGAATGGATCAAAATCAACAACACCGCCAGCGATAGCATCACCGCTGCCCGGGCCATTTCCGCTTGGGCCATCGGCTGCACCCCAATAATTATTTTCAGCCATAATTGTACCGGCGTTAATATTATGGATACCGTACCTTGTATTGCCGACAATATTATTATTATAAATCTGTGGCGCTGCATCATTTCGCGTATCAAAACCAACAGTGTTGGCCAAAATATTATTACAGTAAATCTGTGGCGCAGAACTAAAAATAATAAACCCTTCCGACACACCGCGGATCGTAGACGACCTGATAACAGGGCTGCCACCGTCAATGTACATCATTTCGAGACGCTCTATAACTGCGTTTTCAATCACGCCGCCCTCTGATGCCGCAGAAAAACTCATTATGCCCGTGGAATGCATTGGCCAGCTCGATATAAACTTGATATTACTATCTTCGGTGCCTTCGGCGATTAATTGACTTGAGGCGCCAACCATCAGGGAACCCCTGGCGCTAAATTGAAGTTCTGTTCCCGGCTCAATAGTCAGGGTTGCATTATCAAGATTTAAGTAACTGGCAAGATAATAGGGAATTCCCGGGTTCTTCATGACAGTGTCGGCAGTTAAGGTCCCACCTTCATAATAAATACGATTATCACCGTTACCCGTAAAAGTGTTGCTCCCATCTATAGCCGCGATAGCATGATGCCCCTGGGAAATAGTAATACGGAAAGGATACTCTCCATTATCCTCATAGTGATTTTCACGAAGCGTGGGAGCGCCCGTCGCCACAACAGCATAACCATAAAAATGCACAGCATCCTGGTAACTGTTGCGAATAGTGCTGTTTTCAATCGTTACATCGGCGGCTGCATCAAACAGAATCATCTGCCCTCTGCTTCCGCCGTTCTCAATAATGGCATGACGAATAATAGTCCCTTCACCAGTCTCAACACTAAACCCGATATTCCCCCAGGGGTTTCCGCTGACATTGGTGGTGAAACGTATTTTGTTGTCTTCGGTGCCTTGCGCAACCAATGTTCCCGCTCCCTTCATACGAGAGCCAAGCCACAGGTTCATACCAGGATCGAAGCGAACCTCCACACCGGGATTTATCGTCAATGTCGCATTACCAACCAGGTGAATATCGTTTTTTACAATGTACGGGCTACCGGCAAGATCCCAGTTAGTGTCGGTTTCAATTTCACCACTAACATGAGTATCAGCTACGGCCATCTGCACACAGGTAAACAGTGCAAAAACCCAGGCAACACCCCCCAAGGCGGCTTTGCCAGATAACAACGGAAACACGGTTTCCTTCTTCATTTGCTTTTCCTTAGATTTAATAAATAAACTTTTCAGGTCGATAAAAAACATCAATACCTAAACCCATCACAATACCTAAACCCATCACAACGAATCATAAAACCGCGACAGATTGGCGCGTACCCGCGACTCTATAAACTCCCTCACTGCGCCGTTTGCCAGGGCATCCGGTAAATACTGCTGCATTTCTACCAGAACATAATCCCGGGTAAAACCACACTGCTCAGCCAGCTCACCCATCGGTTCATTTCCGTGTTGTGAAAAGAAATCCTCAATCACAACATCCAAAATATTGTAAATATATTCTGTTTCACGAATCTGCAACCAGAGTTTTTTGGCTAGTGCCGCTGCTTTTTCAATATCCTGCTCGGATACATGATCCGCCACCTGGGAAAAACGCTTTGCTTCAAGTTTTTCCCAAAAATGATCGCCTGCTTTTTTAATATTGTGTGCGTTTAACGCATTATTCAGAAATTTTTCACTGAGTTCCAGGGTGCGGTTAATATTGGCTTCAATGTACTTCTTAACGGCAATTTCAGCCATGCTTTCAAGGTTCGGCATGGCCTTATTAATACTTTTTGCCCCCATTTTCATTAAAGAACCCACACCGGGAACTTTTTTAGTCACCAGATTTTCATTCATCACATAATCTTTAATGCCATGATAAAGCACATCAGAAATCAGCTCGCTGTACACCGGGCTTCTTAGCAATGCTCTTATAAAATCCACCCGAATTTCTTCATATTGGGCAAGGTGTACAATGAAATCATCGAATTCATTTTTCGGGATTAAAGACGATAACGAGGCTTGCTGATTGATATCCGCACTAACACCTGCCAGCACAGCATTCACCAGCAAGGCATGAAAGTGCTCTGTGTAAGGAGTATGTTTTATACTGTGGCGCACAAACGCTTTTACCTGGGAAACATCTACCACTTCATTCAGGCTGGTGTGATTGAACCATGCATAGAGTTCGGCAATTTCTTCTGCTATCAATCTTTGCAGGCCATCACCAGAAAGATCGGCCAATACAAACTGTACATGCTGCTCTTTAATCTCTTGCAGCCATTGCTCCCTTGTTTGTTCCGCCACCCGTTAACTCCCCTTATCATGCGTTAATGCAATTAAAAATATCTACAATACTGTATTCATCAGTCCGGGCAACCATACGCGGCTGCCCGACACTACGCAACTTTCAAGCCCTGCGCTGTTTGCAACAATCAGATTACAATCCATATACTTAAAAGGGCAAAAAAAAGCCTGAAACGGCGTGTTTCAGGCTTGAGGCGTCCAAAAGGTTATGTAAGAACAGTCATCGGCGACGTGATGACTATGGGAGCAAGTATCACGAAAAACGCTCAGATACTCAGTTTATGATTTGTAGCAGCTACGTATCTGAATTGTAATTTCTGACTAAAAGAATTCCTCATCATCGCCAGCGGGATTGGAAAAAGGGTCCACTGATATATCAAACCCTGATTGATCCTGCCTAGGCTCAAAAGCAGGCTCACTGGCCTGTTTACGAGGTAATTCAGGTTCAACCACTTGCCGAGGTGTATTCACCTCCACATCTAATGAATTAACCTCAATATCATCACTTTTCAATTCATCGGGCTTTGGCTCCAACACGCTGATCACCTGTTCGCCGTTATCGGATTGCAGGGTTTCCTGATTGCCATCTTCATCCTCGTTAAGAATTTCAAAGCCTTCCAAACCTTCCAGGCCCGCTTCTTTGATCATATCCAGAGTAAATTCGTCATCTTCAGGCAGCTCTTCTTCGCCCGACATAATGGCCTCGTCATTGCCACCCTGCTCCACCACGATCTCGACACGGCGGTTACGCGCCCTGTTTTCAACGGTATCATTGGGCACCAAAGGCTGCGTTTCACCCAAGCCCACAATGGAAAACAGTGTCGGATCCATTTCACCGGTTTTCATCAGCTCATGAGCAACCGACACCGAACGAGAGGACGACAGCTCCCAGTTGGAGCGAAACCGGCGGGTGGATATAGGGACATCATCAGTGTGGCCTGTTACGGCAAAAGTACCGGGCATATCTTTAAGGGCATCGCGAATTTTATCCATGATGGGCATAAAGCCTGGCCGCAACGTGGCCGAACCAGATGCAAACGATCCCTGCTCTTTGACTCGAATAATAATCTTGCGCCCTTGTGTTTCCACTTCAATTTTGCCATTTTCAATTTCCGTTTTCAGAGATTGAGCTGCATCCACGGCATCAGCCTGAGTTTGTGCCACCAGCTTTTGCATCATTTTTGCAACCGCTTCTGCCTTCGACTGTTCCGCATCGGATTCCTGTGCTTCTTCGGTGCCATCAACACACTCAACCTGCAGTGTTGATTTAGTCATGTCAGTGGTTTGCTGCTGCACCACATTCAGTGGCGTGGGGTCGGGGCGGCCTGGAGAAAACTCCTGAGCAATAATGGACGTTCCTTTGGGAATATCTTGAGCCTGTACCTGATTCTGCACACCAAAGGCGCTTTGCATGGAACCTGCGACCTGTTTGTATTTCTTCACATCCATTTCAGAAAAGGCCAGCAACAGCACGAAGAAGCACATCAGCAACGACATCAGGTCTGCAAATGTGGCGAGGTACGCCGGCAGCCCCGCAGGGCATTCGGGGCATTCCTGTTCTTCGGTATTATCAGACACAACTTACTCTTCTTCGGTGCGCTTGCCTTCGGCCAGATAAGCTTTCAGCAAGGTTTGAATAACACGCGGGTTCTGGCCGGATTGAATGGCCACCAGCGCATCGATAATCATGGACTGGATGCGCGTTTCTTCTTCCGCCCGCAACTTGAGCTTATCGGCAAATGGCAGGGCCACCATGTTTGCAACCATAGCTCCGTACAGGGTGGTTAACAGGGCAACCGCCATCGCCGGCCCGATAGATTTAGGGTCATCCATGGCCGATAGCATTTGCACCAGGCCCACCAGGGTACCGATCATGCCCATAGCCGGTGCCACATCACCAATTTGCTGCCATATTTTAGAACCCCAGTCATGGCGACTTGCGGCTTCTTTCATTTCTTTGGTTAACAGGGAGCGCACTACATCGGGGTCGTGACCATCCACCAGTAACTGAATACCCCTTTGTAAAAAATCGTTACTGACCTCTTTGCCTTCTAGCGATAACAGCCCGCCTTTACGGGCAGCATCGGCAAGTTCCACCACCTCTACGATCAGCTCTTCAGGAGAAGTCATTTGAAACTTGAAGGATTTACCCGCCACCTTAAACGCACTTAAAAACTGGCTGAGGGAAAATTTCATTAAAACGGCGAATATGGTTCCACCCAGAACCACCAGAATAGAAGGCACGTTAACGAAGATAATAATGCTGCCGCCCAATGCCATTGCCGCACCGACAATGGCAAACGCGCCTATGATTCCCACCAGGGTGGCTAGATCCACTGTGGACTCCCCTTGATCTTTACCCAAAAACTAAGCTTGTTACTTAAGTCTAGACAGGAATTTACAGAATTCAGGGATATTCATTGACCCCGGTTGATTCAATTAGGTAACTTTGCGTCATTCTTTTCTAATTCGAGCGCAACATGGCTAAAAAAGATACAAAACCAGACTTTGAAACTGCTTTAGAAACCCTTGAATCACTGGTGGAGCGCATGGAAAGCGGCGAACTTTCACTGGAAGACTCCCTAAGCGCCTTCGAACAAGGCATTCAACTCACCAAAAGCTGCCAGAAATCGCTGCAAGAGGCGGAACAACGAGTAAAAATTTTAATAGAGCAGAACGGTTCTGAAGAATTACAGGATTTCGCAGCTCACACTGAAAGCGAAGGCTAAGCGAATCAATGAGCGACGCCACCCTGACGGATTACCTTCGTAGCAGCCAGCAAAAAGTGAATACCCGCCTTGAATACTGGCTGGAACAACAGGCACAACTGGCCCCCCGGCTGGTGGAAGCCATGGCCTATGCAACCTTTAACGGCGGCAAACGGGTGCGCCCGGTGCTGGCTTTTGCTACCGCAGAGGCCCTTGGCGGCAGTGCCGACCACGCCGTTGATGCTGCCTGCGCCCTTGAGATGGTGCATTCCTATTCGTTAGTCCATGATGACTTACCGGCAATGGACGACGATGACCTGCGCCGCGGCGAGCCTACCTGCCATATCGCCTTTGATGAAGCCACGGCTATTTTGGCAGGAGATGCCTTGCAGTGCCTGGCCTTTGAAGTGCTTGCCAACAGCCCTTTGGCGGCCATGAGCAGCCCGGTAAAAATCCAGATGATTCAAGAGCTTGCAAAATCAAGCGGCACCGCTGGCATGGCGGGCGGTCAGGCGCTGGATCTTGAGGGCGAAGACAAACAGCTGACACTGGCGGAGTTAGAGCGTATTCACCGCCATAAGACCGGGCAACTGATTCGTGGGGCGGTAAGAATGGGTGCCATGGTGGCACCCCCATGTACTGATGACCAGCTAAGGGCACTGGATCAATACGCAGAGACCATCGGCCTTGCCTTTCAGGTATGGGACGATGTGCTGGATGTGATCGGCGACACCGAAACCCTGGGCAAACAGCAAGGGGCCGATCTGGCATTAAACAAATCCACTTATCCACAGCTGCTGGGGCTGGATGCAGCAAAAGCCTACGCACAAAGCCTGGATGAAAAAGCCCAGGCCGCTTTATCCCATTTTGATCATAAAGCGGACACACTCCGGGCACTTTCACGCTATATTGTATCCCGTAGCCATTGATTTACCGTGAGGTCGGGCAGGCGCTTCAGTAAAAATGTAACATAACGGTAACTCTGGGTTATAATGTGATGGTTTTATCGCCGACCGTTACCGTTGTTGCCTTTAAAGGTACCGCTGTTTATGTTTACTGAAATTCCGCTAACCAGACCAAGCACGCCGCTGTTGGATAATATCGACCGCCCTGAACAACTGCGTGTTTTGGCACAGGAACAGCTTCCCCAGGTTATTAATGAGTTACGCCAATACCTGCTTTATTCGGTGGGTAAAACCGGTGGGCACTTTGGCGCTGGCCTGGGAGTTGTGGAATTAACGGTGGCCCTGCATTACGTGTACGACACCCCCATGGATAAACTGGTTTGGGATGTGGGCCATCAGGCTTACCCCCATAAAATCCTCACCGGTCGCCGTGATGCCATCCTCTCCATGCGCCAGCGCAATGGGTTAAGTGCTTTTCCAAAGCGAGATGAAAGCATTTACGATACCTTTGGTGTGGGCCATTCCAGCACCTCTATTTCAGCGGCCCTTGGCATGGCGATGGCTGCCGATATGCAGGGGCGCAGTAACAAGCACGTAGCCATTATCGGTGATGGCGCCATGACCGCCGGTATGGCATTTGAAGCCATTAACCATGCCGCCCACCAACACAGTGATATTCTGGTAATTTTAAACGATAACGAGATGTCCATTAGCGAAAACGTGGGCGGCTTGTCGAACTATTTCTCGCGTATCTGGGCCAGCAGAACCTATAACTCGCTGCGTGAAGGTGGCAAAAAGGCACTGGAAAACATGCCCCGCACCATGGAATTTGCCCGCCGCACTGAAGAGCACGTGAAAGGCATGGTATCGCCCGGCACCCTGTTTGAGGAGCTGGGTTTTAATTATGTTGGCCCTATTGATGGCCACAACATTGAAAAACTGGTGACATACCTGTCGAAAATGAAGGAAATCCCCGGGCCCAAACTGCTGCATGTTATTACCCAGAAAGGCCGGGGCTTTATTCCCGCCGAGCAAGACCCTATCAGTTACCATGCCCTGAACAAGCTGGAACCCAAACCTGCGGTGACAGATTCACAAAAGCCTGCAGATAACAAACCCAAGTATTCCGATGTGTTTGGCCAATGGCTATGCGATATGGCGGCACAGGATAAGCGTTTGGTGGGCATTACCCCGGCCATGCGTGAAGGCTCCGGCATGGTGAATTTTTCAAAACAATTTCCTGATCAATACCAGGATGTCGCCATTGCCGAGCAACACGCCGTTACCCTGGCTGCCGGGCTTGCCTGTGAAGGCCAAAAGCCGGTGGTTGCTATTTATTCAACGTTTTTACAACGGGCATATGATCAGCTGGTTCACGATGTCGCCCTTCAGGATTTAGATGTACTGTTCGGTATTGATCGTGCCGGTTTAGTGGGCGAAGACGGCCCCACACATGCAGGAGCCTACGACATCAGCTACTTACGCTGCATTCCCAAAATGGTAATTATGACACCATCGGATGAAAACGAATGCCGCCAAATGCTATATACCGGATACCAGCACCCCGGCCCTGCAGCGGTGCGTTATCCGCGGGGAACCGGCCCTGGGGCTACCATTGAAACCACCATGGAAGCCTTACCCCTGGGTAAAGGTGTGCTGCGCCGCAAAGGCCAGAAGATCGCCTTGCTGGTATTTGGCACCCCGCTGGCGGATGCCCTTGAGGTAGCCGATTCGCTCAATGCA
Organism: Gammaproteobacteria bacterium; assembly: GCA_002748575.1. Lineage (GTDB taxonomy): Bacteria > Pseudomonadota > Gammaproteobacteria > Pseudomonadales > Ketobacteraceae. Next base: position 29,108 of record PDSR01000027.1, read on the forward strand.
AGCGTCGCCGATATGCGCTTTGTAAAACCCATTGATGAAGCGCTGATTATTGACCTAGCGAACACCCATGATCTATTGGTAACGGTGGAAGAAAGCAGCATTATGGGCGGCGCCGGTTCAGCAGTGGCAGAATGCCTGGCACAACAGGGAATTGCCCAGCAATTACTGAATATCGGCATTCCCGACGCCTATATTGAACACGGCAAGCCTTCGGAAATGATTCACGAATGTGGCCTTGATGCCCCCGGCATTAAAGCGGCCATTGAAGAACGCCTGCGGTTAATCAGCCGCAGCAAAGCGAAACAATCTGCCGGTTAGGGTTTCTGGGATATAGTTTTGATAACGGCACATTAATTCTGGAGTTGATAGCGCCTGGTTCCCATGAAAACTTCTACCGTGATATTAAGCGTTAAGGTTTTTAGCTTGATAAAGCCTATCAATATCAGGAAAATCATTCCAAGAGCCAGCCATATCCGCTATAGGCTGTGACTTACCGAAAAAACAACTCATTTAAAATTGTTATTGTGCCGAGCTTTGCTCGTTCTTAAGATGTCTTTCGATAGGTTTCTGAAAATGAGTGGAAATAGAGAGCAGCAGTTGTTTTTTCGAGCCATTGCAGAGGAGTGCAAAGTACAATGAAACTATTTTACGGTACTCTTTTTTTACTCTTTGTATCATTGTCTCATGCGGGTACACCCGTGCCACAAACGCTTATTGATCAAGTGGCTGACTCTAAGCTGTTTACAAAGCCTTTTGATCCACTCGGTTTAATCTAAAAGGTCGATCAAAGTGCCTATTGAGGTTTTTCGTCCAAATCCATCATAAATTTAACTTCACCGCAGTAACGACACTTAAAAGCACCGGAACTAGCACAGGCTATTAACTGAAAACAGCTAAAGCTCGTCTAATAATTTATTCGTATCCGTTATCAGCCTAAATGTCGCAAAAGCGCCTACTAAGGCCAAAGTGATCGAAATCCCAAAGAATATAGATGTAATCATTGCAAAAACCCTCCTCTAAGATTTGTTAGTCTAGCTTGTTGGAGGGCAAAAATGAAATCAGCTTTTGATTAATATTACCCATTCTTTTGAAAAGGCATATAAGCGTATTCATCTCAAGAATATGCATTAAAACGCTTCTCGCTAGCAATAATTCGCTTGAGCCTAAAGAAGCCTATCCCTCGCCTTTAGCCAATTTCTTTAATATGATTAAAGCCATGATTTATGTAATTGGTTCTATTATTCTGCTAACCCTGATTGTTGGCCCCGGATTATGGGCACAGCATGTGTTAAGCCGTTACAGCAAAGAGCAGCCCCGGCTTGCTTATACCGGCGAACAGTTTGCCCACCGGCTGATTAATCAATTCCGTTTAAAAGGCGTTACCGTTGAAAAAACCAGTGCGGGCAGCGACCATTACGATCCGATCAGCAAATGCGTGCGCCTTGGTGATAATCACTACGGCCAGCCTTCTCTAACCGCCATTACCGTTGCTGCCCATGAGGTGGGCCATGCCATTCAGGATTATACCGATCATGCCGGGCTGCGCTCGCGGCTGGAAATGGTTAAGGTGGCGCAGGTAGCTGGCAAACTGGGTAATGGTGCGTTAATCGCAGCGCCGGTTGTTGGCGTTGTCAGCCAGTCGCCGCCGGTGGCCTTGCTGGTATTTGGCCTGGCATTTATTGGGATGTTTACCATGGTGCTGGTACACCTGATTACTCTGCCGGTTGAATACGATGCCAGTTTTAACCGCGCCCTGCCGATTCTGGAAGATGGCGGTTATTTAGATCAACAGGAGCTGAGTAAAGCCCGCAGAATATTAAAAGCCTGCGCCCTTACCTATGTAGCTCAATCGCTGCAAAGCCTGCTACAGTTGCATCGACTGTTTCGACGCTAATGTTTTTTAAGGAACACTTTCATGGTGCTACCGTTAGCTTTCGCTGATTCTTCCATCGCTGTTATCAGGAACCTATACCGCCCTGTTATTTTGGCACCGTTATTGATTGTTTTGCTATTGAGTGTTTCGCTATTCCCCGCCACTGTTTTTGCCAGCCAGAACAACACCGGTCAATGCTCAGAACAGGATATGGCACTGATTGCCTCGCTGGAAAACCAGCTATTGGATTTGGCAGCGCTTGAGAAAAAGTTTCAACAACTGACCAGCGGAGAAATCACTGCCGACTTTACATTGGCATCACTATTCAGAGTTGATTTACTTGATCAGCAAGCGGTGGACAACCGCATTCAAGCACTGGCAGAACCACAGCCACAGCCAATTATTCATTGTTCGCAACAAACCATTCAGCCGCTGATTCAACAACAGCAGCAAGCCCTGAAAAACATTACCGCTATGCGGTTAAAGTATTTATCTCTGCCATTGGATGAGCGCCACTATCTGATTTCACTGGTAAATATTTACCAGGATTTGAACAGCAAATTGACACTGATTACAGCGAATGAAACGCAATTCAAAAAGGATCTGGCAGCATTAGAAGCATCTATCAAAGTACAGGAGACAGAAGCACAGCAAACAGTTTTTAATTCGCTACAATCTGCCGACAATAAAAAAACCTTAGCGGAAAATCTAAACCAATCTAAAGAAAAGCTGACGTTACTGAAGCAGGTTTATGAGCAGGATCAGGCTACCGCCAGCTCTATTAAGCCGCTACTTGCCCTGACAAAATCTTTATTGATTGATTACCACCGCACTTATCAACCGGGTTCAGATTCCAACAAGACCAGCACCAATAACCGCAGTGGTTCGGAAGCACTTTTTCAGCAGTTGACATCCCCCAAAGATCTGAATGCTTTAATACGGTTGCGCTTTGCCAACAACCAGCAAGACGACGATTATCAAACAACACTGGCCGCACTGATTATTCTTCATGGAAGAATACACACCCATGCACGCCAGCAGGCTTCACTATCGCAATTTACCGGCAGCGGTTTTCACCGAAATTGGCGACTTCACAAATGCGTTGGTAACATACACATTTTGGCTATTGTCGATGGCAATTCCACCTATATTAATATACATCTGCCCCAATATTGCCGACTGCAAAGTGCTGTTTTTATCGTTTCTTCAAGGCGTTTTTCGC
>PDSR01000094.1 GCA_002748575.1 Gammaproteobacteria bacterium
CTGCCTATGATTGAAGGAAAATGCCTGATATACAAGAGATTCGGCGATGTCGACAGCTTTCCTCTGTGCGTCAACACCACCGATTTCGACCAGCTCATGAACTTTTGTCGCCTCTTAGCTCCGTGCGTAGGAGCTATCAACATCGAAGACATCAAAAGCCCCACAGACTTTCTTCTCGTCCGCAAACTCCGAAAAGAGCTGGATATTCCTATCTTTGCGGACGACATGCACTGTTCCTCTTCGGTCATCCTGGGCTCTCTATTTAACGCCCTCAAGGTCGTCGAGAAAGACCTGGCTACGATTAAAATCGTCATCGTTGGGGCCGGAACTTCTGCCATTGCAACAGCGGAACTTATGCTTCATGCCGGGGCAAAAAACATCGTTATGTTAAACAGACGTGGCATTATCCATCCTGAAATGGAAGATCTCAACGACGTTCAGCGTTTCATTCTGGATCGCCTTAATCCTGAAGGACTTCGAGGCGACCTGAAAATCGCAATCAAAGGAGCAGATGTTCTGATAGGTCTCACAGGGCAGCCTAAGGCCTTTGGGAAAGAACACGTGGCCCTGATGGCTCCCAAAAGCGTCGTATTCCCCCTGACACGGCCTGTCCCCGAGATGACACAGGATGAGGCAAAGGAGGCAGGAGCCGCCGTTGTGGGCTGCGGCATCATGGACGGAATAAACTGCATGCCCAATCTGGCGATATTTCCAGGCTTTGGCTAATGGCCGGTTTTGGTAATTATGCCGCAGCACTTATTCTGCTGACTTTTACCCACAATACCTTTGCCTACGATGGCAGGGGGCTGTTGAATTTAATGAATGCACCCATCACACCAGAGCAACTTATACGGGCCAAGGCGCGGGTTCACCAACTGGTCAGCCTGGGCGCTGGCGTGCTGGCGTCGTTATTCTGCTGGTTATATGTGGCTCCCAGTGCCAGTGCTGGTTGGGTATGCGTTGCCATTATGGGGGTGCTGGTGGTAGTGCCCATTGTGACCACGGTGGGTTTGTGGGTATCGGTTCAATACCCCATAAAGTTCGATGCCAGTTTAAACCGCAGGGAGCGACAACCTTTGCTGGTTTCCATTGCTGGGTTTGCCGGGGTTTTATTAGGGTCTATTCCTTTGCTGATAGCGGTCAGATTTATTCAGGCAGGCGGTGCTCTTGATAGCGCTCTGTTAACGTTGATTGTTGCTGCCTTGCTGGTTTGGTTTATTCATTGCAAAATGTTGGTGCGTATCAGCCTTGCGTTTTCCCGGCGACAAAGCGAGGTATTGTCGGCCATTACCCGGGTGTAAGTACAACCGCTGTGGTGCTTGGCTGGCCTGGATGGCGGGAGTGTAGTATCTTCTGCCTCAGGAAACTCATCCCAGGAAAAAACAATCGTGAATGATTTAAGCTTATCTGCTGTTGCTGCCAAACACCTGTTAACCCGTCTTAATAACGGCGTACTGACCATTACCATGAACCGGCCAGACAAACTGAATGGCTGGACGTTAGATACCATGCAAGCCTTTGGTGAAGCCTTTACCAAAGCGAATAATAACGATGCGGTGAAAGCGGTTATCTTAACTGGCTCCGGGCAGTATTATTCAGCGGGGGCGAATCTGGGTGGCTCCATTAAACTGATGCACCCTAAAAAACTGCATCAGTTTATTGAAGAAAATAACTACGCCTTGTTTGATGCCTATTTGAATTGCAGCAAACCTTTATTAATCGCCGTTAATGGCCCTGCAATAGGTGCCAGCGTTACATCCGCTTCCCTGGCTAATGGTATTATTGCATCACAGAATGCCACTTTTTCCACGCCGTTTGCTGCCCTGGGAATCACCCCGGAGGGCTGCTCATCTATTCACTTCCCCAAAATAATGGGTGAACAAAACGCACAGCGTATGCTGGGTGAAGAAGGCTGGCAGCCCACCGCTGAACAGGCGCTGGAAATTGGCCTGGTTCAATGGGTAGTGCCTGACGATCAGTTAATGGCAGAAGCCGAAAAAATTGCCAGCCAATGGGTGGCAAACGGCGAACAGCGACAGTTTTTAGGTGGTAGCCAGCTTGCAGAACTGAAAGCGGCTAACGCCTGTGAATCAACGCAACTGGCTGATGCGTTTTTTGGCACGGCCTTTTTAAAAGGGCAGGGCCGGTTTTTATGGGGTAAAAACAAACATGCGCCAGCAGCAATGTTTTATGGCCTGCTGGCACTGAGGCCATTGTGGAAGCGTTTGCTGTAGCGGTGCATTTATATGATGTGTTCGGGCTTTTTTCACCAGCTATTTAATAGATTAACCGGACAGCACAGCGGCGCGTAACATTAAGCCGTTGGATACAACGGCTCAAGTGCGGGGCTTTTCTGGTTAGCCAGGGTTTGTTTTTCTACATCTTCAATCGCTTCCCATAACACCGTGCCATCAAAATGTTGCTGGCCGTTGTTTTCCGTGTTGTACAGTTGAACTTCTAATGCTCTGATGGCCTCTTGGCATTGTTGCGATTGGCTAAGGCTGGCAACATCCCCCAGGGAATGACATGGACTGTTCGGGTACATGGCTTTTCCCCAGCTTACCAGTGCCGCCTTTACTTTGTGGGGATCATTCGATTGGCAGGCCTGCTTTAATAACTTTTTGGCATTTCTCAGGTTAACGTGATTCTGCGGGTTGTCGGTGCCTGGTTGTGATGTGTTCAACCCGGGTTTTTTGATTACCCAGATTAGTGCTGCTGTGGTGGCAATCCAAAGAACCAGGCTAATGAGCGCAATCCATTGCCATGTGGCATTTACAGCAGCGTTGCTATTGTCGCTTAACGATGGTGGTGCGGTATTAGTGGCATTTGCCAGTGATGGAGGCGCGGTTACTGTCTGATCTGTTCTTTGTGTTGATGCCGAACCGATGACTTCTATGGTTTGCGCTGGCAGCGTTGCGGTTTGCAGTTGATCCCGGGTGGTATCCCACCAGCTCACTTGTACTTCAGGAAGTGTCAGTTTACCGGCCTGGGTGGGAATGAAAGCATAGGATTCAACCCGCTGACTCACGATACCATCGGCATCAACCGAACTTTGTGTGTCTGCTTTATCGGGATATACCTTAAAAGCGCTGCCTGTTGGTGGTGGTATGCTGGGCAGTGCTGTTGCGGTAACGCCTTTTGCCTGCAAAATAATGGTTCGGGTAACGGCCTCACCCACTTTGAACTGTGGGTTTTCCGGCGACCAGTGATCAGCAAGGGCAACCGAAGAAGAGGGCAGCCAATGGGTTTTTGGGTAGTTGGCAGGTGTTGGTTTAACTTCTACTTCAATTTTTTCAGTGGAGCGGCGAATTTGTTTACCAGCGTTTGCAAAGGGATCAAAAAAGCCTCTTCTACCGGCTCCTATGGTAGCTATTAAATGTGATTCAGGAATCACCAAAGTGCCGGATTTTTGTGGAAACACCGCAAAGGTGCTTTCGTTAACCTTGTAGTTATAATTGCCAATAGCGGTTTGATAAACTCTTGATTCGGTGATTGGCTCCATAGCAGAGTCGTGGATTTCTGGTGGTGCCCAGGAGGCATCCATAAGCTGGGTGCGGCGATATAAACGCAGGGTAAGGGTGATTTGTTCCTGAACATACACAGATTTTTTATCGACAAAGGCTTCGACAAATACCAGGTCTTTAGAATTCTTAGCGGCTGTTTTGTTGCGTTTGGTGATTTGAATGGTGATAGGTTTGGATTGGTCTTTGCCATATTTAATAGGGGGAATAACAACGTAGCCGGTGGTTTTAGGGGATAATGTCAGCCTCCAGGAAAGTGATGATTTCATTTTATCGTTAATCTGTCTTACGCTGCTGGTTCTGACTTTATTAATAATGCTGAATTGCTCTTGCAGCGCACTGAAATCCGGTTCTTTACCAAACACAATTTCGTTAACGGTTACGGTTAGCACTAAGCTATCACCCTGTTCGATTTTTTGTGTGTCAACTTGAGCAACAATGGATACCGCCAATGCTGAAGGAATGCTGATCAGTACAGCAAACAAGGTAAAGAATAACTGGCTTATTTTGGTCATGCTGTGATTACCATGCTTGAGTTTCTAATTTTGAACGGTTGCGAAGTTTGGATTCCATTTGGAACTTTCTGCGAAGCAGTCCGCCGGGTTCATCGGGTATGCGCTCTAACCACTGTTGCAGTGCCTGTTGATCTTCAGTGGGTGCGGTTGTTTCCTGCTGTTCAGGCTTAAGGGGCTGCTGATCGTTTTTATCGTCGCCGTTGTCCTGTTGCTCATTTTGTTGTGATTGCTGTTCTGGTTGCTGTTCTGGTTGTTGTTCGGGCTCATCAGATTCATTGGTATCAGATGGCTGACTCTGCTGTTGATCAGGGTTTTCTGATTCATCGGATTCTTGTGGCTGCTGTTGAGCGCTTTGATCTTGTGAATCCTGATTCTGATTCTGATTCTGATCCTGGTTCTGGTTCTGGTTCTGGTTCTGGTTCTGGTTCTGCTGTTCTTGTTGTTGCTGATTGTCTTGATTATCTTGTTCGTTTTGCTGGTTTTGGTCGTCGCTGTCGCTGTCGCCTTCGCCCTGTTGCTGTTGTTGCTGCATTTGTTTAAGAATTTCCAGATTCTTTTTGGCATCGGCCATTTCCGGGTCGTGTTTGAGTGCTTCTTCGTAGGCACTGATGGCGTCTTCAATCCGCTGTTGTTTGGCTAGTGCATTGCCGCGATTATAGTGGCCATCGGCGCTATCAACCTTGGCAAATTGTTGTTCAGCTTCGGTATAGTTTTCACTGCGGTAAAGGGCGCTGCCTTTCCATAACGGATCGGTAAACTTATCGGCTGCTTGCTGGTATTCTTGCCGCTCCCAGGCTTGCTGCCCCTGTTGATTGGGGGTGTTCCATAAATTATCCCACAGGCTTGCGTGGGCCGCTTGTGGTGAAACCAAAGCACCGCCGACAGCCATTGGTAACAGCAGGCTGCCAAGCCAGCCTTTGCGGTATCCGGCGGCGGCTAACGGTAAAATCAACAATACCAGCCAGTGCCCGGTTTCATCCCAGGTATTAAAATCCCGTTCGGTGTCTTTCATTTCGTGGTTCAGTAATGAACTTTCAAGCCCCAGCAGGTAATCAACATCTTCATCGGAGTAGGTGAGGGTGGTGAATCGCCCGCGCAGTTGTTTCGCGGCAGTTTTTAACGCATTTTCATTAACTTTGGGAATAACAATGGCACCACTGGCATCTTTAACAAAGTTGCCGTTGGGCAGTGCAATCGGGGAACCTTCGGGAGTGCCGATTGAAAAAATGGAAACCGGTGTGTCTGCCGGGTTTAAATCTTTTTTTACCTGCTCGACAAAATTCGCCGGTATGCCGTCGGTTAATAAAATAATGTGGCCCTGGCTCATGCCTCCCTGCTTTAACATTTCTTTTGCTCTAATAACTGCGGCGGCCGGTGCACTGCCAGGTATCGGCATAATATCAGGGGAAAGCGCATCCACCATGCTTAGAATGGTGCGAGTGTCGTCGGTCAGCGGTGTTACCACATGGGGTGAGCCGGCAAACACCACTAACCCTGTTAAACCTTCTTTTGAACGGTTGAGAATATCGCTGAGCTTGTGTTTGGCCCGTGCCAGACGCGATGGTGATACATCTTCGGCAAACATTGAAAGGGAAAGATCCATTACAATCACCTGGGCATCAATTTTCTTTTGCACGGCTTGGGGGATTTTTTCCCAGGTGGGCCCAGCCAATGCCACCAGCGCAATCAGCCAGGCGATTAAAATCAACAC
>PDSR01000095.1 GCA_002748575.1 Gammaproteobacteria bacterium
TCAGAATGGAGATGATCACCACTAACAAACAGGGCTTTAATACAATACCGGAGCTTCCGCTCATCGCTGTTGTCGCTAACGCCAACTGACGACGTGTACCCACTTTACGCAGCTCGCTGTAAACAACAACACCCATAGCAAGAATAATAATGGATGAAGCACCGGTATAAGCCGTGGGTACAGCCATTACCACAACCGCCACAAAAGCCAGTATTTCTGCCGGTAGCTTCCAGGGGGTAAACAGGCTGAAAACGCGCTCGCCGAGCTGGGTTTGCTTCAGCAACATACCGGCCCACAGGTACAGCGCCACATCCAAATAAGTGCCCGAATGCTCAAAGAAAGCATTAAAATAAATGGCCAGACCGGAAGGATGACCACGTACAACATATACCACGAACGCAAATATCAGCATGGCGATACAATAAAGCGGCACGGACAATAAAGCGCGTACAATAGTACCGCCTGGTTCTGCATCTTTCGGGATAGTAAATAATTGATACAAACTGATGAATGCCAATACCGTTGAACCAAGGGTAATACCATTGATCAGTAAAGGATGTGCAGCCTGAATACTTGAATTAAGGGCAATATCCCGAAACAACCACACCGAGAATGCCAGCAAACCATTTGCCAGCAGCTGCAGGCTCAGGGAAACCTGATAATCCAGCCGTGATATTTTAGGGCGGAATGCAATGTGGTGCTTTTCCAGAGTGGTCACTGCTGCGGCCACAAACAGCAAGACTAACAGCAGCATTTGTTGCTGTGCGGTGGCAAAAATACTCGCTTGCGCAAGGTAATGCTCTATTAACCTGAAGGCTTTTACAGCGGGGGTAATCTTTTTGCGGACATCTTCTGCCTGCTGATGTTCGCTGACACACAAGGCCTTTTGGCTTTCCAATGAAGTTCTTGATGCTTCACGATCAAAGTCATCATCTGCCAGTAAATCAAAATCATCATCACTGGCCGAAGACTCTGCTTCCAACTCATTTAAACGAGCCTCAATATCAAAATGGGGATCACACTCCGGAGTTACCACCTCCGCACGCATGGCATAATAATCATCCCATAAATGCTCTCCCAGCTTGGTCATTTGACCATGCAAACTTTCGCCAGTGCGAGCAAATATCAAAAAGATCAAAACCGTTAGAATAACAAAGATAGGGCCCCGCTTGCTCCACGGAATTCCCACAGCATTTGGATTCGACGCTGTTTTAGTCACAATTCACCACCTGAAATTATGCAGCAAATAATGCCACTCAATATAAATAGATAAATAAGATTTGTACTTGACGAAAAAAGCACAAACAGCCACTGTTTGTGCTTTTTTAGATGCGCTTATTCAGCGCCTTTAGAGGTACATTCCGCTCGCGTCGGTTCTTTCTTACAGCGAATCTTATGCAGCAGCTTCAGCATTTTGGGATCGTAAACACCCTGCTCACGAAATGCCACGCGAAGCCTGCGGGTTTGTGCATGTAATTCCGGCTCGCTTTCTTTGGGAATTGGAATCCACCATTTTTTCGGAATATTGTCCTCGGCTTCTTTAATTATCTTTAAACTGGCGTCAAAGTTAGCCGCAAAGTATTCTCGGGATTTTTGGGCAAAGCCTTCAGGTAGCGCACTGATACGGCCAATAAACTGCATGTTTGATTGCACCAATGGCGCCTCCAGAATACCACCGTTTGGCTCCATGCCTTTGTACAGTTCCATCATGTCATAGACAATAGCCGGGCCACCAGTGGCATCAATTACGCCGTTGTTAAACTTCTGGAAAACATTGGTTACCGTAGAAGAAACCGGTGTCATACCCATCTCCGATACCATTTGACGCATTTCAGGCATATTCTCCAAAATACCCATGCGTTTACCCGCAAAATCCGACATGGTGCGGATATTTCTATCGTTGCTGTACAGGTAAATCGCGCCACCGGATTGAATACCCACAACCTCGTATTCACCCTGCTTCATGTATTTTCCGGCTTTAGGCGTTGCCAGCGTTTGAATAACGGTTTTCAAATGATCATAGGTCGGTATGCCCCCTGGGGAATCCAGGGTACCGGTAAACTTGTTAAAGTTGCGGGCCTGCATACCGGTTATGTTCGCAAGATCACAAACACCCGCTTTCAGCTCTTCAACAACGATGTTCTCGTTCATGTAAGGTTTAAGCTCAAGCTTAACGCCCCAATTCAAAGCCGCCGCCTGATAATCAAGCAGTATTTGGTGCTCAGGGCCACCTTCACCCATCAACATAAATGAGCACATTGTAAGGGGTTTCAATTCAGCCGCCTGCGCGCCAGTAGCGATAGCCAGGCCAGCGACAACACCTGCAATAGCTTTTTTTGTTTTATTATATATTTTCATTATTATTACCTATTCCTTATTTAGTTTGACCTAAAGCAGGTCATCTATATCCAAGCCTTCTTCAAGTGCAGGCTTGTCATCCCAAAAAGTGCCTAGCTTCCCAAAAGGGGTACGTTGACCCGTTGCCTCTGTCCATAATTTATCAGAAATATATCGAATATTACGTGTTGCCATTAAATCCATAAACCGGTAATCAGGGTTTGGCGCTGAGCGCTTGCTGCTTTCTACAAAGTCGCGAATGACCTGCTTGGCCTTTTCAGGCTTGCTTTGCATAAGATACATCTGTGCCTGTAACGCCTGCACCATGCGCACCCCGCTTGCTTCGCCCACTTTGGCAGCATGATCCAGCGTGGCATAACCCTTTGCCAGGGCTTCTTTGTCATCACCCGCTGCCGCCAGCATAATGCCTGTCAGTGAAGACACGGCATCGGGCAAGCCCCAGTACTCGTCGCTATCGACACACTTCATACCGCTAATAACTTTTGCAACGGTGTCGGTGGGCACACCCACTTGGCCACCGGTAGCGAAGTCAGATTGAAAAGCCTGCAAGCCCACCAACAAACCAAACAAATAGCTCATTTCGTAGTTTTTATCTTCGAATTCAGGACATTCTCCGCCAGGTTCACCAAAATACCTCAACATTGCCTGATAGCCAAAATACTGACGCTGAGCAGCCAGCGACAACCAGCGTTTTTTCTGAGTGCGAGCATCCTGGGCATCTTCTACATCATTCTCGCGCATGGCACGAATGTAGCGAAGCTCCTCTTCTTTGCTTTTTTCATCCGCACACTGACCCGCCGACAGCGCCAATAGAGGCACCAGAGGGTCAGCATTTGGGCCCATCGGATAAATAATGGCCCCCATTCCTTCGCCCATAGCACACATTACATCAGTATCAGACGACGCCATAAACCAGGGGGTGGCGTAATCGTAATTAAAACCTACCATCCTGCTGGCAACAGTATCGCGAATGAAATTCTGACTACAACCACTGAGAAAAGCCGTCAGCATAACGGCAACTACAACGTATTTTGATTTATTTCCCATACTCTTCCCTTTTTTTAACCCTATAACCTTCTTACTTCGAATGACTCAAACCATTGAAATCAAACTGTTCAAACTCAAACTGTTGTTATTGTATTTTTTGTAACGGCTTAATTTAACCAGGAAAAACGCACTTCAATGTTTCAAGCCAAGATGAAACCCGCTCCTGCACCGCCTCGATAAGCCGCCCCTCTCTACACAGCAGGCGATTGTACTACCAGAAAAAACCAAAGTCTGCATTCAGAACCAAGGTTTTTAGGCCACTCTAACAGGTTCTGACTCATCTAAAAACCTCTTTAATTGATCATAAATCATAATCATCCCGTCAGGCTCATTCAATCACTGATAGCCATCGGCTGATTGAAACGCTAGACTCACACACTGAGTAAAAATCACTGTACTCCAGATAATCATAAATCCAACTAAAGAGAGTACCTTATGTCTGATACAAACAGAGAACTGATGAGTGGTGTCGACCACGCATGGTTACGCATGGAAAGCCCGCAGAACCATATGATGATCGGGCTTGTGTTTATTTTTGAAGACAAAGTTGACCTGAATCGCCTGCACCAGATTATCCAAACCCGGCTGATCAACAAATTTGATCGCTTTTCACAAAAGATCGTGCATGAAAATGGCAAGGATTATTGGCAGAAAGACCCTTATTTTTCTTTAGAAAATCATGTCATATCCACCGGCTTTCCACACGATGGTGACAAACACACACTGCAGGAGGTAGCCAGTAAGATCATCAGCACACCACTGGATTTTGACAAGCCATTGTGGTGTGTTCACGAAATAGGTCATTACCAGACAGGCAGTGCGCTTGTTATTCGCATCCATCATTGTATCGCCGATGGCATGTCGCTGGTGCGCTTGATCATGTCATTAACAGACGACACCGCCGACGCCAGCACAGAACTTTGCATCAGTAAGCCCACCGGCGGCGCCGGCACGAATCACCACGAATCTCTGCGGGATTTAATTAGTCACCCCAGCCATATGATTGAAACTGCATTGCATGGGCTTTCCGGTGCAGAGGAGTTGGCAGCCATTACACTGCGCTCCGGCGATCCGGAAACCTCATTACAAGGCCATTTGAGTGGCCATAAAACTGCCGCCTGGGCAGATCCTTTCCCACTGGCAGATGTAAAGCGTATTGGTAAAAAATTCAACGCCACCGTCAATGATGTGCTGATGGCTGCCGCTACCGGAGTGTTGCGCACCCATTTATTACGTCAGGGCGAAATCGTCACTTCAGATAAAACCATTCATGCCGCTGTTCCATTTAACCTGCGGCCTGTTGATTCACCCATCGATGAATTAGGCAATCAGTTTGGCCTGGTACTGGTACCCCTTCCTATCGGCATTGATAACCCTTTAACGCGATTAAAAAATGTTAAAGCGGGTATGGAAAAATTAAAACATTCCTACCAGGCGCATGTTTTTTTCTTTTTACTGCAACTGTTAGGTAAAGGCCCCAGCATTCTCGAACAAACTGCTTTAGATCTATTAAGCAAAAAAGCAAGCGTTGTAATGACTAATGTACCAGGCCCCAAAAAACCCCTTTATTTAGCAGGGGCAAAACTAGCGCAACCGTTAGCGTGGGTACCGCAATCAGGAAACATTGGTATCGGTTTATCAATACTCAGTTATAACGATACGGTTCAATTCGGCTTTATTGCAGATACAAATTTAATATCCGATGCCAGCGGCATCACAGAACTTTTCATTCAGGAGTTTCACAATCTGGAAACGCTGATTGATCAAAACACCGCTACCACCACCAAAGGAATCTGAATGATGGATATAAGCCTGAACACCAAACTGCTGCCCTGGGTACTGGCAATGATGCTGATACCCTTTTTAATACCCGCACAAAGCTTTGCTGATTCAGAGTGGGAGTTAAACAAAGATAAAAAAGGTATAAAAATATTCACCCGGGACGTATCAGGTTCTGACTATAAATCTTTTAGAGGTGAAGCCACGCTGAAAACCAATTTATCGACATTAATGGCTATACACGCCGATGCCAACCATGCCAATAACTGGTTGCAGGACTGTGAGCAATCAAAGTTATTATCGGAATTCAGCCCGGCGGGTTATTCGGTTTATTTTATAATGAATATGCCCTGGCCAGTCCAAAACAGGGATTACGCTTTAAGTTATACCATTGAGCAGGCCCCAGATGACCTGACGCTAACCCTTTCCTTTACTTTGGATGCCGATCTGGTTCCCACAACCGACGACTATATACGGGTTACCAAGCTCAACGGTTTCTGGAAAATGACTC
>PDSR01000096.1 GCA_002748575.1 Gammaproteobacteria bacterium
CGGATCACCCTACCAACCCAATGCTATTCAATTTGCAGGAGGTAAAGGGAAAAAGCTAACGGCTACGGGGGAGATTACGCCGGTTAGGGGTTTTTCTGATATGAACTGGGCTAACATTTCAGCATGGTTTAAGAGGCTGTAAATAATCTGCGCAACTATTTAATACCCTCGTAAAATATTCGCGCTAATCATAAAAAGTATCACGCACCTGCGGCGGCAGCACTATTTCCATCGCTATGGGGCGGTGATCTGAGTGCACAATATCCAATACCTGCACTTCACGAATCGCCAACGAAGGGCTCACCATAATATGATCAATATTACGATCCGGTTTCCAACTGGGAAAAGTATGGTGTTCTTCCTTTGCCTGAATTAAATGGGTGTCTCGCAGGGGGGTATCAATAATTTGATCACCCCGGCAATTCATATCACCCATAACCACCACATGCTCGTAATCCTGCACCAGTTCCCGCAGGTAATCCAGTTGGCGATAGCGGGCTCGCTCGCTAAGAGCCAGATGCACGCCCACCAGCACTAATGGGTGATTTTTATTACCATACTTTGCCACAATAGCGCCGCGCCCTTTCAGGCCCGGCAGTTTATGATCTTCAACCTGATAGGGCACAAAACGGGATAAAATCCCGTTACTGAACTGACCCAAACGACCAAAATCACGATTTAACTGCTGATACCAGTAGTCAAATCGGCACAGATCAGCCAGGTAAGCCACCTGATTTACAAAGCTGGATCTTAAGCTGCCGCCATCGACTTCCTGTAATGCCACCAGGTCATAATCATTAATCACCCTGCCAATATCATCTAACCGCTGAACACCACGCCAGTCAGGCAACACATGGCGCCAGCTTTTAGTAACGTAGTGCAAATAGTGCGACGTACCGATGGCTGCCTGAATGTTATAGGTCAGCAGCTTAATCGTTTCAGGTACACTTTCACCGTATTTAGTGGATAAAGGGATACCTTCACGGCGGGGAACTTCATGATTAATATGAAAAGACAAATCAACCTCGCAGGCTTAACTTGCTGATTGTTCCTGGAGCTTTTCTTTTTCAATCAGAAAATTCACAATTTTCAGCATACGCTCATTGGTTTTCGCCAGGCGAACTTCAACAATATATTTACCGTTAACAATGATCGCCGGCACACCAGTAAGGCGATAGGCTTTGGCTAATGCCTCGGCTTTTCTAACGGCCACTCGTACCGAGAAAGAATTATACAGTTTATTAAATTCTTGTTCGGTAACGCCAAATTGAGTGAAAAACTTCGCCAGCTGATCCTGACTGATTATTTTTTGCTTCTCGATGTGTAGCTTATTGAACAGGGCAGCATCAATCTGTTCGCTCTTACCGAGTGCTTTGGCAATATAAAAAGCATGTGCATGGGGCGTCCAGGAGCTGTTCAATGGTGCTGGTGTAGCAATAAATTCAACCCCTTCAGGTAAGTTTTGTTTCCAGTCACTCAGGGTTGCTTCCAATGCAAAACAATGGGGGCATCCGAACCAGAAAAACTCACGCACTTCAATCTTACCCGGGTTTTCAACCTCTACCGGCGTAGACAGCATTTTATAATCAACGCCTTCGCGGAAAGTTTCGGCATAAACAGCAAAACTTGCCAGTACCAGCATTATGGATAAAAGCGTGTTTGCAATAAGCTTCATTGAATATCTCCTTTTAAAATCAGTAATTTATTATGACATCTTTTTTATTATTATGACTTCATGAAACTGTACGAAAGCTGAATGGCGCCATTATGGATTCTGACCCTGAAAAAGCACTAAAGCCAAAAAAGGCAGCGAACTGCTGCCTTTTTCAGGAATAGTGGCTATAAGCCGTTAAGCCTTACTGCCTGATAAATCCAAAAACACAGAAACCTGAAAGCTTAGTATAAGCCATTAATATAGCTGGAAAGTGCTTTAATTTCTGAGTCGGTTAAACGGGCGGCGGTTGCTCGCATCATCATGGCCTCGCCGTCATTGGTGCGGTAGGGGCCTGCTTCATCGCCACGGCCACTGGCACGGAATGCCTTAAGCTGTGCTTCAATATAAGCAGCGTGCTGACCGGCGATAGCAGGGAAGCCTGCCGAAGGCATACCACGGCCTTTGGCACCATGACAACCAGCACAGGCAGTGACACCAGACTCGGCATTACCGGCTCGATACAGCTGAGTACCCAGCTCCACCAGTTTGGGGTCGGCTTTACCGGTTTTAACGGTTTGTGCTGCGTAATAGGCACCAATATCTTCCATATCCTGGTCGCTCAAGCCAGGCAGGAAGGCCATCATTTCTGGCACATTACGTTCACCGGCTTTCATATCTTTTAACTGCTTAACGATATAACTGGCGTTCTGCCCGGCCAATTTAGGAAAATTCGGTACCATACTGTTACCGTCAGCACCATGACAACCGGCACATACAGCCGTTTTTGCCTTACCCGCTTCCGCGTCTCCAGCAGCGTATACAGAAACTGCGCCTGCCATTAAAACAACAGCTGAAAGAGTCGATAAAATCTTTTTCATAGTTAACTTCCTAAAGCGTTAATGTGGCTCAAACTATTTTGACCACCACCGCATCCACACCCGCTACAAAGCGGGCTGCCCATGCAGTCTTTACCAGGGTTTATCGCGCTGCACAGACATACAGCATACAGATAACACCCACCAAATTGGCCACGGGCGAAAGCTAAGTCCACGGCCCCTCTCTTCTCTCATAAGTGCATTAGGTGAATACACGAAGTTGGCAAATTATAGCTAATCTGTTCGCAAGAGTTAAGAAAGCACTTGAAAATTCCTCACAATAAGATACGCGCTGGCGATGCTTGCAAGGTACAGATCGGTTACACTAGCGTTCATTGTACACTTCCAGCCTGAATACAGATTTAACACGCCATGCATCCAATCGCCCCCTATCTTCGTAATGCCACATTTCTTCTCGGTGCCCCTTCACTAAAAGCCTGCCCCCCTGATGAGGGCATAGAGGTAGCATTTGCCGGCCGCTCAAATTCAGGGAAATCCAGCGCAATCAACACCTTAGCCAACCAGAAAAAACTGGCCAGAACCAGTAAAACACCGGGGCGCACGCAAATGATCAACTTTTTTGCGATTGATGAAACCCGCAAACTGGTGGATTTGCCAGGTTACGGGTTCGCCAAGGTACCGGAAAAGCTGAAGAAAGACTGGCAGGCCCATATGGGGCAATACCTGGAGGATCGCGTTGCCTTAAAAGGGCTGGTACTGGTAATGGATGTGCGCCATCCGATGAAGGAATTCGACCAGATGATGCTGGATTGGGCTGATCACTACCAGTTACCGGTGCATATTTTGCTGAGCAAGGCCGACAAACTGAAAAAAAACCCGGCCAACAATGCCAAATTTCAGGTTCAAAAAGCCATTCAGGGCTATAGCAACCCGGTCAGCGTGCAGTTGTTTTCCGCATTAAAGCGCCAGGGGCTGGAAGAGGCTTACAACACACTGGCTGAATGGTTTGAGCTGGGAGCGGAATAACCCGTTAGTGCGCCTGCTCCCAGTTATCACCCACGCCCACTTCCACCTGCAATGGCACCGCCAGCTCTGCTGCCTGGCCCATGTGTTCTATTAACCCGGCCTGCACGGTTGGCAGTTCGTTTTCAGGCACTTCCAGTACCAGTTCATCGTGAACCTGCATAATCACCACCGCCGATAGCGCTTCTTGAGTCAGCCATTGATCGACCGCGATCATCGCCCGTTTGATAATATCCGCAGCAGTGCCCTGCATCGGGGCATTAATGGCGGTGCGTTCAGCAGCCTGACGCTGCATCGGGTTACGGGCATTAATCTGCGGCAGGTAAAGGCGGCGGCCAAAAATGGTTTCCACAAACCCGGCGGATCGGGCAGCTTCACGGGTGGTTTCCATGTATTCGAGCACACCGGGGTATTTATCAAAATAGGCGTCGATATAATGCTGTGCCTGTTTACGGCCAATACCCAGTTGTTTTGCCAGGCCGAATGCCGACATGCCATAAATCAAACCGAAATTAACCGCCTTGGCGCTTCGGCGCTGATCATCGGTGACAGCTTCAATGGCAATGCCTTCTACCTCGGCGGCGGTGGCACGGTGAATATCCAGGCCGTTGTTAAACGCATTCAGCAGCCCCTGATCACCCGATAAATGGGCCATGATTCTTAATTCAATTTGCGAATAGTCGGCGGCCACCACTTTATTTCCTGGCCGGGCAATAAAAGCCTGGCGAATTTTACGGCCTTCCTCGGTACGCACTGGAATATTCTGAAGATTGGGATCGGAAGATGATAACCGTCCGGTTGCCGTTACCGCCTGATGGTAAGAGGTATGGATTCTGCCGGTTTTGCTGTTAATCAACAGGGGCAGTTTATCGGTATAAGTGGATTTCAGTTTACTGACACTACGGTATTCCAGAATCACTTTTGGTAACGGATAATCCAGCGCCAGTTCCTGCAATACATCTTCTGCGGTGGACGGGGCTTTTTTGGCAGTGCGCTTGATAATAGGCAATTCCAGCTTTTCATACAGAATCTGGCCCAGTTGTTTCGGTGATGCCAGATTAAAGGTTTCACCGGCCAGATCAAAAGCCTGGGTTTCCAACTGCTGCATACGCTCGGCCAGCTGCTGGCTTTGCTGGCGCAGCATATCGGCATCAATCAGCGCTCCGGTGCGCTCAACCTTGGATAGCACCGATAATAAAGGCAGCTCAATGGTGTCAAAAACCGGCTTAAGGCTGGGGGTTTTATCAAGCTTTGCACTCAGGGCTTGATGCAGCCGCAGGGTAATGTCGGCATCTTCCGCAGCATAGGGCGACGCCTGCTCAATCGCTATTTGATCAAACGTCAGTTGCTTCTTGCCCTTACCGGCAATGTCTTCAAAATGAATGGTTTGGTGGCCCAGGTATTTGTCGGCCAGGCTGTCCATATCGTGGCGGGTGCCGGTGCTGTTCACCACGTAGGATTCCAGCATGGTATCCGCTGCAATGGCGGTGATATTAATGCCGTAATGGGCCAGCACGCTTTTATCGTACTTCAGGTTCTGGCCAATCACTTTCGGGGTGTCGCCTTCCAGCAATGGCTTTAATGCCGCCAGCACTTTGTCCAGCTCCAACTGTTGCGGAGCTCCCGGATAGCAGTGATCCAGCGGCACATAGGCGGCTTCCCCCGCTGCGGTAGCAAAGGAAACACCCACCAGCCGGGCTTCCATATAGTTTAAACTGGTGGTTTCGGTATCGAAGGCAAACACCTCGGCCTGGTTGAGTTTTTCCAGCCAGGTGGCGAGCGCATCCCAGGTAAAAATGGTTTCGTAGTGAGTGGTAACGGGCGCTGCACTAACTGTTTCCTGTTCCTCGCCATCGGCCTGGCCCGCTTGCAGTTCCGTTACCCAGGATTTAAATTCCAGCGATTGAAACAGCGTGATCAGCTCATCGGTATTTACCGGATCAAGTGCCAATTCGGTGACATTTTTTTCCAGTGGCACATCGGTTTTAATGGTCACCAGGGCTTTTGACAGGGGCAGCATGTCCAGCGAAGCACGCAGGTTTTCGCCGATTTTCCCTTTCACTTCATCGGCTCGCTGCATTAATTCATCGAGCGAGCCAAAGCTGCTGAGCCATTTCACCGCTGTTTT
>PDSR01000097.1 GCA_002748575.1 Gammaproteobacteria bacterium
TTATACAAAAGAGCAAAGAATAAAAACAGGAATTTCGTTAAACATACGAAAAAACCTTTCGCTGCGGACGTTGCTGTCGGCAGCGAATTTTTTTAACAGACTGCCACAGGCATGATGGTAGCCAAGCAGTAAAATAACCAATACCAGTTTTATATGCATCCAGGTTGCCTGGCTGAAATAATTATCCCAGCGATCCACCAACATCCAAATGCCAAGTGCCGCTGTTACCACCGCCGCAGGCGTCATAATGCCGCGATACAATTTGCGTTCCATGATTTTAAAGCGCTCACTACCTTGGGTATCATCTTCTTTTAGCGCCTGGGTGTGATAAACAAACAGCCTCGGCAAATAAAAAATACCGGCGAACCAGCAAACCATGGCAACAACGTGAAATGCTTTAAGCCACAACATATAACAAGCCCTCTAAATTTTATAAAAGCGTTCAATGTCCTGCCGGGTCAGTACGCCAAATATACGATAAATGTTGGGCGCATTCATGCGCCTGACATAAACGGCATCAACGGAGTGCTTGTCCATTGCATCCAGGGCCTCTTTCAAGGTGGCGCTCATCAGTACCGGTACAACATCAAGGCGGCTTGCTGGCATGTGCATCAAATCAATGACCTTGGGGATCTTTTCTTTGGTTTCTTTATTTTGCATAAAGCTCACCAGGTCCACCGCATGCAACAGCTTTTTAGGAACGCCATTGTCTTCAATCAGAATCCAACTGGGCTTTTGATCAATAAAGGTCAGCGCATCTTCATAGGCTAGTTTTTGTTCGCTACGTTTGAAGCTGCGCTCCATTAACGATGGAACAGCCGCACTGTGTAAATGGCGTTCAAGGGCGGTCGATTTCAATTCAATACCCTGTGCTGCCAATATCGTTTGAAAAATGTTCTTTTGTTTAAACAGGTGTGATGATATCAGGCTGGCAATTACCACCACCAACATGCCAGGGAAAATAATGCTGTGGTTGGCGGTCAATTCCAGCAGCGCCATTAAGGCGGCCAACGGTGCTTGCAGCGTAGCCGCCATCATGGCTGCCATTCCTATCATCACGTAAAGTCCCGGGTCAGTGCCAGGCAGTATCTGGTTGACCAGCAACCCAATGGCACCACCGGCGCAAGCACCAATCATCAGGCAGGGGCCGATCACGCCAGCAGGCAAGCCGCTGGCAACACATATGCTACTGGTGACCAGCTTAAATGTGCAAATTAACAATAAGCTGGTAAAAGCAATTTGACCAGTGACTGCATGGTTAACCGTGTCATAGCCAGTTCCTAAAATCTCAGGAACCAGCAATCCGCAAATACCCACGATTGTTCCGGCAGAAATAAAGCGAATAAACACATGGCGCTTGCTCACCAGCTTATGAACTCGGTGGGTTCCGAAAATAAATGCAGAGGCCACACAACCGATCAGTAATCCGCTGATAAGAAGAAAAGGAATTTCCTGTAATGAATGAACAGAAATCGTCGTGGGGATTTCAAAGGCCACATCATGCCCGTACACAGCCCTCATCATCATAGCACCAACCACCGATGCCAGAATGATGGGGGTAAAAGTGGCGATACTGTATTCCAACATCACCACTTCCATGGCAAAAATAACCCCGGCAAGCGGTGTATTAAAAGACGCTGAAATGCCTGCTGCGACACCGCAGCCTACCAACACTCGTAAACTGTTGTTGGGCAAACCGGCCCATTGACCAATCAGGCTGCTGGTGGATGCACCGATGTGAACAGCCGGGCCTTCTCGCCCCATGGAATGCCCGCTCATCAGTGAAATGGCGGCACCAAAAAACTGCACAATCAAGCCGCGTGCCGATAACACACCCTGATGCAGGTGAAAACGCTCAATCACATGGGCAACACCGGTGCGTGTTAAATACTTGGGCAAACGAAAAAACATCAATGACAACAGCGCCGCCCCTGCTACTGGTAGAGCGAATCGCCAGGCAGCTGATAAAGATTCAAAGTTCTCGGGGTTGCCATTGAGAGCCAGCATTAAAGGCCCGTCTATGGTGAAACGGAACAGCAGAATCATGCCGCCAGATGCTAAACCCGCCAGGATTCCCAGCAAAGAAAGTAACGGCACAGCATCAATATGCGATAACCGCTGCCTGATATTATCTAAATCAATACCCATTTTTTGTGTCTAAGATTAAATTAAAGCGTAGCTGAATAATAGCGACTGTTTTACCGTGGTGCTGACCACTTTTAACAAGGTGGTAAGATACCAAAAAAACGCCCATAACTTTAGGTTTGTTTTTGTAAAAGTGGCCCAGTATGATGTGAGCCGTTTTGCCGTTGGTGGCGATGATTAATAAAGGTTAATGCTGTGAAAGTAGGTATTGTAGGCGGCACCGGCTATACAGGTGTGGAATTACTTCGATTATTGGTTATGCATCCGGAGGTGGAGTTAACCGCTGTTACTTCCCGCTCCGAGGCAGGTCAGCAGGTTCACTCGTTGTACCCCAATCTGCGCAGGCACCTGGACTTGCCTTTTTCAGAGCCTTCGAGTGAAACGTTGAGCAGTTGTGATCTGGTATTTTTCGCAACCCCTAATGGCGTGGCGATGAAAATGGTTCCAGAGCTGCTGGATAAAGGCGTTAAAGTTATTGATCTGGCCGCCGACTTTCGTATTAAAGACATCCCCACTTGGGAGCAATGGTATGGGCAAACCCATGCTTGCCCGGCAGCGGTAGCAGAAGCGGTTTACGGGTTACCCGAAGTCAACCGCGATGCTATCGCGAAAGCTCGTTTGGTGGCTAATCCAGGATGCTACCCCACCGCCGTCCAGTTGGGTTTTTTGCCTTTGATTGAGGCTGGTTTGGTCGATACTCAATGTTTGATTGCTGATGCGAAATCGGGTGTCAGTGGTGCCGGGCGACAAGCCAATGTTGGAATGCTGCTGTGCGAGGCCAGTGAAAGCCTGAAAGCCTACGGTGTGCCAGGGCATCGTCATTTGCCGGAAATCAAACAGGGCTTATCGCTGGCTGCGGGCAGTGAGGTGGGCTTGACATTCGTACCGCACCTGACACCGATGATTCGTGGTATCCACGCCACCTGTTATGCCACGGTAAAGGCTGATTCAGGCCAAAGCTTGCAGGCATTGTTCGAAAATCGCTATGCCGGTGAGCCCTTTGTCGATGTCATGGAGCCTGGCTCGCACCCCGAAACCCGTAGCGTGAAAGGGTCGAATATGTGTCGTATTGCTGTTCATCAACCACAGGGCGGTGATACAGCAGTTATTTTATCGGTTATTGATAACCTGGTGAAAGGTGCTGCTGGGCAGGCAGTTCATAATATGAATATTATGTGCGGCTTTGAAGAAACTTTAGGTATTGAGCAAGTGGCGTTAATGCCTTAACTGCTGACTCGAGTCTATCTATGGCAGAAAAACCAACCCCTACAGTTGCGGATATCCCTGACACTCGCATGGTGTTGGTGCCCTACAATAAAGGCCGCCAAATCAGGCGGCGCTTTCTCTTGCTTGTTATCTTGCTTATTGCTGTCGCCGCAGGTTTTTACGCCGGATATTCCACAGGTGTTAAGGATCAGGAAAATGCGGTCACTGAGCGCGATGAGCTGGTTATAAAAAAATCAGGCTTAGAGAATAAAGTGATAGCACTGCAAGAACAGGTTGCGATTTATAAGCATGGTAGCGAACTTGAGAAGCAGGCCACTGAAAGAGTGCGCCAGGAAAATATACAATTACAGAATCGAGTGTCTGAATTAGCAGAAGCGGTTGCTTTTTATAAAGGTGTCATGGCCCCTGAAAAGAATGATAAAGGGCTGCGCATAGAAAAGGCTACGTTAGAAGCGACCAAAGATCCTGGCCGTGTGCGTTACAAAATTGTATTAACGCAAGTGGCTGATAATCGCTCGTATGTGAGCGGTCGTGTAAAAATTAATGTCCTTGGTGTAGAAAATGGCGAGAAAAAAACGCTATCTGTAGCTACACTTTCCAAAGATATGGAATCAGACGGCACTAAGTTCAAGTTCCGTTACTTCCAGGACATTGTGGGTGAATTTCAGATTCCTGATGGCTTCGTACCGGAACACATCGAAGTGATAGCACAGTCCAAGGGGCGCAAAGCAATGCGCCTTGAAAAGAAATTTGATTGGTTATTGGAAGAGGTGAAAAGCGATGTGGGGCAAGGAAAAATCTAAAAAAGTTGATTTTGATCGTCATGCTGGCAAAACAACCATGATTGCGCAGGGTACAGTGATCACAGGTGACATTTCTTTTGCAGGTGGTTTGCTGGTCGAAGGCACTATCCGCGGTGATGTCAGGGCTGAGCCTGGTAGTGATGCGCTGCTGCGTCTCAGCGAAATAGGGTGTGTTGAAGGCGAAATAAGTGCGCCCAATGTGGTTATCAATGGCAAAGTAACGGGCAACGTATACTCCAGTGGCCATATAGAGCTGGCGTCGAAGGCCGTTGTTAATGGTAACGTTCATTACAATTTGATCGAAATGGTGATGGGGTCAGAAGTGAATGGCTCGCTGGTTCACGACCAGCTCGAAGAAGCCGCCAGCCAAACATCCGACAGCCATTCCCTTGTTGAGTTGGGCGGAAACGCAAAAAACCGGTCTAAAGACGTTGATGGGCCAGCAACTGGCAAAGCAGAACCAGCCTGATTCTTGACTGATTTGCAGGGGCTTAAGATAATACAGCTTCACAACCTGTTGTTTTGAGGTCAAATTGCATGGCTGAATCCCAAGCCGAGAAAGTCGAACAAGTCGAAATACCATTAATCAGCATGACAGACAGTGCTGCGCGTAAGGTTAAAAGCCTGATTGAGGAAGAAGAAAACGATCAGCTTAAATTGCGCGTGTACATTACAGGTGGAGGTTGTGCTGGCTTTTCTTACGGCTTCAGTTTCGATGAAGACCTGAAAGAAGGCGATACAATCGTTGAAAAAAATGGTGTGATCATGGCGGTTGATCATCTCAGCATTCAGTATCTTGCCGGCTCAGAAGTGGACTATACTGAAGGCCTGCAAGGCTCAAGATTCGTTATCAATAATCCAAACGCCGATACCACCTGTGGTTGCGGCTCATCCTTCTCTGTGTAACAAACTCTTTATGGCTTGTGCTTGCCGGGGTGAATCGCCCCCAGCAGGCAGGTGTTTGTGGCACCGGTAATCGCCCGTGTATCCAGCGCAGTGCCTTCAAGGCAGGATTTTGCCAGCCAGGCAAACCCTAAAGCTTCAACCCATTCTGGTGGGGTGCCAAGCACCTCGGTTGACTGTGTCGGCAGTTTTGCCAGGCTGTTAATGCGTTTCATCAGCAGTCTGTTATAAGCACCGCCACCACAGACATAGATCTCATCGGTATCAGGGTAATGGCGAGCTAAAGACTCTGTAATGGTGATAGCTGTTAATTCACACAGTGTTCGTTGTATATCGGCAGGAGCAGCAGTGATTGCTTCTGGGTTCGGCTGTAGTCGTTCAAGGGTGAAATGCTCTTTACCTGTGCTCTTCGGTGGGGTTAGCTCATAGTAACTATCTTGCAGCCAGCTCGTTAGCGTAACTTGATCAAGCTGGCCTTCGCTCGCCCAGTTTCCATTTTCGTCATAGGCTTTACCCTGATGTTGTTCAATCCAGCTATCCATCAGCCCATT
>PDSR01000036.1 GCA_002748575.1 Gammaproteobacteria bacterium
ATGAACATCAGCATTAGACCCTGCCCACCAACACCTGGTTTTGGAGGTCATCAAAGGATTTACCACGGAGCATCTGATCAGCTGCGCAATTACCCACGACCTGCATCTGGCTTCACAATATGGTGATCGCATTCTGCTGCTCAAGGATGGGGCCATCATAGCCGACGGTAATCCCGAAGAAGTCCTTACCAGCAACAATCTGACAGACACCTATCAGCTGGATACCAGAATTATCAAACACCCCGAAATATTACACCCGCTCATCATCAACCTGGGGCGCACAAGGCAGCACCTATAGAGCAGGCATTATCAGCAGAGCTTAGCTACCCGTGTAAACTGATTAATGACAAACCAATAGAATAATAACGGGCAAAAAAAAAGCGTTAAGCTCGCCTACTTAACGCTTAATCCCGTTCTGGGAGTTACCACAAGGGTAATAGGGCATTCACCCATAATTTTTATTATTGACTCAATCACACAAACAGGAACGCTTCTCATTTGCAATTAAAAGATAGCACCCTCAGGGCTTGCGTGCAAGCACTAATATGAGAATCATTTGCATTTAATAAGTATTCTTCGTATTGCCGGCGCTCTATGAAACTAAAACAGGCCCTCGTTACTGATGTTATCTATTATATTACTGATGTTGCCGCGCTCTGGTCGCTTTTCCGGGCAAAGTCGCATATGATCACCCTGTTTAGTGAAACAAAAAAGTAAGCGAATTAAAAAGGAACAGGTTCCATGAAAAAAACCATGTTATTAGTTGCTGGCACTCTTTTACCCCTATCCAGCTTTGCTCACCCGGGGCATGACCACAGCCATTGGACCAGCCCGCTGGCTCACGGCATTTTATTCGTCAGCATCGTGGCTGTTGCCGCTTTAGGCGTAAAACTCTTCAAACAACAAGCTGCCAAAAAAGCCGCTTTAGCAGAAAAGGAGTAATCATTTATGTTGCGTACATTAGTTGAAATCGCCGACAAAACACTTGGCTTCGAAAAGGCCGATGCTCATTGCGATATCCCCTGTGGAGTTTACGATCCTGCCAGTGCACAAATTGCTGCATTAAGCGTCATCCGCTTTATGGATCTGATTCAGGAAGTAGCGGATCGCGAAGGCAACAGTGCTGCCGATCAAGCTCAGCTGGCTCGCCTGGCGATTGCCAAGGAAGCTGAAGCTGTAAAAGTGAAAGAAGAAGTTCGCATCATCTGGGGTGATTACTTCAAGGCGCCACAATTTGAAAAATACCCCAATACCAATGAGCTGGTTCACAGCATCATGATGGCTGCTTCTGCCTGCAAACAAGGTATTGAGCGTGCCAAGGGCGAAAAACTACTCGCTTTGGTTAACGAATTTGCTGCATCTTTCTGGGATACTAAAGGCGTTGAAACCTATGAAGCGGAATGCCCGTACCCACCCAGCATGCCAGTGGTTTACCCTAAACTGGGTTAAACCTGAATCTGGTTAGCAATGGGCTTTCGAATTTTTAAAGTTCGAGGCAACAGTATGCAGCCAACCCTGCAACACAACGATTACGTGCTTTGCTGGCGTTGGCTGGGTACTCGTTTTAAAGTGGGTGATGTGATTGTTACCCATCACCCCGCCTTTCACACCATTATCAAAAGAATTATTCAAACCGATACCGAAAAAGGGTATTTACTCGCCGGGGACAACCCAAACAGCACACCCACACACCAGCTTGGCTGGATAAAAAAAGAAGAGGTTATCGGCAAGGTGATTAAACACATATAACCATTAACCCTGCAAGCCAGCCAGAATATCATCTTAACAACCTGCGCCAATCGCACAGCACACCAACACCTTGCAAATACAAACAAGAATCATTATTATTTTCGGCGATTTAATCCAATATAGGAAAACGCCATGAACTATCGTTCAATTATTGCCATCAGCCTTGCTATTTTTTCACAGTCCGCTTTTGCAGAAACGTGCGAACTCAGCATTGAAGCTAACGACATGATGCAATACAACCAGTCAAAGTTCGAAATTTCTGCCGCTAAATGCGATAAAGTAAAACTGAACCTGACTCATGTGGGCAAAATGCCTGCCGCCAGCATGGGCCACAACTGGGTACTGACCAAAACCGCCGATAAAGAAGCGATTGCATCTGCAGGTATTGCAGCCGGTGCAGGTAAAAACTATGTTCCCGAAGGCGATGCCCGGGTATTGGCGGCAACCAAAGTCATTGGTGGCGGTGAAAACACCTCTGTTACCTTTGAAACAGCGGCACTGAAAGTGGGCGGTGATTACAGTTTCTTCTGTTCCTTCCCCGGCCACTCCTACGTTATGAAAGGCAAGTTCATCGTTAATCAATAACGATCCCGACGCCATTCATGCGAGGCTTACCACGCTACTCCAACAAAATGCTTCGCCACAAAATTCGTGTGGCGGAGCATCCAGATAACCCCGCCTTAATCACGACCTGGCTGATACAGGAACCTTGTTGTTCCAGCCAGCAGAGCTATGGAATTTGCAGCCACTGCACTGCCGGTCAGCAATTCAATCACTACGAAAACCAATGTCGGCTGCTTATGGAGACCGCTTTCGACGGCATACTTCCAACACACTGGAGAGTTTGCTGTTTAGATCAAGTCTATAAACCTTTATGTGAACTGCGAAAACTCGCCGCCAGCGGTTACCAGAAACAACGCCTGACAGCACTAGATTATGAGCTATTCATTTGTAGCCACTATTTCGGGAACAGCTTCCATTAGTAATTTTTTAACAACAACGCCTTTTTAATAATAACCTTGCTAACAAATAGAGGCTCAAACTATGAGTGATACCAGAATAGAACGCGACAGCATGGGTGAACTGCAAGTACCTGCCGACGCATTATATGCAGCACAAACGCAACGTGCCGTTAATAATTTCCCGGTCAGTGGCAGCCCTATGCCCGCCGCCTTTATTAAAGCGTTACTGAAATTAAAAAGCGCCGCCGCCAAAGCCAATGGCAAGCTGGAACAAATTCCAGAGCCCATGGCCAACGCCATATGTAGTGCCAGCGAGCAGTTACTGAACGACGACAACCTGATGGCACACTTCCCGGTGGATGTTTATCAAACCGGTTCAGGCACCAGCTCTAACATGAACGCCAACGAAGTGCTGGCAAACCTGGCCAGTAAAATCTATGGCGACAATGTGGGTGCCAACGACCACGTGAACTGTGGCCAAAGCAGTAACGATGTGATTCCATCCACCATCCATATCAGTGCTGCTATCGAAATCAGCGAACAACTATTGCCGGCGCTGAATCACCTGGCCTGCGTAACCCGCGAAAAAGCAAAAAGCGTGGATCAATACGTTAAAACCGGTAGAACCCACTTAATGGATGCCATGCCAGTCAGGCTAAGCCAAAGCCTGGAAGCCTGGACAAGCCAAATCGAGCTGAATATTAGCCGCCTGGAGCAATCTCTGGGAAGCCTGCAAACCCTGGCACAGGGCGGCACTGCGGTGGGCACCGGCATTAATGCACACCCGGATTTTGCTCAAGCTTTTTGTGATGCGTTGAACGAGCAAACCGGCTTAAAATTCGCACCAGCGGATAATTTTTTCAGCCATATCGGGTCGCAGGATATTGCCGTGAGCGTATCGGGCCAGTTAAAAGCGGTAGCCGTTTCGATTCTTAAAATCGCCAATGATTTACGCTGGATGAACTCAGGCCCGCTGGCTGGCCTGGGAGAAATCGAGCTGGAAGCACTACAACCGGGTTCATCCATCATGCCCGGCAAAGTTAACCCGGTTATCCCGGAAGCCGCCGCCATGGTGGCTGCACAAGTGATTGGTAACGACTCGGCCATCACCATTGGCGGTCAATCAGGTAATTTTGAATTAAATGTCATGCTGCCTATGGTGGCCAACAACCTGTTACAAAGCATTTTACTGTTAAGCAATGTATCACGCCTGCTGGCAGATAAAGCCATTGCCAGCTTTAAAGTCAACGAGGCAAAACTTCAGGAAGCCTTATCAAGAAACCCCATTCTGGTAACGGCATTAAACCCCATTATCGGTTACTTGAAAGCGGCTGAAATTGCCAAGCTGGCCTATAAAGAGGGCCGCCCGGTGATTGATGTTGCCGCCGAGCAAACTGATTTGAGCGTCGAAGAACTCACCAAGTTACTCGACCCGACCAAGCTTACCTTTGGCGGTTTATAACACCTGCCAGATGTAAAGCAGCGGGTGATTGTTGGCACTTATTAACAATCACCCACTGCCCTGCAGCTTGATCCACCTTGCATTCCCATTAATAACAGTTATCATTCGCACCCTTGCCAAGGTATCACTATGAAACACAATGCACCGCAAGATTCACAGTTTATACCTGCAAAACGCTTATCAACAAACAAGAGTAACGAAGCCCTGAAGCAGATTTCAGCGAAAGCTGTTTTAAGTGCAGACATGCACCGCGCAGCATCCCTGGACGGCGAGAGCCCCTGCATAACAAGGCTGATCCAACAGCACCACAACCTGGCAGCTGCTGTCGAAACTGAAATTATTCTAAGATCGATTTTCAACCATTAGAGAGGATAACATGCTAGATCTTGATGCCATCAACAAAGAGCTTAGGGATAAGCACCCGGCGGAAATCGTTAAGTGGGCCGTTGCCCTTAACAAGAAAACCGTTGTCACCACCAATTTTCGCCCGTTTGAATCTGTCATTCTTCATATGTGTCAGCAGGCAGACCCAAACATGGACGTACTTTGGATTGATTCAGGCTACAACACCAAGGCCACTTATCTTTGCGCAGAAAAAATCATCAAAGATCTGAACCTCAATATTCACGTGTTCAACCCTGAAATGACGGCCGCTCGCCGCGACGCCATTATGGACGGTATTCCCAGTATTGATTCACCATTGCACGATGAGTTCACCCGCCAGGTAAAACTTGAACCTTTTGGCCGTGCAATGAAGGCATTCCAGCCAGAAGTATGGCTGACCGCCATCCGTAAAGATCAAACACCTTTCCGCAATAATCTGGATATTGTTACGCAAGACGAAACCGGTTTAATCAAGGTTGCCCCCATGTTTTACTGGACGGATGTCGACATGGAAGGGTATCTGTATGAGCACAACCTTCCCAATGAAGAAGATTATTACGACCCCACCAAAGTGCTGGGTGATCGTGAATGCGGTTTACACACCAAATCGCCGGTTGCATCTTAGGCAAAGCTCATATTAGTCCAAAATCATGCTGCCTTTTGCCGCGATAAAAACTATCATACGGCAGAAGGCATTTGAAAACAGTTTAGCCCCCAAAAGGCCGTTAAATTAACCACATAAACCCAGAGGTAAGCCATGTTTATCGCAATGAACCGTTTTAAAGTTATACCAGGTAATGAAGAAAAATTTATTAATGTTTGGAAAAACCGCGACACTTATATAGAAACCCTGCCCGGTTTTAAAAGCTTTAATTTACTGCAAGGCCCCAGCACCGAGGAATACACCTTGATTTCTTCCCACACCACCTGGGAAACAAAAGAAAACTTTGAAGCCTGGATCGACTCTGAAGAGTTTAAAAAAGCACACGTTCGCGC
>PDSR01000037.1 GCA_002748575.1 Gammaproteobacteria bacterium
GCATGGCCATTTGTGCGCGGGATTCCACCTGGAAAACCCCCACGCTATCGCCCCGTTGCAGCATTTGATAGGTTGCCGGGTCTTCCTGTGGCAGTGTTGACATAGCCCACTGCTGGCCACGTATCGCTTGAATATAATCAAAACATTTACGGATCGCCGAAAGCATACCCAGAGCCAACACATCAATTTTTAATAAGCCCAGTGCTTCAATGTCGTCTTTATCCCATTGCACAAGGGTACGATCTTTCATGGCTGCATTTTCAATCGGCACCAGTTGATCCAAAGGCCCGCTGGAAATAATAAAACCGCCCACATGCTGTGATAAATGGCGGGGAAACCCTAAAATCTTATTTACCAAACTGCAAAATTGCTGAATGGCAGGGTTGCTAATATCAATCCCCAACTCTTGTAAGCGTTGCGGAAATTGATCGCGTTTGTCCCACCAGGCAATCGACTGGCTGAGCTGCTCAATCAATGAAATATCAAACCCCAGCGCTTTGCCAATATCACGGATGGCACTTTTCATGCGATAGGTTATTACTGTGGCAGTAATGGCAGCCCGTTGTCGGCCATATTTTCGATAAATAAACTGAATCACTTCTTCCCGGCGTTCATGCTCAAAATCCACATCAATATCCGGTGGTTCGTTTCTTTCTTTGGAAACGAATCGCTCAAACAGCAGGTGGCTTTTTTCCGGGTCAACCTCGGTGATAAATAAACAGAAACACACCGCAGAATTGGCAGCAGATCCACGGCCCTGGCATAAAATATTCACGCTGCGGGCAAACTGCACAATATCGTAAACCGTTAAAAAATAGTATTCATAACGCAGTTCATTAATAATGGTGAGTTCTTTTTCAATAAGCGATCTGACATGCCTGGTTTCGCCTTCAGGCCAGCGTTGTTGCACGCCGGATTCCACTAACTGACGTAAATATTGCTGTGCGGTTAAACCGGGAGGAACTATTTCTTTAGGGTATTCATAACTTAGTTCATCTAAAGAAAACCGGCATTGCTCGGCAATGGATAAGGTGGCAGTGATGGCTGCCGGGTGGTAAAGCTTGTTAATGGTTGTTATATCGCGCAGATAGCGTTCGCTGTTTGCGTGCAGGTTAAAGCCGCTGCTGTGTATATTGGTATTTAAGCGAATTGCTGTTAAGGCATCCTGTAAGGGTTTTCTTGTTTTGCAGTGCATATGTACATTGCCACAGGCAACCGTTGGCAGTTGTAACTGTTGGGCCAGTTGTTCGCGCTGCTGCATCAGCATTTCTTCATGGCCATTAAGGTGGTGCTCAATGGCAATCCAGCAGGGGGAGTCAATGGCGTTTAAAAACTGCTGTTGAATCGGATTTTGATAAGCGCAATGCTGTGAACCTGGCAACCAGATAATAAGGCATTCTGTCAGGTTGTTTTTTATATCTTTAATGGCCAGTTCATATTCGCCTTTGTGGCTGCGGCGGCGAGCACGGCTGATAAATGCAGCCAGTTGCCCATAGGCCGCGCGGTGGGGGGCCAAAGCAATAAACTGTATGCCTTCAACGGTTATAAATTCACTGCCAATAATGAGCTTTAACGGGTGCTGTCGAGCGGCCATATGCGCCCGTACCACACCGGCTAACGAACATTCATCGGTAATGGCCAGTGCCTGGTATCCTAAACGGGCCGCTTCTTCCACCAGTTCTTCCGGGTGGGAAGCCCCTTTTAAAAAGCTGAAATTGCTGTAGCAATGCAGTTCTGCGTAGGCCATGGTTAACTGAACAAGCCATGTAAAAACCAGCGGCTGGTTTGTTGCAGATCTTTAAAAACCCACAGTAACGAACCGTTAGGATGCAATGCCACATAATAATCCCGGTGGACGGGGTTATGATCCCACCAGCCGGTTTCAATTCTTTCCGGCCCTTTAAGCAGTTGTAAGCGTTCGCTGCTCAGAGGCTGAGGGTGTTGCAGCAGCCATAGGGGGCGGCTGTCGGCAGGGTATTTTATGGTGCTGCCACGGTTGCTGTTATTGCCATTGCCAAAATTATTGCCACTGCCGGGGCTACGGCTTTGCCAGGCTTTTTCAGGGCGATGATCTTCAGCTATGGCTAAACCCTGAACGCGCTCTTTGCCCAGGCGGGCTGTTAGCGTATCAATCAACTGGTATGGATTCTGTTGAATCTTTGCTTGTGCAAATAAATCCTGATGATAAACGGTGAGGGGCGAAAACCATTCGGCTTTAATGCGTATGCCGGTTACCGGCTGGGTAAGTTGTATTTTTGCTAATTGATATTGCACCAGGGTTAATAAATGCTGGGCTTTGTGGGCAGGTTTTGTTAATTGAATTACCAGGGATTGCGTGTGTTTAAAGCGCTGGTAAAGCGTTAATTCAAAGCTGCGTACACTGAGTTGCCGGGCAACCAGGTAATGCTGTAAATAATTGATTAATCGTTTGGTTGGAAACAGTAAAGATTCTGTGTGTGTTAACTCTTCGATAAAATCAATACGCCGATCGAATAATGCCGGTAATTTAAAAATGGGCAGGGATTCCGGTTGTTTACCTATTAATTGTTGAAGGTAATCGACAAATGCGATACCAAAGCGTTTGCCAAGGGCATCTTTAGGCAGGTCGAATAATTCTCCTGCTAAAGTGAACCCCATGCTTTTTAATCGATTAATCGTATCGGCAGATACATTTAAATAATCCAACGGGGCCTGCCTTAGATGGCTTGAATCCAATGGAGCGTTGCCCGGCTGTTCACCCCTGGTAGCTTTTGCCAGTAGCATTGCACCGGCGGCCGTGGGGTAATAAACCACGCAAGTAAAATAAGGGGTTTGGCCAAGCGCATGGCGTAATTTTCGATTAAGCTCATCCAGGCCATTAAACAATCGCAAACAGCTTTCTATTTCAAGTAATACCTGATTGGGCTGTTGAATGGATACGGTGGGGGTAAAGCCATAGCCAAGTGTCGCGATATGTTCCAGCCCCTGTTGTTCCAACTCCAGATTGCGCTGCTGTACCTTTAAGCGATTGTTTAAGCAGCGGGCGGTGGCAATGCTGGTGCCCGTTTGAATGCCACAGTCCAGGGCTGACTGATTGGCATAGGCCACATAGCGGCGGTTACGGTGCGTTTGTTCAATCGCCAAAGGTGCTTGCTGACACTGGTGTTGCAAAACTTCCAGCGGCAACAAGGGCAGGTGTATGCAGGCCCACAACATAACAACACCTATATCGGATCAGGCAGGGGCAGTTGCAGCCACTGGCTTGTCCAACTGCCACGGCGTTTTAAAATTCTCAAAAATATAGCCTGTTGTAACCGGCCCAGTTCAATGCGTAAAGGGGCGGGCGAGGGCTGTTGTGTGCATTGCTCGGGGCGCATCAGTATGCACAGGCTGTTACCCTTTTCGGCGGCAATATGTAAACGTTTTAAATGCTGTGGCAGGGGGTTTTGTGGCCAGCCCAGCACCGCACTGCAACTGCCGGATTGTAAACACTCTTCCATGGCCCACAGCGCTTCTTTTGCGGATTCTGGCTGGATCACCAGCATGTTTTCAAGTTTTATGCCTGCCTTGGCCAACCCTGGTGCATAGGGCAGCCAGGGGGGTGAAACCCAGGCAAGCCAGCGTTCTTGCTGGCTGAGCCGGGCCAGGGCAGGGGAAAGCAGAGGAATTTCACCAGCGCCCCAGTAAGGGCACAGCAATTCCATTAACCCTTGTTGGGGCCAGCCACCACCGGGAAGCTCCTGATCCAGCAATGCAAACCCGGTTGCTGTGGTTGTTTGGGTTTGCTGCCTGCAAAGCTGGCTATGCAGCGAATCACTGGCGCGCCATATTTGCGGATTTTGTAGCAGTTCACCTAGTGATTTCATAGGTTAACCCTGGTGTTGATTTGGTGTTAAACAGCTGCTGTTAATCTAACAATATACTGTATATTTATACAGTATATTGTGTTTTTCCCTGGAAGCAACCATAAAAGACCTGAAAGCCCTTAATAACCCCTGACAGCCATAGTTAGTCAATAACGAAAAGCCAGCCAATAACGAAAAGTGAGTCAGATGTGAAAGCTGTTACGGAGTGGTTATTTCTTTAATTTTTTATAATGTTTTTCAATTCTAATTCTATTTTTTTAGCATCCATATCAACGCGAGAAATACCAACACAGACTTTATCACCAATAGTGTAAGTTGCATTTGAACGCTCGCCTTTAAGTTGCTGTTTATTTTCATCGAAATGGTAGTAATCTTTTTTTAATGAGTTAATGTGAATCAACCCTTCGATTTTTGTATCATCAAGTTCAACAAACAGCCCAAATCGAGTTACAGCAATAACGGTGCCAGTAAAAGTTTTACCGATTGATGCCTGTATATATTCACATTTCAGCCACGCATCCACGTCCCAGCTCGCTTTGTCTGCTCGTCGAGACAGCAGGGAACACTGATTGGCTAATGCTTTCATATATGCAGCATCGTAAGGGTAGTTTATAGCTGAATCCTGTGGTGCTACATCTTTCAGGTGTTTTGCGGGGTTGCTTCCCAATCCGGTTACAGACTTGAGTATGCGCTGTAGAGTGCTGTTACCCGGGTTCTTTTTCTTGCGAATAACTGAGCGAATAGCGCGATGAACCAGCAAGTCGGGGTAGCGCCTTATGGGAGAAGTAAAGTGCGCATATTCAGAATATGCCAGCCCAAAATGCCCCTGATTAACTGTGCTGTATTGTGCCTGGCTGAGTGATCGAAGCATCATTGACTGAATAGCATTGGCATCTGCTCGATTGTTTGCCTGTTGCAGTACCTGATCATAATGTATGGGGGTAGGCTTTTTACCACCGGACAGCTTAATATTTTTATCAACAAGAAATGAGCGCAGGTTTTTTAATTTGTTGGGTTGGGGGCCATCATGGTTTCTATATAAAGCTGGAAGTTTAGCTTTCTTCAAAAAACGGGCGGCAGCTACGTTGGCACACAACATACATTCTTCAATAAGTTTATGTGCTTCATTTCGCTCAACGGGAAGTATTTTTTCAATCTTTTGTTTTTTGTTAAATTGAAAACGGGTTTCCCTGGTATTAAAGTCAATAAACCCACGGGCAGAGCGGGCCTTGCTTAAAGTGCCATATAATTTGTATAACTCGTGAATCCAGGGTACGAGATCCGAATGCTCTTTTTGCATACGCTTTCCCAGATTGGAATCTGGCGTTGTTAACAGAGCATTAACCTGGGTATAGGTTAATCTTGCATGGGAATGAATAACGGCTTCGGAAAACTGATAGCTGGTTATTTTTCCTGAGGCGTTAATAGTCATTTCGCAGACCATTACCAGGCGATCAACTTTTGGATTTAGTGAGCATAAGCCGTTAGAAATTTCTTCCGGTAGCATCGGGACAACATACCCGGGAAAATAGACAGAAGTGCCCCTTTTCTGAGCTTCAATATCTAATGCGCTACCGGGCTTCACGTAGTGAGAAACATCGGCAATCGCTACCCACAAGCGCCAGCCTTTGGCTTGTTTTTCGCAGCAGACCGCATCATCAAAATCCTTGGCGTCTTCACCGTCAATGGTTATAAATG
>PDSR01000038.1 GCA_002748575.1 Gammaproteobacteria bacterium
CGATTTACTCTGTCGTATTCAGTGGCCAACCCATAATCACTGGAAATAAAATCTTCGTTGAGTTTAATAAAACCGGGGGGTTTATAAGGGATATAAAATTCTGCTTTCGCAGGGCCGCCATTGGCTTGAAAAGAAATACGGGCTTCCACTGTCCAGACATTATTCATTTCCGCCGGTAACAGTGGCAGGCCCAGCTCGGTGTTTTTGTAATAACACAGGGATATGGCTATCAGGGTTAGCAGTAACGCGATAATTTTTATTTGTAGGTCTTTCAAGGGCGTTGTTTTTCTGGCTGTGGCGATTTGGTGGTGGCTATTTTACCGCTTTTAGCGGCACCCCGCGAGGGTGTGTCGTGGGTGATAAATGTTTTGCTGGCATCAACGACGGCGACATTTTTCAAAAAACGTCTTCCCAGCAAAACCGGGTAGATAAACTTGTGGCGATCAGTCAGCGTAAATTCCGGTTCATACTGCCGCCCTCCAAGGTATACAGGCAGTGTTATAACGGGGCGCAACATGCTCTGGCTTTTGTGACTCTTTATTTTTGTGGTTCTGACTAACGGTCGTTCCAGCGTCAAGGAAATGGCCGGTTTGTGCGGGTGTGCGTGACCGTATTTATCGATATAGGCTTTGCGGCTTTTGCGAGATAAATCAAATCTTACCCACGGTTGCCCATTTTTCTGAAAGTGTTCAATATTTCGGGCATGAATTGAAGACGTTTTTGCGCCTGTATCCAGTTTCGCCTTAAGCTTTGTCTGTGAATCGCCAATGTAGATGTACTCCACCCAGCCCATAATACGCTTTTCCTGGATGCCTGGTATGTGAGAACTACTGGTTTCACCACCGTGGGCGACAACGGCTGCCAGCGATAGAATGATGG
This sequence comes from Gammaproteobacteria bacterium, assembly GCA_002748575.1. GTDB lineage: Bacteria > Pseudomonadota > Gammaproteobacteria > Pseudomonadales > Ketobacteraceae. Next base: position 880 of record PDSR01000038.1, read on the forward strand.
CTGAAACAGTGGCTGTGATGAAATGTTGAAAAGAGGTCATGACTCGTCTCATTGAAGCACTCCTTGGTAGTGCGACACTATCACAATTAATCGGTGCAGTGACAATGAATACAGGCAATGTTGTGACCCAGGTAGAGAAACCGGGACAATTTTACCCGGATTTTACAGGCACCTGATCAATCAACCGGTGATTAAAAAGGGCAGGGTGATAACAACTCAAGTGTTTGCCCTGTTACAGGGTGTTTTATTGTCAGTTTTTGGGCGTGCAACAGCATACGCTCGCAGGTGTTGGCAACGGATTCCGGCGCATATAATCGGTCGCCAATAATGGGTAGCCCGAGGTATTTCATGTGCAGGCGTAATTGGTGTGATCTTCCGGTAACGGGGCGCAGTAGCATGCGTGCCTGGCCGGGCTGTTGTTCCTGCAGGTGAAACTCCGTTACTGAATGTTTACCGGCCTTTAAATCCAGTTTTTGCCGGGGGCGGTTGGGCCAATCGGTGATTAACGGCAGTTGTACCTGGCCGCTCTCTATACAGGCAACACCTGCGCCAATGGCAATGTATTCCTTGCTGGTGAGTCGGTTGCGAAATTGCTGGTGCAGGGCTTTTTCGGTTTGCTTTGACTTGGCGAAGATCATCACCCCAGAGGTGGCGCAATCCAGCCGGTGCACCACATGAATTTCTCCGCAATAGTGCTGGCAGCGGGTCATCATGGAATCCTGTTTATTCGGGCCTCTTCCGGGTACCGATAACACCCAGGGCGGCTTATTGACCGCCAACAGGTGTTCGTCTTCAAACAGGATTTGTATGTCTGCCAGCATTTAACAGCGTCAGGACTGAACCGATACCATGACCCGAATCGCATCCAGCAAGACCTTGGCATTATTTTTCATAATAGCCAGCCCTTCTTCAAGGTTGCTTTGCAGGCGTTCGATTTCAGCATCATCGATATTGGGGTTTTGCTCCTTCAGGGCCGTCATGCGCTGAATTTCAGCCGATAACTGTTGTTCGAACTGCTTCATTGATGCCTGTTGTGTTTGGACAAACAGTTCCTGGGCAATGGTATTGCCCTGTTTTACGCTCGCTTCGATATGGGGGCGATAGTTTTTAATAATGGCAGAAACCAGCTCCCCTTTAACATTTCTAAGCTGTTTATCGAGCACTTCCAGTTTTACGGCTTCCGAAAGGTTACGCCCTTGCTGATCCAGCAGAATGCGAATAGGCACCGGTGGCAAATAGCGGCTTAACCCCAGGCGCGCCGGGGAAGGGCAATGAATAACAAACAACAGCTCGATTAACAGAGTACCTTCTTTTAATTGTTTGTTTTTTAGCAGGCTGACACTGGCTTTACCTTTTTCGCCCGTGGTGACTTTTTCCATGGCACCTTGCACCATTGGGTGATCCCAGGTCAGAAACTGTACTTCATCCCGTTGCAGGGCGGTAGCGCGGTCGTAGGTAATGCTGGTTCCTTCTTCGTTGACGTAGGGAAAGCTTTCTTCCAGGTCGGTGCCGGGGCGAACCAATTCCACCAGCGTAGAGAGATCCTCGCTTTCTACTCCGAACTGTGAGAACAGGCGATCCATGTAGTGGGAAAGATCATCGTTATAATCCAGCTCCCGCAATTCCTCCAGAATCGGTTCAACGGATTTGTCACCCTGGGAGTGCAGCTCCAGTAACCGGTTACGACCGTGGATGAATTTTTCATGGAGGATCGCTGCTTCCTTGTGAGTTTTTTCAATAAAGTCATCAAGGTCGCCGTCGAGATTTACGAAGTCATCTTTCAGGTGATTAAATACCACGCTGCTGGCAGAAGATGTTTGCTCAAAGGCATTCAAACCCTGGTGATACCAGCGTAACAGTTGCTCTTGCAGGGTATCTTGAAAAAACACCGCGTGAATTTGAATATCCTGCTTCTGGCCGATACGGTCGAGTCGACCAATACGTTGTTCCAACAAATCCACCGGCATGGGTAAATCAAACAGCACCAGATGATGACAGAACTGGAAGTTGCGGCCCTCGCTGCCTATTTCAGAGCAAATCAGTGCCTGAGCTCCGGTTTCCTCTTCGGCAAACCAGGCGGCGGCGCGGTCTCTTTCGATAATGGATAAGTGCTCGTGGAAAGCAGCGCACAACACACCGGCACGCAGTGTTAAATGCTGTTCCAGGGCGATGGCTGTGTCTTTGTGATGGCAAATAATCAGCACTTTTTTACTGCGATTGGTTTTCAGAAAACTGTGCAACCAGTCAACACGGGTATCCTCGAAAACCCATTGTTCTGCCACAAGATCCCGTTCAGGATATAAATGACTTTCCAGGTCGTTGCCTGCAAATTCATAAATGTCGGGCTTTTCCAGCGGATATTGATGTAATTGGCGAACCGGAAAATCGGTAATGTTATCGCGGGTGTTGCGATACAGTACCCGGCCAGTTCCCTGGCGATCCAGTAAGCGGTTTGCCAGTTCAATTTTATGTTGGCCGCTATTTTCATCATCATCAGATTCTGATGCGATTTTACTGATCAGCTGGTGGCTTGATTCATCGGGCAGCAGATCTTTTAAAATGGCAATTTCATCATCGTTCACAGCCTGATGAGCCATCAGGCGTTCTGCGGCTTCTGCAACCTGCTCAAATTGCTCCTGCTGTTGAATAAAAGCGTTAAGATCATGGTAACGGGCAGGGTCGAGCAAATGCAGTTGTGCGAAGTGGCTTTGGTGGCCTTCTTTTTCAGGAGTCGCCGTTAGCAGCAACATGCCTTTGGCCTGTTTTGAAAAGCTTTCCACCAGATTATAAGCAGGGCTGGATACCTCCGGTGTCCAGGCCAGATGGTGAGCTTCATCAACAATTAACAGATCCCAGTCGGCATCCAGGGCTTTGGCTCGCCACTGCTCATTGTTGAGCAAGAAAGAAATACTGCACAACACCAGTTGTTCAGATTCAAAAGGATTGTTGGTTGCCTGGCTTTCACAGATGGCTTCGCACTGGTCGTTATTAAAAATACGAAACGCCAGGTTAAAGCGGCGCATCATTTCAACCAGCCATTGGTTAACAAGCGGGGTGGGCACCAATATCAAAACACGTTTAATCTGGCCTTCCGAAAGCAGTTTATGGGTAATTAAACCGGCTTCAATGGTTTTACCCAGGCCCACTTCGTCGGCCAGCATTACCCGTGGTTCCATTCGCTGGCTGACTTCTTTGGCAATATGGTATTGGTGGGGAATCAAATCCACCCTTGGGCCCATCAAACCGTGAATCGGGGATGTGGCGTAGTCTTTTTGATAATTCCAGGTATGGTAGCGAAGCGAGAAGCTTTTATAGCGATCAGTCTGGCCACAAAGCAGCCGTTCAACCGGCCCTGCGTTTTCGCTGCTGCCTACAACCTGAGTTTCAGGCAGGGTGATTTGATCACCCGCTGCGTTTTGCAGCTCGTAGAATAACAGGCTGCCTTGTTCTTTGGATCGAATAACTTCAAAAGACTCACCATCCAGATTTTCCACGGCCTCACCGTTACGAAACTGAACACGGATCAACGGGGCATTTTGCATCGCAAAGGTGCGCGTCGCTTCAGCGTCTGGAAAAAACAGCGTTACCATGCGGCCTTCGGTTTGAGTGACAATGCCCATGCCCAGTTCAGGCTCGGCAGTATTGGCCCAACGCTGGCCAATATCGTAGTTGATCTGTTGCTTCATTTAGGTGAGTACCTTTGCGCCATTATTTGATTCTCTCGAAAGTGAATTTTAACGGAAATCACCTATCTTTGGGAAACGCCAAATGACTAGAATTAAGCCTAATCAGTTCCAGTCCTTTAGAAGGTGAACAGAATGTGTTAAAAGGTGATCCGGTTTTCTGGGAAACAGTGACAAACAGCAACAAACCTTAACCAATGGGATTCTGATAAAGATGTACAAGATTAAAACCTATAATGCGATTGCAGTTTCGGGGCTTGAGCGTTTTAGCCGGGAAAAATATGAAGTGGCCAGTGAAATGGGGTCTCCCGATGCAATTTTGCTACGCAGCCACAAGCTGTCCCCTGATGATATTGGTGATTCCGTACGCGCTATCGGGCGGGCTGGTGCTGGTGTTAATAATGTCCCTGTCGCTGTTTGTACAGAGCGTGGCATACCTGTATTTAATGCGCCGGGAGCGAATGCCAACGCGGTAAAAGAACTGGTGGCTTGTGCATTGTTGCTTTGTTCCCGCGGAATTGTTGAAGGCATTAATTATTCGAAAAGCCTTGGGCATATTACAGATGCCGGTGAAATGAACAAGCTGCTGGAAAAAGAGAAAAAGCAATTCCGGGGCTCTGAAATTGCCGGTAAAACTTTGGGTGTGATCGGCCTTGGCGCCATTGGCTCGTTAGTGGCTAAAATGGCATTGCGTTTGGGAATGCGGGTGATTGGCTATGATCCTGCGTTATCAGTAGATGCGGCCTGGCGTTTGCCCAGTGAAGTGGAGCGCATGGAAAACCTGCAAACCCTGGTGTCGCGTGCAGATTTTGTAACCCTGCACTTGCCGGTGTTGGATGCCACCAGAAACCTGGTGAATGCTGATTTGTTAAAGTCCTTCAAAGAGGGTGCCTGCCTGGTTAATTTTGCCCGTGGTGAAATTGTTGATGTGGATGCTGTT
>PDSR01000039.1 GCA_002748575.1 Gammaproteobacteria bacterium
TACACATTCAGCCATTTAAATAAAAATTTCCTGCCATTTTGCTGTATTTAAAAATAATGCAAACCAATCCTTATTGTGACCAGCCATTCAACCATAACTATATACAATGCGCTTTCTGGGGAAAAATCACAACTTGCAAAATATCAGGCCAACGTTACAAAAACCAAAGAAATTTTTTCTACTTAAAAATCAATAAGTTAAAAAACAGCAATTAAACTGATGTAAAACTAATGCAAAAAACACATATTGTTTCCTGAAAGAATATTGAAATCTCACAGAGTGCATCTATAGTTACCTTCAAGCTTGGTATATAGAATGTTTCACTTATATTTAGGCTGTTTATTCTAACTTTTTTGAATAGATTATTAACTGTAGTCAGTTATAGAGTGTTTTTATTTTTTTGACCGATTTTGGTCAGTAACAAAAGCTGCCATTTTAGTGATGCCCATTTGGCACACACGTGGTGCAATCATGTAGAACTCTTTTAACTCCTATCTCAGGGGTTTGGTTGCGGCAGGTTTTTTCGGCAGTTCTGACTACAAAAGTTGTTTGTCAGATACTTAAGGAGTTCGACATGAAAGCAGTAACTTCAACCTTAAAACAAATCGCTGTAGACGGCGTTTATTTTTTAGCAGCTATTACATTAACCATTGCTGGTTTCTGGGGCATGATTGAAATCGAGGCTTCGCTGTTCAGTATGGTAGTGTTTGGCCTGTTAATGGTGCCTTCCGTATTCAGCACCACAGTGTTCTTGAGTAGGGACATTAATGATACCTTTATCGCATAACAGTATACTTCATAGTTTCAACACCCCTGGCAAGTAACCTTGTTCAAGTGCCGACTCAGGTAACTTGCCGGGAGTGAAGGCCATTTTTCGTTATTTCCCCCTGTGTCTTTCTTTTCCCTAAAAATTTGCCCTGATTGAACCCCTCGCCGACACATCCACATCACTTAAACCTTGCCAAATGATCTTACAAAGCGCTAAATTTATAGGCATCAGCGTCAACTGAGCCGACTCGATAACCATAAAAATTAATTGACTTAGTATGCCTATACCTTACTGCTTTCCACGCATCAATGTTATTTCTACCGTGTTGACCGGGGCAATACTCACAGCTACCGGCTTTTACAGCCCCATCAGCACGGCCGGCGACTTGACGTTTCTAGAAAACCAGGAAAACGCCCCTTACATGTATCGCGTTGCAGGCAGCCATTCGACACTCCCCCGGGGATATATTCCAGCACTGTTAAAATATTTTATAGATGATCATAAAATCGATGTGGATTTTTTGAATATTCCACAAGATCAAATAGCAGCCAGTTTTGCACAACAAAAACTTGATGCAGCGGTGCTAAGTGCTGAATGGGTGGCTAATACCGATGATTTTGTGTTTAGTCAACCGTTGGCAAAGTATACAAATGTACTGATTGCTGAAATAAAAACCGATGCCAAACCTCAATTAAGGTTTTCAGCTTTAAAAGAAGCCTTTATATGCACACAAAAGGGATATCACTATCCAGAATTGGATAAGTATTGGGACAGCAATAACTTGATTCGGGTGGATTTTGCCAATGAGTTATCGCAGCTACAGGGCCTGCTGGCAAACCATTGCGAGTACGCCGTTATAGATAAAGCCACGGCTGACTGGTATCTGAAACGGAGCTTTAAAAAAGAGCATTTAAAGGTGGCTGGTGAAGGGGCAACGATTGCTCTTACTATTGGATTTAGAAAGGATAAAGCGAAGTATGCGACCTTGCTCGACAGCACCATTAGCCGCTTGAAGGCTAATGGTGAATTGAAAATCCTACAACGCGTATACAAGGTGAGCGGGTTTTAACCTGCTTCTGCAACCTCTGCTTCCAGCGTTTCAGCATCTGCTGTTTCCACCTTAAAATCAAGCACGTATGGTGCTGCGTCGACAAACTCATTGATGCTGATATCAACGACCATTTCAAAGGAAGCTTCGTTTTGCGCAAGCTCAGCAATCAAACCAGCCGTTAGTAATACATCTTTTTCAAGTGAACTGGCGTTGGGTTTATTGTCTACCTTCAATGCAGTACATTCAGCGGTATCAAGCACCGCTGTTTGATCCGCGCTTAAACACCCCTGGGTATTGAGCAGATCAACATACTCGGTATATTTCGCATCAACAACTGATTGAATGCTTTCTTTCGATCGACCAATCCAGGCCCAGGAAACCGCCAGCAACGGACACGAAGCAACGCGCATATCCTGAATCTGAACATCATAAACCGAAGGAAACGATTCAGCCGGGCCAAGGGTAGCCGGCTCCGTATATTCGGTGGTGGCCGCACTGAATTCCAATAAAGGCTTTTCAGCTGGCAACGCAATACACCAATCCATCATTTCCTGGTAATTCCAAAGTACCTGATCGCTACCCTGCTGGCGAATCGTCACGTTGTAGCCATATTTATAGATATCCTGATTCAAGCTAAAGCCTATCTCTGCCAGAGTGGCATTCAAATACCTAAATATGGGTTGTAATTGAATGGTTGCTGCGGTTCTTTGCGCTTCCTGTTCACTGGTTGCTTGAACAACCGGGTAATTGAGATATTTAACCACAGTGGGTGATTCAAAACTCTCTATGGTGGGCACTCCATTCTCATGAAATAAGCCGCTCTCGGAAACCTCTATGCCAACCAGGGATTTAGTATTAATACTGTAAACACCGGCAAACATTTTAAATATGACACCCGTTCTGTCGGGCAGGGTTTTTGAATCATTTCCGCCACAACCCATCATGGCTGCGCCCAACACAGCCAATATCGCCCAACGGCCAATAGTTATCATTGGTTTATTAACTCCCGATCATTCCTGGTTTAAAAGGAACCTGCCCTCACAGGCTGTTAAGACACTGCATAGTATGGCAGGGTTCCACAAAATTATGGGGCTGGATTAAACCAAGCCCCTGATAAAAATACAACTCCTGATAAGCATACCCCGGCAAGTAACGGCTTTTGCTAACCGGTATTGCGCATTCCTGCAGCAATACCCGCCACGGTGATCATCAAAGCCAACGGATCTGGCACCTCGCTGCCCTTTGCTTCGGCATCCCTGGTGCGTTTCATCAATTCCACTTGCAGCACGTGTAATGGATCTAAATAAGGGTTTCGTACCTCTATGGAGCGCATAATGGCGCGATTATTCTGCAACAGGCTGGAATGGCCAGTGAGTGCTTTGGTCAGGTCTACGGTTTCCGCAAGGCGAGTTCTGAGCTCTTCACCCAGTGAGCGGTAGTCACTGCTCGCCAAACGCTGCTCATAAAACCGCGCAATAGTGGGATCGGTTTTTGCCAGCACCATTTCCAACATGCCAATCACCATATTGAAATACGGCCATTGCTGCATCATTTCCTGAAGCTGGGCAGTTTTGCCACTTTCAAAAGCCGCTTTCAGCGCTGCATCGGTGCCTAGCCAGGCAGTGAGCAACAAACGCATCTGAGTCCAGGCAAATACCCAGGGAATAGCCCTTAAAGATTCAATGCCACCCGCTGCTTTGCGTTTGGCAGGCCGACTGCCCAGCGGCAACCGCTGTAATTCCTGCTCCGGGGTAGCTTCCCTAAAGTAAGGCAGAAACCGGGGATCTTCCCGCACCACGCCCCGATAACCGTTCAACGCCTGTTCTGCCATAAAGTCCATGGCATCGCGCCACTCCTGCTTCGCCGGTTGCTGTGGCGACAAGGTGGCTTCCAGCGTAGCCGACACAAACATCTGTAAAGTACGAATCGCTACTCCTAACGGGTTGAACTTGTAGCGGATCATTTCGCCCTGCTCCGTTACCCGCAAGGAGCCATTCACCGTTCCCGGGGGCTGCGACAGAATAGCTTCATGGAACGGTGCCCCGCCACGGCTGGCAGAACCACCACGACCGTGAAACAGTGTCAGGTGTACATCGTACTGCTGACTGACTTTTAATAATTGTTCCTGGGTTTGATACTGCTGCCAGCTTGCTGCAAGGAATCCGGCATCCTTCGCAGAATCCGAATAGCCGATCATAATTTCCTGCTCGCCCTGAATAATATCCCGATAGGCATCAATGGCCAGCAACTGATTCAAGGTATCGCCAGCGCCTTTCAGATCGTCCAGAGTTTCGAATAAAGGCACCACCCGCATATAACGATTCATGCCCGCTTCTTTTTGCAACAACAACACCGCCAAAACATCCGATGGATACGTTGCCATTGAAATCACGTAAGCACCCAGCGCATCAAAAGACTGGTTGGCCAGCATCTTAAAGGTATCCAGTACCTCGGTAATTTCCGGGCTGGCAGTAAAAGTTCTGGGAATCAGGGGCCGTTGGTTGCTCAATTCTTTTAACAAAAACTGCTGTTTATCGGCTTCACTCCATTGGGAATAACTGCCTATGTCTAAGGCTTCAGTGATCGCATTAATCACATCAGCATGACGGGTGGATTCCTGACGAATATCCAGTTTTACAAGGGTCAACCCAAAGCAGTGCAAGCGCCGCAAGGTATCTTTCAGGCACCCATCGGCAACCACATTCAACCCGCAATCGCGCAACGACTGATAACACACCATTAAAGGCGATAGCAGTTGATCCAGCGATTGCAGCGGTGGCTGATGGTTAACCAGGCCGCCATCCAGCAGGGTTTCCAGATACACAATTTGATCTTTCAGCAAAGCACGCAACGATTTAATCAATTCACGGTAGGGTTCTGAAGATGGCCGGTTGATCAGCGCTTGCAGCTCGGCATTACACTGATTCATGGAAAGCTCTGCATGGAGTTCGTCGAGATCACGGATAAACAAATCCGCCGCCATCCAACGGGCCAACAAAAACACCCTTTCAGTCACCTTGGCGGTAACATTCGGATTTCCATCGCGATCCCCGCCCATCCAGGAAGCAAAACGAATCGGAATGGTGTCGATCGCGAGCGGCTCCATACCGCAGTCTGCCAGCGTTTGATCCACCTGACGCAAATAATCGGGCACGGCTTTCCACAGGGTTTGCTCAATAGTGACAAAACCCCAACGCGCTTCATCTATCGGGGTTGGCCGTTCCTGACGAATTTCATCGGTATGCCAGGCAGCGGCTATTTCACGCCTTAACTTATCAATTTCCAATGATCGTTCATAAGGCGATAAATTCAGCCTGTCGAGGCTTTCCAGGCTGTCGTTAATTTCATCGTATTTGCGAATAAAGGTGCGGCGAGTCACCTCTGTAGGGTGCGCCGTTAGCACCAGTTCAATATTCAACGACTGTAATTGTTCATGGATCTGCTGATTACTGAAACCTTTTTTCACCAGCCGCGGGATCAGCTCGTGCAGCGAACCTGATAGCACCTGAGACTGTTGCTGCTTGCTTCTGTTAGCACGCACCCGGTGATACTGTTCAGCAATGTTAGACAGGTTTAAAAACTGACTGAAAGCTCTGGCCACCAGTATTAACTGTTGATCTTCCAGCGCTGCCAGTTTATCAATTAATGCCTGGGTGCTACTTTCCTTACCGGCT
>PDSR01000040.1 GCA_002748575.1 Gammaproteobacteria bacterium
CGCCCCTCTATGACCACATCCTGACCTTCATAGGCTGTGGACAGCAGGGCATGGCGATATTGCTGCAGCTGACTATCCGCATGGAAAAAACCGAGCCCTGCCAGCACCAAAGCGAGCAGTAGCAACCGCCAGCCCCGCACGGCTATCAGCAGTGCAGCGGCGACACCCAACAGCAACAGCACCGGCAAGTTGCCGTACACCGCGCCCAGGACGCCAAGAAAAAATGCCACCGCCGCTATCGGCATGCCCCGCCTTCCTTTATAATCAGCCTTCAAATAACACGCTAAGACCTTTGCGCGTACGCACAAAGTGTTGGTTCTTACTGCATGTCATTAAAGCACAAACTTAAAGCCTGGCTACCCTCCCCAGAGTCACTCAAACAGGACAAGCGCCTGAAGATACTCGGTGATTTGCTGCACAACCCGAATATCTGGCATATCAATCGCCGTTCGGTGTCCGGTGCCTGTGCCATTGGCTTTGCCGCTGCCTGGTGTCCGTTGCCCATACAAATGCTGCTGGCCGCCGTGCTGGCGATTATGCTGCACAAAAACCTCGCGGTGGCCGCGTTTACGACCTGGATCACCAACCCCGTAACTGTACCCCCGATGTTCTACTTCGCCTATTGGGTCGGCACCGTGCTGCTCGGCATGCCCGCCACCAGCCTGATGAACTTAAACATCCAGCTCACCTCGGACTGGTTTTTTACCCAGCTCGGCGCCAGCTGGCAGCCATTTTTACTCGGCTGTGCCGTGCTCTCCCTGCTCTCTGGCTGCCTCGGTTATTTTGGCATGCAAATGCTGTGGCGCTATCATGTATTGAGCAAACTCCGCCAACGCAAGCAACGCGTGCTGGCAGCCCTGCGGCATCACGACAAAGCAGAGCGCAGCAAATCTGACAAGGTGGAACGGAAAAACAAATCGTAGCGACCCGGTCGCGCAGCCAGCGCATCTCCAGACACACCCCGCAAAACACCCTGCTCCGAGACTATCCGCATTCACCCGAGCCTGGCACTTGTCAGTAGAAGGCTTGCAAACGCTGGAAGCGGCATAGATGCCCCTGCTATATCTGCATAGTCACAACAACATTATCCCTGGCCTGGAAAAAGAGCGTAAAGGAAAAACCCTGTACTTCGAAGCCAGCGTCAAGGAAATTCGCGACGCAACTGCCGACGAACTGGAACACGACCATATCCACGGCCCTGGCTGCCAGCACTAGCAGCAAGAATCGCTCTCACATCTCCCTTGAAAAAGGGAGGGGTGAGATCAAGTATGAAGCACTACATCTTGTCATGTGTAGTGCTTCATATTAGCGGCACGCCACACTGTATAAAATATTGAAAAACCGCATCATAAAACGCCGGCTTCCTTGTTCTATCACTTTCATCACCTTCTGGCACAAAGACAACCATGCCTTGTCGGGCTCGGGTCAAAAGAACGCGATATGTATTGAGTAAGTAGCGTTTTTTAATAGCATCATTTACGTTCTGCCATTCAGTGCCACGAAAATTCTTAAACTCCCAGCCAGTATCAAGCTTCCGTAAATTGGCATCCCAGGCAACACACGTCCAGTCTAACTCAAGACCTTGGATATCAAATTCAGTAGCAACATCCTCTAAAAATCCGGCTGAGCGTACATCATCATTATCATTTAAGAACCAAGTTTTAGGTTCGATCGAAGATTTTACGTGTATGCCATAAGGCTTCAACCTATAGGCTCCTGACGATGCTGTAATACCAAGCCCTTCGTTTCCACGCGCTTTCGATCTTAACCAGCTTTTTGCGTCGTTTATATTTCTTGTTACGACAATAGGGTAGTCATCTTTTAGTTGGGCATATATTGCTCTAGCCTCTTGGCGGTTTGCGTCTAAAAAAGCTTTCACAAATGCTGCCAGCTTTTCTGAGCGATAAGATCTAACAGAGACAGCTAAATGCAATTCTTCTTTAATTGTCAACTGGTGCTGCGTGAATGAAGAATAAATATCATCCCCATTTGTATATTCGTAATCAGTTAGCTTGTTTGATACATAAACATCCCAATGAGGGTAGCCTTTCTGAATTGCCGAAAACCATTCAGGCAACCCAGCCTCGCCAGTATTAATTTCTTGGCCTCCACCAATTAAGCAGATAATAATTGACCAGCCTTCATGTCGGTCTAATACACTGATTAGAAATTCAGGTTCAGACATTTGAAAGCCTTGAATACCTTTTTTTCGAGACATGAACGAACTTGTTTGCTTTAAAGTCCACGCTCGTTGCGCTTCATCAAATACCGCAACTCGTTCAATTGGCGGGTTAGTGTTTTGCAAAGCATCATCTCTAAAATGGTGGATATTCTGAATAAATGCCTTAGTTTTGGTTAACGCCTGAACTTTGCTTATTTGCTGTTCTGTTCCCTTTTTATCAGCGACTTCATTTCTAGCCAAAGCCTCTTGCAACACCTCAACAAGAGGTCCATTGCCAGATAGGAAAACCGCATGTTCTCCTTCGTCAATATTATGCCTTTCATTAGCGATATTTAGACCAGCCAAAGTCTTTCCAGCACCCGGCACGCCCGTAATAAAACAGATAGACTTTTTGCCGCCTGCCTTAGATGAGTCAATAATTTTTGCTATTGCATCGGATGTGGCACCAAGGTTAATTGCCCCAGAGTCAGACCTGGATATTTCTTTGACACTATGCCCTTTATATAAGGCTTGAGCTGCTTCGATAATAGTAGGTGTGGGCTTGTAAATTGATTCGATCCAATCAAGAGGATTCAAATCTTCAGCTTCATTAATCCAATTGGAAAGTCGCTCGATGTGTGAGACAAAGTTATGTTTGTTTGACTTTATTGGGTGAAAAACACGATCAGAATAGGATTCAATTACGGGTTCACAATTAGCCGCATCTGTTGCAATAACCATAGGAACAATAGCTATTTTATGGCTTTTTTCATGAAAATTTTTCAAATCAATTGCATAATCTAAACTCTGCTCTACAGCTGATTTCGGGTATTTTTTCTCTCCAACTTTAAATTCGAGCGCAAATACAATACCTTGGTATAGCAAAACAACATCAACACGCTTCCCCATTCTGGGTATGGCATACTCAAACGCCAAATAGCAACCAGACAAATTTATCAATGATGCTTTCAAGATTTGGATTTGAGATATCCATGAATTTCTCTGTAAATCTTCAAGTGAAAATTGGTGACGCCGAGTCAGCTCTCCAAGAATCAAATCTTCCGAATCATTTTGAAATTTTTCTAATGTGGCTGAGTAATACGCTCGACTCATAATTTCCATTGCTCTCTATTGCACATAACAGCTAGTCCACTACCTGCATACTATAACCAGCTAAATGACCTTTTAAGAAATGCAAGCGCATCAGTGTCGATGCACTCTCCATGAGAAATGACAATTCTTTCAGGCTGCCAATTTAACATTACCTGTAAAGACCCCCTTGCTTTAGCCTTATTGAAAATAAACGTCGCCCTCCAGTCCAAAGGCGTTCTTCCATTTGGGCTGACGACACCCCCGATTTTGGCTATTGCTTTTCTGAAGCCGGTAAGATAATTGGGGTGAAAATTTTCAATCAGGTCTGCAAGAATGAGCGTTCTCGATTTTTTATGAAAGAATACAACCTCTTCCATAACACGGCTGCCCTTAAAAATTAGTTGCTCAATTTCATTTTCCCAATCGGTTTCCGCCGTATCAGTCAGGGCGCTGTCAAACTGAATATCCTTTCTTTTTTCTTCAAGTCCTGGCGAGGAATATGCCTTGGCATCAGGGTACAGGGCGAGCCAATCCTGAATAAATAAATGGTGTATTTTATTGGGAGATATCAAATACCCAACCTCTCCCAGCTCTTGTACTTCCTTTACGATCTCTTCACTTACTTTCACTGGTGAATGGATCCAGAGTTTCCCGCTATCCAGCCGAATAATTGTCATCCTTGTAGTAAACGACATCCCGAACCACGAAACGGTACTGCCATCGCATAGCCATATATTTTCGTCTATTTTTTGTAACACTGTCATATTATGCCCTATAAATCCTGACAACCGATTTGTAACGCGGCAGAAAATCAGTCCGGGTTGACATACTTGTCATGCGAATGAATCAAGCCCCCAAAAGAGGTAAATGCTTACGCTGCTGATAGGTTAAAGCCAAGGTCAAACAGTACCTGATAGCGCTTTCTGGCAGCGGCTCCGCCAAGGGCAGTACTATCGCCCTATTCCCCTGAAATTCCAACGCCTCACCATACAACTCCCGGAAGGTATCAAGCAACTTTGTTTGACAGTGAAAGAATAGATAATACTTATCGGGAGACTTCGGTTTCCAGTCCATTCTTAACGGGCTGCCCGTTTTAGTGCTATAGCTCGGCTCACCCCATTTTAGCGACTCCTCAACCTCGCCCAGCTCCAATTCTGCAGCGAGATGAAAAACCAAACGCCTCAGCTCCTCCAAGCGAATCCGAGCATTCTCCGGGTATTTATCAAAGTGATTCTTGACCGCCTCATCCATCAGGTTCTCCCATTCACATAACGCTTCTGGGCACAAGCAATCGAAACCCAAGTAGACCACCCAACGAAAGTCAAAAGTAAGAGAATGACTCCCCTGCCTCTAACGTCCAAAACCGATTTGGTGTTATTAGCACCACGAGTTCATGCAGAGCCATTCTCTTAGCCTGGAGGCGTCCCGCAATCGTCCGAAACGTTCAGTGTTACTAGCACTGCGCCAGGTGCTACTCCAGACAGCATTGATTCTAGCTCCACCCTACAGGCTAAACAAGCACTGTAAAAGAGCGCTTGTTGTGTGACAGAGTAGCGCGTATCGGGTTCAAGAAGGGGTGTTTCTGGCCTATCCGCATAGCCCATTAGCTGAATGCGGATAGGCTGGTTTTGCGTATTTTTCAAAGCTTTAAATTATGAGTGTCCTTTTTTGTTGCTTTGTTAGTTGCTATGCGATGTTATAGCAGCGCGGCACTACCACAAGCCTATTATCGCCACTATTGGCAATCTGCTCTCTAATTTTCCTCGGCAAAATAATACAACCAGAAGAAGCTGTTTGATTCATACTTCTATTGTCTCCATGTATCTGGAAAGAGTGCCTACCTTGCATGTTATTGCTAGCATCAGGGACAAGGGGCAACACATATCGCCCTGTGATTGGGCCCATTCCCTACAAACAATTGCATTACGCTTATTCCTGCATGTTGGGTTACGGCTAACGCCTAACCCAACCTGCGCGCTCATTATTCCTTCTGTTATCCAAAAAATCTAGCGCAAAAATCATCACACATCCCCAAAGCCACCCACCAATTATTAAAGACCGTATAGAACCCGCAAAAAAAATCACACAGAAAAATGACCACACCCCAGAATTCCTCAAATCATTTGATAGCCTTTCTGGAAAATTGTCGTAATGAATAAAACCCAATAAAAAAATGATAAGCACAGAGAC
>PDSR01000028.1 GCA_002748575.1 Gammaproteobacteria bacterium
AAAAAGTTCGCCCTGAGGGTGCGGATAAAGGCCGGTTTTTGATTGGCGAAAACAAACTACCCTTACTCACGCAAGCAGAAAAACAGCTATTGTATACAGACTTTGTTGATAAAAAAGCCTATAGCCAATACAGCGAACAGATTCAGACATACAAGATAATCGCTACCGATATTGAAAGCCTGAAAGGTGCCTATAAAACCTACAGGGTGGAAGATGCCAAAGCCCTGGGTAGTCATACACTGACAGGTGCCAGCGTACTCAACGGGATACTGGCTGCTATTGAACTTGTCAATTTCCAGGGCGCTTATACACAGCTGGCATCGGATAACAGCACCCATAAAAAAATGAGTTTTCTTGGCAGTATTCTGGATATGGCAGCCAGTATAGAAGCGCTGGCCTTATCGGTTGCCAGTGCAAACCAGACCGCAGCAACGGCAACCAATGCTGCTCGTAGCAGTGCCCTGTGGCGAAGTTTCAGCAAGGCACCCCTTGGCGTTGCCGCAGCCATTACCTCCCTGCTCTGGTTTACCTACGAAACCTACCGCACCGGGGTTCAAAACAAAGGGGATGACGCCGCTATTGCCTATGGCGTGATGGCGGTTGGTAGTGGTTTGGGGGTCTATGGTGTATTGTCCACCAGTGCCCTGGCTGGCCCGGTTGGCATAGTGGGTGCCAGTTTGCTCTTGGTGGGTGTTTTTCTGGTGAATTTTGTCTTTCCTGAAAACAGTAATTTATTGGAGTACACTCTGGGCCGAGGGCCATTTGGTGCCAACCGCGATATGTGGGATCGCTTAGGGGTGGAGGATGTGGACATTTCCAGCAACAATGGCTTGCTGGAAATCAGTTTACAAAATAGCGATAAACTATGGATAGAACAAAAAAGCTACCGCTTGAAAAGAATAACCCACGCGGGCATCACCCTGCCTGAGCAGGGCATAAAAAAGGGCACGCTGACGAACTTTATTAACAACACCGGTGGTGGTTACAGTTATCAAACGCCGAAAGGCAGCCTCTATATCGGTAAAATTGGCGAGCCTTTAGCCGGTAAACAATTCAATGACCCTATCGAAGTGGAGCAGTATTTAACGGCCGGATTTCAGGAGAAAAACGATGAGCGTTTTTCAACTGATATTTATAACGACAAAAAGCTGGGCTACCAACTGGATGCTTCTTTGTGGCATGGCAACAGGAATAGTGCCACATCCTATTTCGAAGCCTTGATCAGTGCCTTCTACCCATTGACGCTGGAAATGGAGATTGTTTCAAAAGAAATTAAACGCCAAGGACGGGCATTAAAAGCTTATGGCAATCTGCTGCGGATAAAGTACCAGGTACCGTTTTTAGCAGAGGTGGCAGGGAAACCTGAACTTGAACTGGATATAGTAGAGCCGACATTGTTTGAGGATAGTGAAAAGGAAATCTATCTTGAAAAATTCCCCATTTTATTAAGTGTCAAACAGAAAAAACCTTATCTAAAAGCATCAATAGAAAAAGGCGTCAATATCGTGGAGCTGGACTTGGATAGTGCCAGTTTTTTAGCTGAACGAGAGATTGCTAATCTGATACATGTTGGTAAATCTTATGACTTTGTTATCAAGCTTGTTTGTAATCATAAAATTGATAACAAGGAATACCAACAGCCACCGATTATTCCTGAAATAGATAATCCTGCAAAAGCCAAACAAAACTGGGTTATTAAAAGCGTTAATAAGGATCTACAGGGCCCGTCCCGTATATAGTAGTATTTAAAATCTGAAGTGCTACGATGTCATTCATTTGTTCAAAAAACTCTTCATAAGTGGAGCGGCGTACAAACTCATGCTTTTTATAATCCAAAACGGAATTAGATTGGTGAATACCAGGAAACAAAACAAAATGAAGCTTATAAATGCTGCTGTTCAGTGTGCCGATAGATTTTGATGTGATCCGCTCCGGTATATATTGGCGGTTATTTTCAGGGAAATTATACAGGCAGTAGATTGCCCAGGAACCACTGGAATAATTAGTGCGAACAACCAGTTGCTGATTTTCAATGCGCATCATATCGGGTAGGGGCGCTGGCCAATGAAACCCAAAGGCATTAGGGTTAATCAAATGGTCTTCAGGGCGTTTATTGTTGATAAAAACCTTTATGTCTTTTTGATCTGTGGGCAGCGAAGTGATTAAAGGAGCGCGTAAATCGCAAATCGGGTAGCTGTCTTTCCTTTTATCCTGGTTATAACCAAAAAACTCGGCCCGGCTCCAATCAATTTCAAGCGACTTGCGTATTTCTTTGCCGTTTTCTGTCCATACCGCTTCAAAATTTTGCGTGTTGAGTTGATCGCTATAAAACTCACGCTGTATGGGCGTTACTTTGGGGCTGTTTGTTCTGAGCACTCTCATATAATTGGTGGTTGGCGTTTCCGCCAAAACCATAGTCCATTCCAACGTCTCTGGGTCAATATTCTTTTCCTGATCTTCGGGGTACAAATCCCCCAATAACCATTTTAAATCCTTTTTTACCGGTTCGGTGGCTTTCACGGTTAATTCCATATAAGAATCCCCAATCGTTAAGCAGCGAACCACTATCAGGGAAAAGGCAAAGCCAAGCAGCAACGGTAAAGCAACAATTTTAATATGAAACACAATAGCATGGGCGGGGCTTCTGAAATCATCGTCGTGCTTACGTGATCGAATGGTGAAGAGCATGGCGCCGGAAAACAGATACAGCAGCGCCAATACAAACAGCCCCATCTCGGCATAATAACCACCCATTGCCGTAGCGCGGTGATAACCGGCGACGTTAAACAGCGCAAACCCGTAAATCCAGCAAAGCGCTGCGATGCCGTAAATAATACGATACAGGCCAGGCTTATGCTGATGGCGCTGAAAAAAAGCTTCGATGGGTGAAATATTCTGGGTAGACACCGGCTGCACTCCTTGCACAAAATGGTGGCGATTATAGCAAAGCTGAGTTTGTATGAGAATTTGGGTGTTTACGGCCGTGGAGGGGTGGCCGTAAGCAATCTTGCTTGTGAGGTTGATCGTTCGTTATGCCGAGTTTATAGGGTAAAATATGTGCAGCCTTAAATTGTTGTACCTGCCAGGTTCAGGTTGATGGGGTGCTAACCGTTTTACAGCCGGGTTTTTCTGCTTTTCAGAGAGGCTAAATAGGGGTTGGAGTAAAGGTTACAATGTTGTGTTGTTGCGCGTGCTGTTATAATCCCCAATTTTTTGAGGTCGGCCCTGGAGTCAGGGGACAGTCGATGTTGATGGCTGGAGTAGTTAAAGTAATTTAGGCAGTAAAGTTTCTATGGTGTTATTGGCGTTTGGTATTAATCATCGTACTGCTTCGGTGGATGTGCGTGAAAAGGTTGCGTTCGCCCCTGACTGTGTGGTCGATGCGTTGTTGCAAGCGCGTGATGCAACAGGTTTGTCAGAAGTGGCGATTCTATCAACCTGTAATCGCACCGAGGTTTATGGGGCCTGTGATGAAAAGAGCAGCCATCGCCTGATTGAGTGGATGGTGAAATACCATCGGTTACAATCAGGCTCCTTGCGCGACAGCGCTTACGAATTTTGGGAAAAGGCGGCCGTTACCCATATGATGCGGGTAGCCAGCGGCCTGGATTCCATGGTGCTTGGCGAACCACAGATTCTTGGCCAGCTAAAAACAGCCTATCAGGTGGCCCAGGATGCAAAAACCATCGGGCCTGCCCTGGGTCGGTTATTTCAGCAGTCATTTTCTGTGGCTAAAAAAGTGCGAACTGATACCGGCATTGGTACTAACCCGGTGTCGGTCGCGTTTGCGGCGGTGTCGCTGGCCAAGCATATCTTTTCGGATCTGTCGCAAAATACCGCATTACTGATTGGTGCCGGGGAAACCGTTGAGCTGGTGGCGCGGCACCTGCACGAGCAGGGCGTGAACCAGATTCTGGTGGCTAACCGTACCCTGGGCCGTGCGAATTCGCTGGCGGAGATGTTCAATGGCAAGGCGATAACCCTGCAAGAGATTCCCGATGTGCTGCATAAGGCGGATATTGTTATTTCTTCCACCGCCAGCCCGTTACCCATTCTTGGCAAAGGGGCGGTGGAGCACGCCTTGAAACGCCGCAAGCATCGGCCGATGTTTATGATGGATATTGCGGTGCCCCGCGATATAGAAGAAGAGGTTGCAGAGCTTGCGGATGTGTACCTGTACACGGTCGATGACTTGCAACAGGTGGTGGACGAAAACCGCAAGCAGCGCGAACAGGCGGCGATTGTGGCCGAGGAAATTGTCGATCAGCAATCACAAGCCTTTATGGATAGCCTGCGGGGATTGGATGCGGTTGCCACGATTCGTGCCTATCGTGGTGTGGTTGAAGGCATCCGCGAACAGGAATTGGCGAAAGCGCTGGAGGCCATTGAGCGCGGCGAAGATGCCAAAGCCGTGTTGCAACGCATGAGCCGCGCACTGGCGAACAAAGTGTTGCACGAGCCCACTGTACAGTTGAAAAAAGCCGGAGAAGAAGGCCAGGTTGAAAAGCTGCAATGGGCAGAAACCTTATTCGGGGTGTCTGCCACCAGCGCTGATAATCAGGCTGATAAAGCGCCGGATCACCATTAAACCGACGGGTATAATGATTGGATTGCTCACCGGTGTTATTCTGTAGGCAGCTAATGCCCGTTTTTTATTTTATGAGTTATTAAAAGCACCTATGAAAGAATCATTATTAAGAAAACTGGATAACCTGTGCGAGCGCTATGAAGAAATCGGCCACTTGTTAAGTGACCCTGATGTGATTGGCGATCAAAATCGTTTTCGCAAGCTGTCGCAGGAATATGCCGAGATAGAACCTGTTACCCAGTGCTTTGCTGAGTACAAAACAGTGCTTGATAACATTGATGAAGCCAAAAGCATGATCGAAGATACTGACCCGGATATGCGCGAAATGGGTCAGGAAGAATTAAAGTCCGGTCAGGCCCAGCAGGATGATTTGGAACTGCAATTACAAAAATTGATGTTGCCAAAAGACCCTAACGACGGGCGCAATATTTATTTGGAAATCCGCGCAGGAACCGGTGGCGATGAAGCGGCCATCTTTTCCGGTGATTTATTCCGCATGTATTCACGCTATGCAGAAAAACAGGGCTGGCGTGTCGAAGTGGTGAGCGCCAATGAAGGTGAGCACGGCGGCTATAAAGAGCTGATCACCCGCATTGTTGGCCAGGATGTTTACTCGAAATTAAAGTTTGAATCCGGTGCCCATCGGGTGCAGCGGGTGCCAGAAACAGAATCCCAGGGGCGTATTCATACATCAGCCTGTACCGTGGCCATTTTGCCGGAAGCAGATGAGGTGGGCGACATTGATATTCGCACCGAAGACTTACGGATTGATACCTATCGTTCATCCGGTGCCGGTGGCCAGCACGTTAACACCACCGATTCTGCGGTGCGTATTACACATTTGCCCAGCGGGGTTGTGGTGGAATGTCAGGATGAGCGCTCCCAGCACAAGAACAAAGCCAAAGCCATGTCCCTGTTGCAGGCCAAATTGTTAAGCAGTGCCCAGGAAGCGCAACAAAAAGAAACCAGCGATGCCCGTCGTAATCTGGTGGGCAGTGGTGATCGTTCTGAGCGTATTCGTACCTATAACTATCCGCAAGGCCGTGTTACTGATCACCGTATTAATTTAACCCTGTATAAGTTGTCGGAAGTGATGGAAGGTGATCTGGGTGAAGTCATTAATCCTTTGATCAACGAACATCAGGCGGATCAACTGGCTGCTTTGGCTGAATAATGGCGCAGATCAAGGATCTGCTTGTCAGTGCGGTTGGCCGACTGGATGAAACCAGCCCAACCGCGCAGCTGGATGCCGAGCTGCTGCTGGCTTATGTGCTGGATAAAAATCGTACCTGGCTAAAAACCTGGCCGGATGCCGAGCCTTCGGTAGATGAAGCACAGCAGTTCCAGCAATTAATTGAACGCCGTTCAACGGGGGAGCCGGTGGCGTATCTTACCGGGGAACAAGCATTCTGGTCGTTGAACCTGCATGTATCACCCGCCACGTTAATCCCCCGGCCTGAAACTGAACTGCTGGTAGAAAAAATTCTGGCAGCCAAAACAGCGGAGAAGGGTATTTCGCTGCTGGATTTAGGAACCGGTTCAGGAGCCATTGCGCTGGCGCTGGCCAGTGAAAAACCGGGCTGGAAAATTGATGCCTGTGATCAGTCTGAAGCCGCACTGTTAATCGCCGAACAAAATCGTGCTAAATATGATTTGTCGGTCACTTTCTCCCGATCAAACTGGTTCTCTGATTATCAGGGCCGCCGGTTTGATGTCATTGTTTCCAACCCCCCTTATATTGAAGAAAATGACCATCACCTTTTTCAGGGCGATGTGCGTTTCGAGCCGATCACCGCATTAGCATCGGGCAAAGATGGGCTGGATGCTATTCGCCGTATTGTGAGCGAGGCGAAAACGCATTTAAACGAGAATGGCCTGCTGATTTTTGAACATGGTTATCAGCAGGCGAGTGCCGTGCAGCATATTTTAGTAACGGCAGGGTTTTCCAGGGTAGCAACCCATAGGGATTTAAGCGGGCATGATCGCGTGACATTGGGCTATAAATAGCGAGTAACCGGAATGCTGACAGATCAACAATTATTGCAATACAGTCGGCAAATTATGTTGCCGCAGTTTGATATTGGCGGGCAGGAAAAAATCTGTGCGGCAACGGTACTGATTGTGGGAGTGGGCGGATTAGGTTGCCCGGTTGCCCTTTACCTGGCAGCGGCCGGTGTAAAGCGAATGCTGCTGGTGGATAACGACACCGTAGACGCTTCCAATCTGCAACGGCAGATTGCCCACGACACCACCACCGTGGGTATGCCAAAAGTTGAATCAGCCTCTATTGCTATTAAGCGTCTTGCCCCCAACTGTGAACTGCAGTTGATTGCTGAACAATTCAGTGAAAAAAATGCCACTGATTTGGTGGCCTGTGCCGATATTGTGCTGGACTGTTCTGATAACTTCGCCTGCCGGTTTTTGGTTAACCGCCATTGTGTGCAACAGCAAAAACCGCTGGTATCCGGCGCGGCCATTCAAATGGAAGGGCAGGTAGCAGTGTTTGACAGCCGCCAACCCAATAGCCCCTGTTATCGTTGTTTGTACGATGAAACCGGCCAGGAAGATGTAACCTGTGCTAACAACGGTGTGCTCGGGCCGGTGGTGGGTGTGATTGGCAGCCTTCAGGCAATAGAGGCCTTAAAACTGATTGCCGATGTGCGCGGTACCTTAACCGGGCGTTTACTGGTGATGGATGCACTGCATATGGACTGGCGTACCGTGACGTTGAAAAAAGATCCCGGGTGTTTGGTGTGTGGGGGGTGACTGGGTTCGCTTTTGCCACCAGGCATTCACCATTTAATTAACAAAGGCTAATACCATGACAGAAACAGCAATTCAGGATTTTTACCCCGATGAATTTAATCATTGTTATGGATGCGGCAAGCTGAATTCACACGGCCATCAGCTAAAAAGCCGATGGGATGGCGATGAAACCGTGGCGTACTTCACCCCGAAGCCTTATCACACCGCAGTTCCGGGTTTTGTCTATGGTGGCCTGATCGCTTCATTGGTGGATTGTCATGGTACCGGTACAGCATCTGCTGCGGCCTATCGTGAAGAGGGGCGACCTATGGGTTCGGCCCCCGAACTTCGTTTTGTTACTGCGTCTTTGCAAGTGGATTATAAAGCGCCGACTCCGCTGGGGCCTGAGCTGGAAATTCGGGCAAAGATAGATGAGATCACCGCCAAAAAAGTGATAATGACCATTGATGTAAAGGCAGAAGGCCAAGTGTGCGCCACCGGCAAAGTTATTGCAGTGCGCATCCCGGATACTATGTTTAAATAATGCTTTAACCTCCCTGAGGTGCCCGCTCTTTGCCAAAGGGTTTTGTCAGCAAAATTAATGGTGGCGTAACCATGTAATCAACGAGTAATGCGATTGTTAAACCCATAGAGGCCAGAAATCCAATTCGGAACAGGTTGGCGACCGGAGAAAACATATACATTGCAAAGGTAATGGATAAAATAATCGTTGTTATCGCTAATGTTTTACCCACAGCACTAAAAGCCAAGCTGATAGCAAGCTGATAATTGCCGGTTTTTTCAAATTCATACTTAATATGATTAATAAAGTGAATGGTGTCGTCAACTGCAATGCCGAGCAGCATGGGCATAATGGTCATCGTCATCATATCAAGTGGTGAATCGGTGTAACCCATATATCCGGCGATAAACACCAGTGGCGCTATATTAGGTATCAACCCGATCAGCCCGGTTTTTAAGCTGTTAAATACAATAATTAACAGAACGGTAATAACAATCAATGCGACGCCAATGGATTTAATTTCACCGATAACAATTTTATTGTTCAATTCTGCAAATTGAGCGGCGCTGCCAACAACATTAATGTCTGCACCAGGGAATAATTCCTTGCCCAGTTCGTGAATGACGTTTATTTCCCGGCTCAATTCTTTAGCGTCAAAGGCAATGATCCCGACTTGAGCGCGTAACATTGAGTAGTCTGAATCTATCCATTTAAATAAATGCTCGCCACCTGATATTTCATACAGAAACAATAGTTGCGCAATTAATTCTCGCTCATCTGGTACGGTGTAATAGCCTGGATCATCATTATGCATGGTTCGATTCATGTCTTTAAGAATATCCAGAATAGAGAAAATAGAGGTTTCGTTCTTTTTTGTCAGTTCAAATGTACCGACCGTTTTCAGCAAATGATCAAAATTCTTCATAACTTCAGGATTGTTTATACTGCCGGCATCGTCAAAGCTGATTGATATATTGTAATTCATGTAGGAACCCAGTTGAGAATGGGTCACTTCATAAAGTCTTTCTACATAAGGCACCTTCAAGCCCATGAATTTAAAAATATCCATATTGACGGTCATTTTCCCTATCCCGGGAATAACTGCAAGGAAGCAAGAGATTGAAATGATTAGCATCAAAGTGCGATAGCGTATAATTGCCTGGCCTGCGTATGTCAGTACCTTATCAAAAAGTGATGGTGCAGGATCGCCCATTTCTGTGGTATTTCTGTCTTTACCAAAACTCATCAAAATGGGCACCAGCATCATTACCAGCAGATAGTCCGCCAGAACCACTGCTGCACAAGTGTAACCCAGCCACTTGATGGTCATGATGCCTGCTGTAGTGAAGGATAGAACGGAACCAATGGTGGTCAGCGCGGTGAAAAAAATAGGCCAGCCGGTTTCTTCAACAGCCTGTACAATGGATTCCTGACGTTTTCCAGTTGTTAAAAAGAAGCGTTTATAGGCATTTAATAAATGCACTGAATAGCTGACCGCGAGAGCCATTCCTAGCAAAATGGGCAGCGTCATCATGTTGGCATCAATGCCAATACCGAGCCAGCCCATAAAACCAAACACAACAACCGCTCCCATAATGGCAGTAAAAACGGGCACAAAGACAGCACGAATGGAACGCAAAAAAGTAATCAGCAGAATGATGGTGGCAGCCAGCCCTGACAGCACTCGCAACATCGTTTCCCTGGCAAAAAAATCGCGCTCTTCTGTCTCTGAATAAGGCAGGCCTGCTGCCTTAAAAGTATAAAGGTCACTTTGCCATTTTGTGTCGGTTACGATGGCAATGGCTGCTTCCCCAACCTGAAACAGAGGATCAAGATTGGTTTCTTGTTGCCACTCTTCTGGTTCCGGGTATTCATTCAGAGTCATTGAAATCCATGTTTCAGTGGCATCGGCGGAAACCAGTTTATTCACCAGCGATGGCCTGGAAAGAACCAGATCGCGGATACGATTCAGTTCTGTAATGCTATCTGGAACGCCATCTTCAAAGGGGTTATAAATACGAATTTCATCGTTTTGTGAAATGGAAACCTCGGTTTCCATTAGTGAAGTGACTTCATTGCTGTAAGGCACTTTTTCCAATAGTTCGTCACCCAGCTTTTTAATGGCCTTTAATACTTCAGGGTGAAATACGTTATCTGCCTCAACCAGAATACCGATGGAGTCATTATTGCCAAACTGGTCTTCGAAGGCCTCGGTGGCAATTTCAATGGCTTCACTATCATCAAACCAGCTATCACGGGCATTTTTGGATTCGACCCTGGGCAAACCGGCAATACCAATAATAACAAGAATTACAACGAGCAGCAGGAAGTGCCAGCGGTGTTTAAGCTGATATTCACCGGCTTGCCTGAAAAGATAATTGATTTGATGAATTTTCATATCACTCCCGAGTAATCTATTCGGCCATTACATTTACGGAATACATACATAATCCACTTATATCACAAATAGCAATGATTATCATTTGCGATAGTGCTGACTGAAAAGATGGGCGTATTGGCCTCTAATGTAATATTGAAGATCGTTATAAAAAAACCTCAGCCTATAAAGTGTAAAATTTAACCAGCCCATTGGTTATAGGTTGTTTTTTGACTTATACTGGTGACTATTGCTTACTGGTTGGCTGGTATTAGTTTTTTATTCAAACGTTTGGTTTTACCCAACCATTGCAGGACTTAAACGGTGATTCGTGATATTGATGTAATTTGTATTACGATTCCAATTCTACAGATAAACAGATACTCATACGCTGATTTCTAACTTTAGACTTATGGCACATCATATATTAGGACGATCATGGTAACGGAACTTATCAAAGTATCTGAAAATAGAGATAAAGTTCTGAAGTTGTGGAAGCAATTATCCGAAAAAAACAGCCACTATTACTTTTTGTCTTATGGCTGGATAAAAAACTGGATTAGTACTTTACCTGCTGATTTAAAACTATACCTGTGGATAGAATATAAAAACAATATTCCGATTGCGGGGTGCTTTTTAGGAAACAGCAGGTCTATTAGAAACAAAATTATTTTAAGCAATGCCTGGCACCTGAATGCCACAGGTATTAAAGAATATGATTTTCCGCTCTGGGTAGAATATAACGAAGTATTAGGGGATAGTAATAACTGGCAGGCTTCATAAAATCGCTGGGATGAGGTTTTCTTTCCAGGCTTATATAAAAAATCACTGGAAAGTTTGACCCCGGACTTAAAAAATAGAAATTTCAATCAAAAACAAGCAACGCCTGCATATCAAGTAGATTTAAATCAGGTTCGAAAAAATGAAAATGGTCATTTGGGATTGCTCAGTAGGAACACAAGAAGCCAGTTAAAAAGAGCCATGAAAATTTGTTCAAGTACCTATGGCGATTTAAAAGTTGAAAAAGCGCAAACTAAAAGCGGTGCCTTTGAATTTTTAGATGAATTACTGGTTTTACATAGAGCCAGAGCGAAAGAGCTTGATCGTCAGTCTAACTTTGATACTGATTATGGGCATAAGTTTCATACCGAGCTAATCAACAACCGGTTTGACCACCAAGAACTGGACTTTTTAAGGGTAACAGCTGGAAATACTCTTGTTGGTGTTCTTTACAACTTAAATTATCAAGGCAGAGTTTATTTTTTCCAAAGTGGAATCAGGTCAGAAAGTGATAATAAGTTAAAGCCTGGAATGATTTGTCATCATCTTGCTATTCAATATTATGCTGAGGATGAAAAAAATAAAATTTATGATTTTCTGGCTGGCCCAGAAAGATATAAAAAATCATTATCAACTCAGGACGAACTTATTTATTGGTATGTTTTACAAAAAAATCATTTAAGATTTAAGTTAGAAAAAGCAATTATATCTAATTTGAAAAAAAGAAAATAAAAAAGCCCGGCTTAAGCCGGGCTTTTTTATGTTAACCGAATACCACTGCTTTAGATGTTACAAACACCGGTTTCAAAGTCAACAATGGCGGCTGATTTGGAGTTCTGCCAGATCACCGATCGGTATAGATTGTTAAACTCGGTAACGGCTGCCGGATCTTCAACAATATATCCAAAATCCTGTAAAGTTGATGGATACAAGTTTTTTGAACCCACATAAAAGGCTGCGTCGTCTACCGAAAATACTTTCGCATGGTTGGCAATCAGTTTACCGTTTGCCCAAGCGTCTACACCTTCGGCTATGCGAATCGGTGCATACTGTAAGCTATTACAAACAATTTCTTTTGCTTGTGTATCACCTACGTTAGCACGTTGCTTAACTTTTCGAAGTAAGATATCGGTTACTTCTGTTAAAGCTTTAGCGTTGGCGTAAGGTACCAAAGAGCCTTGATTGGCACCTGGGGTACTCACTACGATTTGCACTGGAATCTGAGCAATCAGCTTATCGGCAAGAATATTGAATAAGCGTGCATCATAATAGGCATTGGCAAATGGGGCTAAACAAGGCCCAATTAAGTCCTGCTGCGATATGAAAATATTACTGGTTGCACTTTCAATCAGCGATCGCATGCCATGTTCTGCCGGATTTTCCATTGAGTATGCGGCATCGTTATTAAAGTAATCGGTAAACCAATAGGAACAGGCGGCTTCACTGTCGTTTGCCGGCGCAAGCCCGGTACCATTTCCGGCAGATTCATCCATACCGAAACCTAGCCCCCCTAATGCCATTACCTGAGCAGAACCAGTCGCAGGTGCCGGGCTGGTCTGGTGAGTGGCGGGGCAGCTATCCCACCAGCTGAATCCGTCACCCTTTATCAGATCAACGTACAGGCTTTGGTTCCACCAGTTGTTGCTCCAGGTGCAGGCAAAACCCCACAGGTTATCGGCAAACTTGTGAGCAGATTCTGCTGCTGGCCCAGTCAGGCGCATGGAAACATCGCTCACCGGGTTTTCTCCGCCCTCATAAGCGGCTGTCCATAGGTTGTGACCACCCACAATCGCGCTTTTAGCGTCAACGGTCACCATTTTTGAATGATTCCACGAATATAACCAGCTGGTTTCAACGCCGGCGATAATGATGCGGGCATCGTCTGCAGCGCTGCCTAAATCATTGGTTAATCGATTAAAGTAAGCGTAGGCAGTTTCGCTGTAGGCCGTGTTGGTGCTACCTACGGCAGGAGGTGTGCCAGCCAGGATACGAATTGTAATATCGGGGTTGTTTAGCCGGGCCTGTTTAATGCCATTAACGATGGCTGCTTGAAAAATGCCATCGGGATAAGTGGCCAAGGTGGTTATATCCACCCATTGCTCTGCATTGGCAATATCGTTATAGATCGCATCTGCTAGTTTCTGCGCGCCTTGGGCGTTACTGCAATCTGATTGTCCCCAGCAGTTTGGAGATTGTAACAGCCAGGTTTCGCCTTGATATCCGTTAATGCTATTGCCTTGAGTACGCTCCCAGACTGATCCTTCCGAACCTGGGGCAAGCTCGCGCAGGCGATCTTCTACGAAATCCAGATGGGGTGTTGCTGCGGTTACAGTGCTGGCGGCTAAAACAAAAAAGCCTAGTGCTGAAAGGTGCAGCGTGGTTTTTGCGACTGAGAATAGTGAATGATTCATTTGAAACACTTCCTTAAATAAAGGCATACACTGCTGAAACTCCTGAATGAGTCTCTAGCAAACCGGCGTGATTATATTGGATAGCCCAATATTCAAACAAGTGTTTAATTGATTGCTTTTGTTACCAAGTATTGTGAAGCTCCCAGGCGTGTTGCGAAAGTTAACAAAAAAGCAGTTTACAACAGAGAATGCCTCTGCCCGGCAGTTTGCCTGGGGCTATTGGTGTTGATGATTGTTTTGCTGAGCCTCTATCAGTAATTTGAGTTCCTTAATTTGTACAGACAGATCCTCAATAGTGGCTTTGCCAGCTTCCTGATCCTTTTGAGCACGCTCTTTGGCGTGCTCATCTTCCATAACACCCACGATGATGCCTATGACCATATTCAAGAAGGCAAATGCGGTAAAGAAAATGAAGGTTATATAATAGCTCCAGCTTAACGGGTACACTTTCATGGTTTCATACATGACATCAGTCCAGTCCTCAAAGGTCATTACCCGAAACAGCGTTAAAAAGGCCCGGCTTATATCACCCCAAAGAACTTCGTTAATGCTGGCAAAGAAAGTGGCACCAATGGCTGCGTAGATATAAAAAATAATAAACATCAGCAGCATAACGTATCCAAGCTGGGGCATGGCCTTAATAAGTGAATTCAGAAGAACCCGAAGCTCGGGGATAATGGATACCATTCTAAGGACACGGAATATTCTAATTAAGCGGCCTACCAGTGCCATATCCGTGTTTTCTACCGGAATAAGGCTAACGACAACGATCAGGGTGTCGAATAGATTCCAGGGCTGCTTGAAGAAATCGGCTTTTTTTTCTTCACCTAAAAACCTTACGATGATTTCAACCAGGAAAATTCCGGTAATGGCCCAGTCGAGCCAGCCAACTATCAGCAATACGCTTTCGGGAACATCATAGGTTTTTGCGCCAATGACCAGTGCGGAAAAAATAATGACGAAAACAACAAACAGTTCAAAAATTTTATTGCTGCGAATCTTCGAAAAGCGTTGTTGCAAGGAATTTGTATTCATTGTTATAAAACTTGTAAAGGTCTAAGGCTGCTGGTTGATCAAAGGGTGTGAATATTATCACAGTTCTTTAACGAGTTTCTGCGGGATGGTATTCAGATAAAGGCGAGAGTTACAACGGGGTGTGTATTTGGAGTGGTGTTTAAGGTTGTAAAATATAACAACCGGCCACAAATAAGGACCGGTTGTTAAAGGCTTTACTCAACGCAAAAGCTAAACGTGCTCTGCATGTTTTTCCAGGTCGTTGGCAAATTCGTGCAGTTTGTTAGCTGTTGCTTCCAGCTCATCCAATACCGATGAGCTGATCGCTGACTCAATCAATAAAGTGAGTTCGTCAAAGTGCTGTTGCCCTAATCCAGCAATTTCCCCTTCATTAAGGTTACGCTTGAATGAAGAAACAACGCGTTCTGCATGAGCTAAGTGTTGGCGTTTCATGTTTGTCTCCTTTGTGTGAACCCTTTAATCGTGAACAACGCTGGTGCGGCTGACGATCTGAGGGTCTGCTGGGCATGCTATTGATTCGTCTTTATCATCGTAAGGAATCGCATCCAGCAGGTAGCGCATTGCATTGAGGCGCGCACGCTTTTTGTCGTCAGACTTAATCACGGTCCAAGGGGAATCGGCGGTGTCAGTGTAGAAAAACATCGCCTCTTTGGCCTCTGTATATTCATCCCATTTATCCAGCGAAGCTAAATCAATGGGGCTCAGCTTCCATTGCTTTAAAGGATCACGTCGGCGCATTTGGAAACGTCTGAACTGCTCTTCTCTGCTCACGGAAAACCAAAGTTTGAATAGCCGGATACCGCTACGCACAAGCATGCGTTCCATTTCGGCGGCTTGACGCATAAATTCAAGGTATTCTTTTTGAGTACAGAACCCCATTACTTTTTCAACGCCGGCACGGTTATACCAGGAACGGTCGAATAACACGATTTCACCTGATGTGGGCAAGTGTTTAATGTACCGCTGGAAATACCATTGACCTTTTTCTTCGTTGGTCGGTTTTTCCAGTGCAACTACCTTTGCGCCACGAGGGTTAAGGTGTTCCATAACGCGCTTAATAGTGCCCCCTTTACCGGCAGCATCGCGACCTTCAAACAGGATGACAATGCGCTCACCCTGATCTCTTACCCAGCTTTGCATTTTAAGTAGCTCGGTTTGTAGCTCTACTTTGCGTTTTTCGTATTCTTCTCGACCAATTTTTTTGCGATAAGGGTATTCTGGACAAAGAATATCCTTTTTCTTGATGGATGGATCCAGCTCCTCGGTATCGAGGCGTTGTTTAGGCGAGTCCGGAATAGAAACAACTTTAGGTACTTCTTTTGACAAGGCTTTATCCTCCTGATGTGCGACTGGGTTAAGGCTATTGTGACCATTACAATAAAAGTTTGGAATGATCTGTGTCAGAATGCTAAGAGTTGTTAAGAACTATTGATTATAAAGATAATTTTTTAAAATCAAAAGTAGATAAGGCTGTGTGTAGAATAAAATAATATCCACACTAAGCGGTTCTTTTTGCTTGAAAAAGAACCGCTTAGTGATCGAAGCCATTATTTGAGTTTTTGATTCAAAATCTGGTTAACTTGTTGAGGATTGGCTTTGCCTTTTGATGCTTTCATAATCTGGCCAACAAAAAAACCAATCAATTTTTTACGTTTGCCATCATCGGCGGCCAGAAACTGTTCAACTTGTGCCGGGTTGTTGGCGATAACTTCATCAACCAGGGCTTCGATAGCACCGGTGTCTGTTACCTGTTTCAAGCCTTTTGCTTCAATAATTTCATCGGCGGTGCCGCCATTGCTCCACAGTTCTTCAAATACGGTTTTGGCGATTTTGCCGGAAATCGTATTATCCTGAATGCGTTTAAGCAGGCCACCCATTTGTTCGGCGCTCACCGGGCTCGCGCTGATATCCAGATCGTTCTTGTTGAGCGCACCCATGATTTCGCTGGTAACCCAGTTAGCTGCCAGTTTGGCCGGTGCGCCAGAAACCTGAATCATGGTTTCAAAAAAATCAGCCACGGCTTTGTCAGCGGCCAGTACGCGAGCGTCGTACTCTTTTAGCTGGTAGTCTGTCTGAAAGCGTTCAATTTTCTGTGCGGGAAGCTCTGGCAAAGATGCGCGGGCCTGTTGCAGGTATTCGGGGGTGATATCTACCGGTAGCAGGTCAGGATCGGGGAAGTAGCGATAGTCATTGGCTTCTTCTTTGGTACGCATGGAGCGAGCTTCGTTTTTAATGCCGTCGTACAAGCGAGTTTCTTGAACAATTTCATCGCCTCGACCGGCTTCATACAGGTCAATTTGCCGTTCAACTTCAAGCTCAATGGCTTTTTCGATAAATTTAAAGGAGTTTAAATTTTTGGTTTCTGTACGGGTTCGAAATTCCTGCTCGCCTTTTAGGCGTACCGAAACATTCACATCGCAGCGGAACGAGCCTTCAGCCATGTTGCCATCCGAAATATCCAGATAACGCACAATGGAGTGAATCGCTTTAACGTAGGCAACCGCTTCTTCTGCTGAACGAATATCAGGCTCGGACACGATTTCCAGCAGTGGGGTGCCTGCGCGGTTCAGGTCGATACCTGTCTGACCGTGAAAATCTTCATGCAGCGATTTGCCAGCGTCTTCTTCCAGGTGGGCGCGGGTAACACCGATAATTTTGGTGCTGCCGTCTTTAAGCGAAATCTCAATTTCACCTTTGCCGACAATGGGCAGTTCGAACTGACTGATTTGATAACCTTTGGGCAGGTCGGGGTAAAAGTAGTTTTTGCGGGCAAAGACTGATTGCGGTGCAATGTGAGCACCAATGCCCAGACCGAACAGGACGGCCTTTTCAACGGCTGCCTGATTCAGTACCGGTAGTACACCGGGCATACCCAGATCAATCAGGCTGGCCTGGGTGTTGGGCTCGGCACCAAAAGCGGTGCTGCTCCCGGAAAATATTTTTGAATGTGTCGATAGCTGGGTATGAATTTCCAGCCCGATAATGGTTTCCCATTCCATGTTTGAATCCTTGCTTAACGTTAGCCTTTAAAGGATGCTGGTAATTGTTGGTGCCAGTCGGTTTCCAGTTGGAAACGATGGCCAACGTTCAGGAGTGTTGCTTCGTCAAAGTGCTTGCCAATCACCTGTAAGCCAACGGGCAGGCCATCGGTAAATCCGGCGGGAATGGTCAGTGCCGGCAGACCCGCCAGGTTTACGGCAATGGTATAGATGTCAGACAGGTACATAGACACAGGATCATCTGATTTTTCGCCAATCTTGAAGCCGGGTGTCGGTGCGGTTGGCCCCATAATGACGTCCACTTCCTTAAAGGCATTGTCGTAATCGTCTTTAATCAGGCGGCGAACTTTTTGTGCTTTCAGGTAATAGGCATCGTAATAGCCCGCCGATAGCGCGTAGGTGCCCACCATGATGCGGCGTTTTACTTCCTCGCCAAATCCTTCGGCGCGGCTACGCTCATACAGGTCGGTCAAGTCTGCCGGGCCCTGGCAGCGGTAGCCGAAGCGAACGCCATCGTAGCGTGACAGGTTCGAGGAAGCTTCGGCGGGGGCAATCACATAATAGGCCGGAACTGCCAGGTGAGTGTTGGGCAGCGAGATTTCTTTTACCGTAGCGCCAAGGGCCTGGTATTGCTGAATGGCGGTTTCAATCACGGCTTTGACATTGTCATCCAGCCCTTCACGGAAGAATTCTTTTGGCAGGCCAATTTTTAAACCGCTGATGTCGGCATTGATGTTTGCCATGTAGTCGGGTACGGGCTGATCAATAGAGGTGGAATCGCGCTTGTCGAAACCGGCCATGGCGCTGAGCATAAGTGCCGCGTCTTCGGCGGTCTGGGTCATCGGGCCGCCCTGATCAAGGCTGGAGGCAAAGGCAATCATGCCCCAGCGGGATACTCGACCATAGGTTGGTTTTAGGCCGGTAATACCGCAAAGGCTGGCAGGTTGGCGAATTGAGCCACCGGTATCGGTGCCGGTGGCTGCTGGTGCCAGGCGGGCGGCTACCGCTGAGGCAGAGCCACCGGATGATCCACCGGGAACAAAACCTGTATTCCACGGGTTTTTCACCGCTCCGTAAAAACTGGTTTCGTTGGATGAGCCCATGGCAAACTCGTCCATATTGGTTTTACCCAAACAGACCACGCCAGCCTCGTTCAGCTTCTCCACCACCGTGGCATTATAGGGGGCGGTGAAATTATCGAGCATTTTGGAGGCGCAGCTTGTTTTTACGCCTTTGGTGCAAAAAATGTCTTTATGGGCGATTGGCAGGCCGGTCATGGGGCCTGCATTGCCCTGGCTGCGGGCGTTATCCGCTGCTTTAGCCTGGGCAAGAGCTTGTTCTTCGGTAACGGTAATAAAACTGTTTAACTCGGTATCCCGGGATTTGATACGATCCAGGAAGTGCTGTGTCATTTCAACGCTGGACACTTCTTTGCGTTCTAGTTTGGTAGCCAGCTCTGTGAGCGTGTTGTTGTGCATCAGGGCGAATCCTTCACTCAATTACTTTAGGTACTAGGAAAAGGCCATCTTCAGTGGCGGGTGCAACGGCTTGATAAGCTTCGCGTTGATTGGTTTCGGTAATCTCATCAGGGCGCAGCCGCTGGGTGGCGTCCATGGGGTGGGCCATGGGCTCGATATTGCTGGTATCGGCAGCCTGTAACTGCTCGACTAAATCTAAAATGCTGGAAAGGCTATCGGCATATTCGGGAGCTTTGCTGTCATCCATTTTGATGCGAGCCAGGTGGGCAATTTTTGCCACTTCGTTGTTATCAAGCGCCATGAAGGGCTCCTGGTTGGTTTTGCTGGGGCTGGAAAAGCCGCTTATGGTAGCAGAAATGCCATGACAAAATCAGTAGCAGCATGCGAAATGCTGATAAGAAACTTGCCCAAAGGTTGCGGCACTGCTAGAGTTGGCCCCAACCGGTAATATATTAATATTTATAGGGTTTGTTCCCTGCCAAAAAGCCCTGAATATTCTAAAACTCTGAACATTTAAAAGTTGACGTCCAGTATCTATGTTTAAACGCCTAAGAGGCATGTTCTCAACGGATCTATCGATCGATCTTGGAACAGCCAATACTCTTATTTATGTAAAAGATCGCGGTATTGTATTAGATGAACCATCAGTGGTGGCTATTCGCCAGCAGAACAGTCAGAAAAGTGTGGCTGCTGTTGGAATGGATGCAAAGCGCATGCTGGGAAGAACGCCTGGTAACATTACCGCCATTCGCCCCTTGAAAGATGGCGTGATTGCGGATTTTCATGTCACTGAAAAAATGTTGCAGCATTTTATTAATAAAGTGCATGAAAACAGTTTTATTACGCCCAGCCCCCGTGTGCTGGTGTGCGTGCCCTGCCAATCCACTCAGGTTGAGAAAAAAGCCATTAAAGAATCTGCGTTGGGCGCAGGTTCCCGTGAAGTGTATTTGATTGAAGAACCGATGGCGGCGGCTATTGGTGCCGGGCTGCCGGTGGAAGAGGCCAGTGGTTCGATGGTGGTGGATATCGGTGGTGGTACCACTGAAATTGCCCTGATATCGCTCAACGGCGTGGTCTATTCCGACTCTGTGCGTGTAGGTGGTGATAAATTCGATGAGGCCATTGTTACCTATGTGCGTCGTAACTACGGTAGCCTGATCGGTGAAGCTACTGCTGAACGTATCAAAGAAGAAATTGGTTGTGCCTATCCAGGCACCGAGCTGCTGGAAATTGACGTTCGGGGCCGTAATCTGGCTGAAGGTGTGCCACGCAGTTTTACCTTGAACAGTAATGAAATTCTGGAATCTTTGCAGGAACCGCTGTCTTCGATAGTCAGTGCGGTTAAAAGTGCGCTGGAACAATCCCCACCCGAACTGGCATCGGATATTGCGGAACGCGGCCTGGTGCTTACCGGTGGTGGCGCGTTATTGCGTGATCTTGATCGCTTGCTGGCGGAAGAAACCGGTTTGCCGGTGATCGTTGCAGAAGATCCATTGACCTGTGTGGCCCGTGGTGGCGGTCGTGCCATGGAAATGATGGATCGCAGCGGTTTTGATATGTTCTCGGTGGATTGATCGGGGTGATACGCCATCAAACCTATCTTTGCACAAAATACAGCGAATCGTTATCGCCTTATTTTCTTTAGTATTATTTCTTTTGCGTTGATCTTTGTTGATCATCGTACAGATATTGTTGATCCAGTGCGTAATGGGCTGTCGGTGTTTGCGCTGCCCATTCATTATGTGGCTAATATACCCAATACCATTGTTTCCTGGTCTTCTCAGAGCGTGCAATCGCGGGAAGAACTGGAAAAAGAAAACAGCCGCCTGAATGCTGAAGTGTTATTGCTACGCCGCCGGGTGCAAAAGCTGGCCTCCATTGTTGCTGAAAACACCCGCCTGAAAGAACTGATGAACTCATCTGATCTGGTTGATGATCAGGTGATTGTTGCGGAAATTATTGGTGTCGACCCCGATCCTTTCCGCCATGAGGTGATTATTAACAAAGGTGCAAATGATAACGCCTATCGTGGCCAGGCGGTGCTGGATGCCGAAGGTTTGATGGGGCAGGTTATTGAAGTGGGGCCAATGAGTTCCAGGGCGCTGCTGATCAGTGATGCTTCCCACGGTATTCCAGTCCATGTGGCCAGAAACGGTGTCCGTGCTGTTGCGGTGGGGTCAGGCAATCTGGATAAAATCAATTTGATTCATGTGCCGGATACAGCCGATATTGTTGAAGGCGATCTACTAGTCACTTCCGGGCTGGGCGGACGATTTCCAACCGGCTATCCGGTAGGTGAAGTCACCGAAGTGCATCACGACCCCGGCCAGCCATTTGCCAAGGTGTTTGCCAGGCCAACGGCGCAACTGGATCGAAGCCGCCATATTTTGTTAGTTTTTTCCGAAACCAAACGTGAAAGCCAATCAGCAGTTGGTCGCCTTGAAACTGCTGGCAACCCTGAATCTGCAAATAATTCAACGCCAGCAGAACTCGATAAACCCGGTGGGGAGGTAGCGCAGTGACACAGGGTATTGGCGCTATATTCTGTAGCTTTCTGCTTGCTTATATTCTTGAGGTGATCGCTGTGCCAGAGTGGGCGGAGCCGGTGCGACCCTGCTGGACTGTGCTGGTACTGCTTTACTGGGTGATCGCCGTACCTCATCGGGTGGGGGTGATCGGAGCCTGGTTTGCCGGGCTGTTTCTGGATGTTGTTC
Source organism: Gammaproteobacteria bacterium (assembly GCA_002748575.1). Taxonomy (GTDB): domain Bacteria; phylum Pseudomonadota; class Gammaproteobacteria; order Pseudomonadales; family Ketobacteraceae. Next base: position 21,651 of record PDSR01000028.1, read on the forward strand.
AAGGTAATGTGCTTGGTCAGAATGCCTTTGCTTTGGCTTTGGTGGCTTATGTCACCTACGTACTGCACATGCGAATCCGGGTATTTCCGGTTTGGCAGCAAAGCCTTTCGATTATTGTGTTGGTTGGCGTTTACCAACTGGTAACTCTTTTAATTCAAAGGTCTGTGCATATTACCCCCTGGACAATGAGCTACTGGATGGCGGCTATTATGTCAGGGCTTTGCTGGCCGTGGGTGCTGCGTGCTCTGAGCGGGTTGCGCCGCCGATACCGTGTGGATTAGTCAACAGGAAAGGGTGCCATGTTTGATCAGGTGTATTTGGCTTCTGCATCACCGCGCCGTCGCGAACTGTTGCAGCAGATTGGCGTAAAGCACAAGGTGTATCCGGTAGATCTGGATGAGTCCTGGAATTCAGGCGAATCGCCAGAAGAGTATGTGTGTCGCTTGGCCGCCGCAAAGGCGGCAGCCGGCTGGAATCTTATCAATGCACAACATAAAACAGCCTGCCCTGTAATGGGGGCCGACACTTCTGTGGTATTTGATGGTCATATACTGGGGAAACCGCAAGGCAAACAACACGCGCTTGCAATGCTGCGAACATTGTCTGGTGCTTCTCACCGGGTGATGAGTGCAGTAGCCATGCAATTTGCAGACCGTGTGGAATGCCGGCTATCCTGTACTGATGTCGTTTTCCGATCACTGACTGAAGATTTGCTGGAACGCTACTGGCAATCGGGCGAACCGGCGGACAAGGCAGGTGCCTATGGCATTCAGGGGTTCGGTGCTGCCTTTGTCAAGCGAATTGAAGGCAGTTACAGTGGCGTAGTGGGCTTGCCTTTAGCTGAAACCATTGCATTGCTGGAACACTTTAATGTGAGCTACTGGGCGGCCCGGTGAAATCAATAAAAGCGTTGATTAAATGAGCGAAGAAATACTGATTAATGTTACACCGATGGAAACCCGTGTTGCGGTGATTGATAACGGTGTGGTGCAGGAGATTATTCTTGAACGCACTGCCAAGCGCGGATTGGTGGGTAGTATTTTCAAAGGTAAGGTGGTACGTGTTTTACCGGGCATGCAAGCTGCATTTGTAAATATTGGCCTGGAACGCGCTGCTTTTCTGCATGCCAAAGATATCTGGGTGCCGAAATCCGACGATAGCACTGATACCGATGACGTTGCCAATATTAATGAGCTGGTGCGTGAAGGCCAGTCGGTTGTGGTACAGGTTACCAAGGATATGATTGGTACCAAGGGGGCGCGTTTAACTACACATATTTCGATTCCTTCCCGTTATCTGGTGTATATGCCCTACAGTGATCACATTGGCGTGTCACAAAAAATAGAAGATGAAGCTGAGCGGGAGCGCTTAAAAGAATTGGTTGAAACCATTGTGATTGATCGTGAGGATATTGATCATAAAGGTTTTATTCTGCGTACCGTTGCCGAAGGTTGTGATGAAGAGTCCCTGAGAAGCGATGTGGATTTTTTATGGCGACTGTGGAAATCGGTGCAGGCTAAAGCTAAAAGTGCTGCCCCTGTGAGTAATATTCATCAGGATTTACCGTTATATATGCGCACGCTTCGCGATGAAGTGCGTTATTCGCTGGAAAAAATTCGAGTGGACTCGCGGGAAACCTATGGCAAGGTACTGGAATTTGTGCGTGAGTTTGTGCCCGAGGTGGAAGCTATTGTTGAGCACTATCCGGGTGAGCGCCCCATTTTTGATTTGTATGGCGTTGAACATGAAATTCAAAAAGCTCTTGGCCGTGAAGTACAATTAAAATCCGGTGGTCATATTGTTATTGATCAAACAGAAGCAATGACCACAGTTGATGTGAATACCGGAGCTTTTGTTGGCCACCGTAATGTAGAAGAAACCATTTTTAAAACAAACCTTGAAGCGGCATCGGCTATTGCCCGCCAGTTACGATTGCGTAACCTCGGCGGTATTATCATTATTGATTTTATTGATATGGAAGATGAAGAACATCGTCGGCAAGTGTTGCGCATTTTTGAAAAAGCGTTAGAGAAAGACCGGGTTAAAACTAAAATTACCCAGGTATCTGAACTCGGGTTAGTTGAAATGACCCGTAAACGTACCCGTGAAAGCCTGGAGCGTGAACTGTGTGAAGAGTGTCCTGCCTGTCATGGGCGGGGGGTAGTGAAAACCTCAGAATCCGTTTGTTATGAGATTTTTCGGGAAATACTTCGGCAGCGGCGGGCCTACGAAATGGTTTCGTTTCTGGTGATTGCTTCACAAAGTGTGGTCGATCGGTTGCTTGATGAGGAGTCTACCAATGTTGCAGATTTGGAGGAGTTTATCAATAAAACCATTCGTTTTCAGGTGGAAGCTCTATACAGTCAAGAGCAGTTTGATGTTGTTTTAATGTGAAACAATTTATTTTAACACTTTCCCGTACTTTTCTTGCCTGCCTGATTACATTCATTGTTATAGCGGCAGTGGTGGTTGGGCTTGGGCGTCAGTTGTTGACCCATATCAACGAAGCTAAACCTGAAATAGAAAGCTATTTATCCAGTGTCAGTGATCTGAATATCCAGTTTCAGGCTATTCATGGGCAATGGCATCGGCTTACGCCGCAAATCAATCTGTCTGAATTATATATTGGTGCCAAGGGGAATGATGCGGCGTTTTTGCAGGTTAAGGAAATCAGTGCAGAAATTGATTTAAGCGCCAGCCTGTTAAACCTGCATCCGATTATAAAGTTATGGGTTGATGGCCTGGCGTTAGATCTGGTTTTTAACGAGGGCAGATTTGAGTTAATTAATGGACCGGATCAGGCAGATACACAGCACCAGGCAACACAGCCTGAAGATCAGTCGATCCATCATCAAATCGATTTTTTTCTAAGGCAGCCCCATATTCAGTTGTCGAATAGCAATATCAATATCCAGGGATTTTGGACACACGATGTAACGGTTTCTGATATCAATGTCGGCCTGGCCAGAAACGGTTTAAATAAACGCTTTTGGTTTGATCTGATATTGAACGGTGATTCCCGCATTTCGGTGAATATGAAAGGTGAAATGCAAGGGAGGTTCACTGATCTGGATTCGTTAAGCGGCAACCTGTATGCAAAAGTCACTGCTCCTGATCTGGCCCCGTGGATGCCTGTGCCTTTAAAGGCGCTGACAGCATTGGAAATATATGAGTCTAAAGGCTCGGTGGAGGTTTGGGGTAAGGTATCAGAAGGTCATGTTGAGCGTGTTACCTCTCGCTTTGAGCTGTCTGACGTGTCCGTGGGAAAGGAAGGCAGTGAATTACCTTCGCCGAAATTAAACAAGGTGTCTGGCCTTGCAAAATGGCAAGGCGACTGGTATCGAAACTGGCAAATTGGATTGCAGTCTTTTGAAATAAGTGGAGAAGATTTTCACTGGGCACCCGACAAGCTTGTATTGCACAGTAAACTAATGGCCGATAACAAGCGCCGCTATATGGGAAGTGTCGATAATGCTTCGATTGCACCGTGGGTAAAATATGCGGTGTCGCTACTGAACCCTGAGTCAGGGATATATCAAACCTTAAAAACGGTGCAACCGGAAGCGCTATTAAATAATGTAAAGTTCAGTCTGGATATGCAGAATGACTCCGTTGCCGATTTTCAGGTACTTGCTGATATAAAACACATATCCATGCAGCCACAACGCTGGATTCCAGGGTTGAACAATGTTTCCGCAAAAGCCCTGCTTGCTAAAGAAGTTTCAGTGATTGAGCTGGAAGGGCATGCGGTTGACTTAAATTATCCGGATTTATTCAGAAATCAAATTTCGGTTAATGAGGTAAGCGGAGCCTTGCTTGTTCGTAATACTGATGAGCAATGGGCCATTGAAAGTGGTTTGTTGCAGATTAACGATGAGCACCTTAACGGCGTTACCCAGCTGGCCGTGATAAAGAAAAAGCTCTCAGAAGAATTACCTTACTTGCGATTGCAGGCTAATTTAAGAAATGTCGATGTTGAACAAAGCCTTTACGATCTGTTGCCGGTGGGGGTGATTCCTAATGGGGTGGTTGGCTGGTTGGATTCCGCAGTGAAAAAAGGTTCTTTATTGCGTGGTGATTTACTGTTTCATGGTCCGGTAGATTTGCAGGCGTTTGAGCCCTTTCAATATATTCTCGGTTTTACTGCTGAAGATTTAACATTGCAGTATTTGCCTGAATGGAAAGCGGTGGAAGGTATTACAGCAGACATTTGTATTTATAATGGTAACGTCGATGCCTGGGCAACCAAAGCTGATTATTACGGCGGTAAACTGGATTCAGCATGGGTGGCTACCGGTAAGAATCCCGATGGTGATATTGAGCTAACGGTGGATGCAAGATTGCAGGCCCCCATTGAGGATGCGATTCAGATCCTGGTTGATTCGCCCATTAAAAATAAAACAGCGCCAGTGCTGGATAAAATCGCGGTTAAGGGTGATGGCGATATTCGGGTTGAAGTGGGCTTTCCTTTTCGAGAAGACGCGACCGGTCTTGCCGTGGCTGTTGATGTTCAGGTGGATGGTGGTGAGTTTACATTAATTGAACAGGGTCTGGTGGTTGAAAATCTTGCCGGGCGTGTTCTATATGATCTTGAGCAGGGGTTATCTTCTCCTGGTTTGCAGGGTAAGCTGTTCGGAGGGTCGATAAACGCGGTTATAAAAACCAAAGCAGATGAAGAAATACCTTCCGGGCAGGAAACGATTGTGATTGCCAAAGGGCATGGGCGGTTGGATCAGATAAAGCCCTGGCTTAAATTCGATTTTCTTGACCCGGTGGCAGGCACGATTGATTATCAGGCTAATATATATTTAAAACCTGAACCGGAAAATGCCATTATCCAGCGAAGTCATATAGAAATATTTTCAGATTTGCTCGGGGTATCATCTGCTTATCCGGAGCCTTTATCAAAAGCTGGATTCACTGTTCAACCGTTTTACTATAAATCAACCCTGGGTGGTGAACAGCGGCACCATTCCATTAGCCTGGATTCGGTGTTTGACCTGCAAATGGTGACAGATAAGCAGGGTATTTACAGCGGTGCTATTGCCTTTGGTCAGAAAGCGAATTTGCCTGATGAACCTTATTTCTCGGTGTCTGGTGAAATTGAAGCGCTTAATCTTGCGCAGTGGCAACAGGCTTATCAGGCAATTAGTCAAACCGGGGAAAGTTCTGTTCAGCCCACACCTGCAGACACTCGCCCTATCGATTTTGGTGATAGTCGCCTGTTGATTAAAAAGCTGAATATTCAAGGGCAAAAGTTTCACAATGTCGATTTCGCCCTTTCGCAGCAGTCTGATAATTTACTAGTTATGATGAGATCGCCAGAAGCCAGTGCCGCTGTAGTATTGCCTCGGGCCTATCTTGCAGGGAGTGAATATCGCCTGATTAAAGAGCCTGTTCAGGTAGATGTTAAGCGTTTGGCGCTGAATGTCGATAAGCCTGTTATCTCTGAGACAGGTACTCACCAAGGGCTAGACCCCGAAATACTTCCAGCAATGAATATCAATATTCAGGAGCTGTTGTTGTCGGGAGAGGATTTTGGCAGCTGGCAGTTAGGCTGGACCCCACAGGATCGTGGTGTGCAGATTGACACTGCCAGCTTTAATTTCAAAGGGATTACATTTTCAGGCGATGGTCAATGGTTATGGGAAGGCGATGTCGTAAAAACCTCTCTTAAAGGTAAGGCGGTTACCCAAAATGTGGCCGATGTTATCGCTCAATGGGGTTATGCTAAATCGATAACCAGTGAATCTGCCCATGCGAAGCTTGAAGCAATCTGGCAAGGTGCTCCTTATGATTTTGATTTATCGGCGGCTAATGCCAGTTGGACGCTGGTTATCAAAGATGGCCGCTTTAAACACGTAAGCTCCAGTGCGGCTGATAAAGCTCTGGGCTTTTTGAATTTCGATGACTGGTTGTCGCGGATGCATTTAAAAATCAGGGATCTGGAAAGTAATGAGCTGCCTTATAATGTTATTCGTGGTGATTTTGTTTTAGAAAACCAGGTGCTTTCATCTAAAAAATTAACCATTGATAGCGCTGCCTTGAACATGGTTGTGGATGGTACCCTTAGTTTGGCCAGCCATCAGGTGAATGCCGACCTTGCAGTAGCTATTCCGGTGGCTCGTAACCTGGTATTACCGGCTGCTTTGGTGGGCGGTATACCAATGGCGGCAACGGTGTATGCCATAGAAAAGGTCATCGGTTCGCAACTTGATAAACTAACGACGATTAAATATACCGTGACGGGGCCGTTATCCGATCCTGTATTTGCGCCCAAAGGTTCCCTGGATGCAGTGCCTGCGCAAATTCGGGAATCATCTGGGGAGAATGATGATAAAGGCCTGAATACATTTATCCCTGAAAAATACCCGCTTCCTTTTGAAGAAACCTATGAACCAGCAAATTAATTATCAAGCGTCGCAGATTAAAGTTGCTGCCCTGCAAATGGTTAGCACACACGATGTTGCATCCAATATGCAACAGGCGCAGCGGTTGGTGGCAAAAGCCGCCGCAGAAGGTGCAGTGATTGTGGTGCTGCCGGAAAATTTTGCGGTATTTGATTCACAGGCCTTGTATCAGTGGTCGCAGCCGGAAAAGGCACTGCTTCTGACAACTCAGGTTAGCAGCTGGGCAAAAGCCTGTGGTGTTTGGATTATTGCGGGCACTTTACCGCGATCAGATAGTTATCCAGATCAGGCAGATACTGTTTCCGGAAAAAGGGTAAGGGCCAGCTCAATGGTTTTTACGCCACAGGGCGATATGTGTGCACGATACGACAAGATTCATTTGTTTGATGTGGATGTCGATGATGCCTATGGTTGTTACCGGGAATCGGAAACCATTGAGCCAGGTACCAGTCCGACATTGGTGACAGTGCATATTGATAACGATATTTGCTTAAAAATAGGTTTATCGATTTGCTATGACTTGCGGTTTCCTGAACTGTATCGTGAATTATCCCGGCAAGGAGCTGATATCTTAGTGGTGCCTGCTGCATTTACCTGGGAAACAGGAAAAGCCCATTGGGAGCCGTTACTGCGGGCAAGAGCTATCGAAAACCAGTGTTTTGTTGTTGCTGCCAACCAAGGGGGGCAGCACAGTAAAACGAGGCAAACCTGGGGGCATAGCATGGTGATAGACCCCTGGGGGGAGGTGCTGGCGCAACAAAAGGCCGGTGAAGGTGTTGTTATGGCGGTTATTGATATTGAGCGTCAAACAGCATTGCGAACTCAAATGCCGGTGTTACAGCATCGCAGGCTTTCGATGTAACGATAACAGTGCCGTTTATCCGTTCAGGCTTTCGCTTTCGGCTCTTAAAAAACGAAACAATGCTCTACCTTGCTTGTTGTCGCTGGTGTTTTGCGCTTCGTTAACCCGGCGCTCTTTCTGGGCGTTACGCACCAGTTGGCGCAGCTTCTGCCGATCAATGGCAGGGTATTTTTCAATGGCTTCGCCAATGGTTTTGTTGTCGCCGAGAATTAACCGCTCACGCAAATCTTCAAGGTCGTGAAAAGCCCGGGTATTTATCTGATGAGAGTGTTCCTGTCTGTTAAGAAACTCCTCGATAGGTGCCAGGTCTATATCACGCATCAGCTTACCGATATACTGTTTATGACGGCGTAGCGCCTCATTTTTTTTAATGCGGCTGGCTTCCTCAATGGCCCGCATCAGCTCTTCAGGCAGGTTTAGCTGTTCTTGCTGGCTTGCCCGAAGCGCCAATATTTTTTCCCCAATTTCCTGGCGGTGATGCATTTCCCGTTTGCGCTGAGATTTGCTTACCCACTCTTCTGATTCGTTTACATCGTTTTCGTCTGTCATAATGTGTGCTGATGTTAAAAATGAAACCGTTGTTAGCCGCCGATTCGGGTTTGTATCAGGCGTAAAAGGCGGTGGCCAATCCTAAAAAAGAAAAAAATCCGACAACATCGGTAATGGTGGTTAGTACAACACCGCCTGAGAGCGCAGGGTCTATTCCCAGTTTCTCTAAAATAAGTGGCAGAGATGCCCCCGCCATGGCGGCAACAATTAAATTAATAATCATAGCCGAGGCGATAATGACGCCCAGCATCTGGTCATTAAACCAAAACGAAGCCACAGAGCCAATCACTGTTGACCAGAGTATGCCATTGAGTGCGCCAACGGCAATTTCCCGGGAAAATAACCAGCGAGCGTTGCTGGACCCCACATGGCCAAGTGCCATACCACGAATGACAATGGTTAGAGTCTGATTGCCGGCAATGCCACCCATACTGGCTACAATAGGCATCAGCACCGCCAGCGCTACCACTTTATCCAGGGTTGCTGCAAACAGCCCGATGACTCCCGAGGCCAACAGTGCTGTTAACAGGTTAATGCCTAGCCAGACTGAACGGCGTTTGGTGGTTTTTAATACAGGTGCGAAGGTGTCTTCGTCTTCATCCAGGCCGGCCATACCCATTAATGAGTGGTCGGCTTCATCACGAATAACGTCTACCACGTCGTCAATCGTGATACGGCCCAACAACCGGCCTTCATCATCTACCACCGGAGCGGTCACCAGATCCTGCTGTTCAAACAGATTGGCGACATCTTTTGCCGGTGTGTCCGCAGGAATGGCGGGAATGTCCGTCAGCATGGCCTCACGAACACTCATAGAGGGATCATTGGTGATTAGCTTGGTAAGAGGTATGG
>PDSR01000029.1 GCA_002748575.1 Gammaproteobacteria bacterium
CCCATTTAACAGGAATTGGATTCGCTTCCAAAAACAGCTTCTGGTGAAGAATTTCCAGGGGCTGGTTAACAGCCTGTGCAGTATCACGATCACCAGCAATAGCTGCCTGACACATTAAATGCATCTCTTTGGGGGCCACATTGGCAGTCACCGAGATATTGCCCTTGGCACCAAGCAGCATCAATTCCATAGCGGTGGCATCATCACCCGAGTACAGCAGGAAATCATCATCGGTCAGCGCTAGAATCTTTTTACCACGCTCCAGATCACCGGTTGCTTCTTTGATGGCAACAACGTTTTTATGTTCCGCAATTCGAGCAACGGTTTCAGGCAACATATCGCAAGCGGTTCTAGCCGGCACGTTGTAAAGAATCTGTGGGATATCGACAGCTTCCGCTATGGCCATATGATGTAAATACAACCCTTCCTGAGTAGGCTTATTGTAATAGGGTGTTACCAATAAACAGGCATCGGCACCCGCTTCCTGAGCATGCCGAGTCAGCTCTATGGCTTCAGCGGTGGCGTTAGCGCCCGTCCCTGCAATCACAGGAATACGCCCGCTGAGCTGGTCAACAGTAAATTTAATGACCTGAGTATGCTCTTCTACAGTTAAAGTGGCAGACTCTCCGGTGGTGCCCACCGATACAATGGCATCTGTACCCTGCTCCGCATGCCACTCCAGCAGCTTGGCCAAGCTCGCCCAGTCGATGGACCCATCGTTATTCATAGGGGTTACTAATGCAACAATGCTACCTGTAATCATTAATCTTATTTCTCCGGTGAACCAGCAAACGCGTATGGTACTGACGCGGCCCTTGAATAACAAGGTGTAAGCGGCCTTCAGGCCATATTTTTAGTCTGGCAAAAACATTGGCTTTATTAAGATCATTATTGTTAACATTTTCAGCTAGTTGTATTGAAAGAGCGGTGCTACACTGTTTCACAGCTATATTGAACAAAAATTCATAATACTGACCAATTTATCAGGCTAATCACCGGATGACTGACTATTTAGTAATCTCAGCGCTTGGAACCGACAAACCCGGCATCATCAATGAACTATCCAGGCAAGCAACCACTCAAGGTTGCAATATTCTCGATACCCGCATGACGGTTCTGGGTGGCGAGTTTGCGCTGCTGATGATGGTGAGCGGCTCGCCACAGCAGATTGATGCACTGCAACCCGACATCAAGAGTGCAGCCGAAAGCCTGGGATTAACGGTGATGCTGAAGCGCACCACACCAAAAGAAGAACAATCAGCTAACCTTCCTTATTCTGTTCAGGTGGTAGCCCTGGACAACCCCGGTATTGTTCACGATATCGCAAAATTCTTCGGCGATAAACACATCAATATCGAAGAAATGCATACTGGCACTTACGCCGCAGCCCACACCGGTACGCCGATGTTTTCTCTGGAAATGACTGTTAACATTCCCAGCAGCGTTGCATTAGCCTCACTGAAGGATGAATTTGTAGGTTTCTGCGATGATAAAAACCTGGACGCCTCGATAGAAGCCTATCGAGGCAGTAACAAATGATCAGCATAGCAAATAAACAGTTTTGCAACCTGATAGATAACCATAGCAACGCTTAGGAGGGATTAATGGCGACTGTTGAGCTGAATAAACCGGTTCCAAATTTTATTGCTCAGGCCACCAGTAAAAAAGATATTTTACTGGCACAGCTAAAAGGCTGGCGGGTAGTAATTTACTTTTACCCTAAAGATAATACTCCGGGCTGCACAACCGAAAGCCAGGATTTCAGAGATTACTACGAAGACCTCAAAAGCCTGAAAACTGTTGTATTTGGCGTATCTAAAGACTCTTTAAAATCCCACGAAGAATTCAAAGAGAAACAACAACTGCCCTTTGAGTTGATTTCAGATAGTAACGGTAAATTATGTGAGCTGTTTGATGTTATTCGTCCACAAAACATGTACGGCAAACAAGTGATGTCGTTAGAGCGCAGCACCTTCCTGATAGATGAACACGGTGTACTCAAAAAAGAATGGCGTAAAGTCCGTGTTAACGGCCACGCCGATGAAGTCGTTGAAGCTGTTGAAGAGCTGGCCGGCGTATAGCTGGCTGGTTCCGGCCTAATCAATTTTATCCAGCCAATCAGCCTGATCAGGCAATGTTTCTGACTTTGGCCATGATGTCATCATCGCTTTCAGCAAAGTCGCCAGCGGAATCGCAAAGAATACACCCCACACACCCCACAAGCCGCCAAACACCAGCACCGCCGTGATAATAGCTACCGGATGAAGGTTAACAGCTTCCGAAAACAACAGTGGCACTAACACGTTACCATCTACCGCCTGAATCAGCGCATAAATAATCATGACCCAGGCAAACTCGCTGCCCCAGCCAAACTGAAAGTAGGCCACCAGCGCCACAGGAATGGTAACAATAGTGGCCCCTATATAAGGTATCACTACCGACAACCCCACCAGCAGGCCAAGCAGAGCCGCATACTGAACCCCCATGACCGCGAGCGCAATATAAGTCACACCGCCAACAATCAGAATCTCAATGGCCTTACCGCGCACATAATTGGAAATCTGAACATTCATTTCACCCAGCACAGTATTAATAAATGGCCTCTCATCGGGCAGGAATGACAGCAACCACAAGGTCATTTCGTCTTTATCTTTCAAGAAGAAAAATACCAGCAAAGGCACCAGCACCAGGAATATCAGCAACCCGAAAATCACCGGCAAGCCGGTAACAGAAAAGGACACCACGGTTTCCACTGCATCCGTCAATGAACTGGATGCCATCGTGGTAATTTCGTCAATCCGCTCCTGAGACACCAGATCAGGGTACTGTTCAGGCAACACCTTCATTAGATCGTTACCCATGACAATAACGCGTGGCAACTGTTCTTCCAGAAAGCGGTCGAATTGGGAAACGGTAAGAGGCACCAGGCCAAAAATAAATCCGCCAAGCAGCCCCAGAAATAGCGTATAAGCAATACCGATAGCCCCGGCTTTCGGCACCCCCTTGCCCTGCAAAAGATTGATAACACCTTGCAGCAAATAGGCAAGCACAATGGCGGTAAATACCGGTGCCAGGAACTTGCCCATAGTGAGTATCACGGTAAAACCAACCAACAGCAGCAGAATAAGAATCACCGCTTCCTGATCGGAAAAATACTGTTTGTACCATCCGGAAACTAATTTAAACATTCATTGGCCTTATTGAGACATTTCCAACAGGTCGCACCTGCACTACTTACGAATGACAAAACAATACTCATTCGGTTCCTCTGTTTGTTCTATCAGCTCTGAATCCACCTGCTTCAAAAAAGCAGCAAAATCTCTAACAGAACCTGGGTCAGTGGTAACTACCTTAATCACCTGACCAGATGCCATTTTATTGAGACTTTGTTTAAATTTTAGCAGCGGCATCGGACATACAAGCCCTTTAGCATCTAATTCAACATCAAAACGCATGAATACTTCTCAAGTTCCCATTTAATGACTGCCCTTTATAGAGAGATTCTACAGTTTATTCAATCAATAGCAGCCGTTATTAAACACACTCATTAGAGAATGTTAACTATCGCGGGCTTTTTACTAATTTTACACTTATTATTTGAACTGTATGAGGCATAAAGAATCAAAATCCACTTATCGTAACAATGGAAAACCCGGTATCGGAACAATGAAGCTGATAGCGACACTGTTGCTGCTGTTAAGTGTCACTCAAATATCCCTGGCAGACAGTAACGATAGCCCCCTGCCTACTTTGGGTGATTACACTTCCGGGATTGTCAGCCCCGACCAGGAATACCGTTTGGGCAGGGCTTGGCTGCGCCAGCTCAGAGCACAAGCCCCTACCATTGAAGACCCTCTGATATATGACTACCTGACACACATGCTGTACCTGCTGGCATCAAACAGCGATCTGGAAAACCCCAACCTGGTACTTGCCGTTATTAACAGCCCGCAAATCAATGCTTTTGCGGTGCCCGGCGGTGTTATCGGCTTAAATGCCGGGCTGCTGATGCATGCTCAGTCTGAAGATGAGCTGGCCGCAGTGATAGCCCACGAACTGGCACATTTAAGCCAAAGACATTTTGCCCGCGGCCAGGAATATAATCAGCGCACTCAATGGGTAACAGCAGCCGCAATCCTGGCAAGCGTCGTATTAATGGCAACCGCAGGCTCAGATGCCGGTATGGCTGCTTTGGCTACAACCCAGGCCACTGCGATTGATCAGCAACTGCGCTTTAGTCGCAACAATGAACGCGAAGCTGATCGCATTGGCATGCAAACCCTGGTAAGAGCAGGCTTTAACCCCCAGGCGATGCCAGGCTTCTTTGAGCGTTTACTGAAAAACTCCCGTTACGCCGGCACCATTCCCCCTGAATTTCTGTTAACACACCCCGTTACCCAGTCGCGCATATCGGACTCAAAAAACCGAGCAGACACCTACCCGCTGAAAAACAACACCCAAAGCCTTGAATTTGAACTGATGCGCATCAGAACTTCGGTGGCCTACACGCGGGAAGATACATCGGCGATCAGCGAGCTCGAAACCAACCTGAAAGAAAATAAAACCGCCAATAAAGAAGTTACCCGTTATGGGTTGGCTTATGCCTATTTCAGAGCAAACCGCTATGATGATGCCTTAACAACGCTGGCCCCGCTGTTAATAAAACGCCCCAACCGCATTACTTATTTGTACACCCAGGCATCTATCCTAATGGCAAAGAGCGACTATAAGGGCGCCATCAGGGTACTGGAAAAAGGATTAAGCTTCAGCCCTGATAATTACCCACTGTCAATGGCTTATGCAGAAGCACTACTAAGAAACAATCAACCACTGCCAGCACTGAAAGTCGTGAAGCAACAACAGCAGGCAAAGCCATTGTTACCCAACCCCTGGTATATCATGTCGGAATGCTACGGCAAGCTGGGCAACAATATCGGCGTCCATGAAGCTCGGGGGGAGTATTATTTTCTAACAGGAAGACTGGAAAAAGCACTGGAGCAGCTGAATTACGCTCAGGCACTGGCACAGGAAGATTTTCAGCTACACACCAGAATCAGAAACCGGCTGATGCAAATAAAACGCTCGGCAAACGATCTAAAACTGTAAAAAAGCCTGAGTTAAGCAGTTAACTGTTTTTCAGCTTATGAGAAAAATCCAACATGCGATTCAGCGGCACCATGGCTTTGCTGGCAATCTGCTCATCAACGAAGATTTCATTGCCACCCTGCTCAAACACATCCACCAGCAATTCCAGCTCATTCATTGCCATCCAGGGGCAATGAGCACAGGAGCGGCATGTCGCACCACTTCCTGCTGTCGGTGCAGCCAGGAAAGTTTTGTGGGGCGCCAGTTGTTTCAGCTTATAAAAAATACCCTTATCGGTTGCTACCACAAAGGTATCGTTGGGCATGTCTACTGCGGCATTAATGATTTGCGTGGTCGAGCCAACCATATCTGCAATATCAACCACTGACTTGGGCGATTCAGGGTGCACCAGCACAGCAGCACCCGGATAAGCAGCCTTAAGATCCAATACACCCTGCGCTTTGAATTCTTCGTGCACAATACAGGCGCCATCCCACAACACTACGTCGGCACCGGTTTCGCGCTGCACATAACTGCCCAAATGTTTATCGGGTCCCCAGATAATTTTCTTACCCTGATCTGCCAGGTGCTGCACCAGTTCAAGCGCTATGCTTGATGTTACCACCCAGTCAGAGCGCGCCTTCACTGCCGCGGAGGTGTTTGCATACACCACCACTTCATGGTCGGGATATTGATCGCAAAAGCTGGAAAACTCATCAATCGGGCAACCAATATCCAAAGAACAGGTGGCTTCCAGAGTAGGCATTAATACACGCTTTTCCGGGCTGAGAATTTTTGCAGTCTCACCCATGAATTTCACACCCGCCACAATCAATGTGGAAGCCGGGTGATCTTTACCAAAACGGGCCATTTCCAGGGAATCCGATACACAACCACCGGTTTCTTCCGCCAGCGCCTGTACATCTGAAGAAGTGTAATAATGGGCCACAAGCACAGCATTTTCACGCTTTAGCAGCTCTTTAAACTGCGCGTAATAAGCTTGCTTTTGTTCTTCGGTATATTCCTTATCCTCGAAATGAACACCTTGCAAGTGGCGGCGAACAATTTCAGTGGCTGTTGTATTCATTTATATACCCGGTAGCTTGAGCTAAAAACCGGCTCCTGGCGAATTAACTACATACAATTACCTACATATGAATTGCAATCAGCGGCATTAGAAACGCCCGCTACCGATAAGCAGATTCTATGTAGATTAAATTTGGCCGCCTATTTTACACGGCAACAAACAACATGTCTCCCAGGATGTTTTTTAACCTCCTGCAATCATTTATATGGAGTCTGAACGAAAAACATCAATAGGATACGGCTCCCGCTGGCGCGAATTGGGATCAATATGCAATGGCCGGTCGAGCGCCGGAAAAGCACGCTGCTCACAATCATTACGATGACAGACCTTACAACCAGCACCAATAGGGGTGGCTGCACTGGCGTCTGTAAGATCCAAACCCTTGGAATACACCAATCGCTCTGCATGGCGCAGATCACAGCCAAGCCCAATGGCGAAGGTACGCGGTGGCTTGCCATAACCTCCACGGCGGCGGCTCACGCTGCGGGCAATCCATAGATAAATTCTGCCATCGGGCATTTCTGCCAGCTGAGTAAGAATTTTATCAGGCTGGGCAAAAGCTTCGTACACCGTCCATAGCGGGCAGGTGCCACCTGTACGGGAAAAGTGAAAATCAGTTGCCGATTGCCGTTTGGAAATATTACCAGCACGATCAACTCGCACAAAAAAGAAAGGCACACCGCGAGCATCGTTACGTTGTAGCGTTGAAAGGCGGTGACAGACCGTTTCATAACTCACGCCAAATTGCTCCGACAGCAGCTCTATATCGTATTGCAACTGCTCCGCAGCGTGTAGAAAATGCCGATAAGGCAATATCAAAGCCCCTGCAAAATAGCTGGCAAGGCCAATGGCCATGAGTTTTCGAGCCGAATCACCACTGAATTCAGCATCTGAAATAATAGCTTGAATATGCTCACTAACTTCCAGATAGGCCAGCTGAACTGCCAGCTGGAAAGCCTGCTGCCCCGGCTCGACACCCGTACCAATCTGCAAAATTTTTGCTTCTGCATCGAAGCGCCGCAAAAGATTACTTTTATCCTGAGGCCGCTTTTGTACACGCACACCATGAGCCTGTTGCAAATAATCTTTTAACAACGGTACCAGTTCCACAGCACTCAACCGCAACTTGCTTTTATCAATTAACGATCCCGCAGTATCCACCACCCGGTCATAGAGCGACTCGGCGTAGGTATCCAACACATCTATGTAATTATGCCGGGTGTAGAAAAAATCACGCACTTCTTCGTGTGGCTGCGCCAACCCGCCGGGCACCCCTTTATTGCGATCATCGCTGCTGCTGATCAGGTCAGCGCTGCGCTCTTCTGCACTGCGACAACGTGTATGCAGGCGAGTAAACAACTCTGCCAGAGCTGGCATCTGCTGCACAAAACCCTGCAATTCAGCGTTGGGAACATCAGCCGCCATATCAACCACAGCATCACGCACCTGTGCCAGCAGGCGTGCATCATCGTCTTCAGAAAAAAATTGCGGGTCAGCACCAAGGCGTGATTGCAATCGCAGCAACACCTGTACAGTTAACGGCCGCTCGTTATTTTCTATCTGATTCAAGTAACTCGGTGAAATTTCGAGCTGCTGAGCCATTTTTGCCTGAGTTAACTGTCGCTGCTCTCGCAACGCCCTGACACGAACACCCATAAACAACTTACGCATCAGAATACCCTCTACCTATAAATAAATAAGCTAAATACCTTTCCTGACAACAATACACCAGATAATTTGCAAAATTCACAATATTGCAATTCATGTTCGCAAATCTCCGCCAATTCAGCTCTTGATTAATAATGCTCCCTACGTGAATATTGCAATTATACCGAATTTTAGCAGCTTTAGAACGCATAAAAGCGGAGTTATTAGATAACTCAAATGTGAGCCTGCACCCTGAACAGGGCCGCCTGCTAATTGCAAATTTTGCAAATAAAACACGGTTTTTTATATAACCAGGCACCTGGTTATATCCAGCAGTTATTTTGAGGAGAATACCTATGACAACAAATGAAACCGCCGCACCCGTAACAAAAAAACCAAAAAAATCTGTTGCCCTGTCGGGTGTCACTGCCGGTAATACCGCTATATGTACCGTTGGCCGTTCCGGTAACGACCTGCATTATCGTGGTTATGATATTCTCGATCTTGCCGAAAACTGCGAATTCGAAGAAGTTGCCCACCTGTTAATTCACGGCAAATTACCCACAGAAGCCGAACTACGCGCCTACAAATCAAAACTGAAAGCCCTGCGCGGCCTGCCTGCCGATGTCAAAAAAGCACTTGAAGCCATACCGGCAGCAGCCCACCCAATGGACGTTATGCGCTGTGGAGTATCCGCACTGGGTTGTGTACTGCCTGAAAAAGATGACCACAACATTCCCGGAACACGGGATATTGCTGACCGCCTGCTGGCATCGTTAGGCTCCATGCTGATTTACTGGTACCACTGGTCAACATCCGGACGTCGCATTGATGTCGATACCGACGATGATTCCATCGGCGGACATTTTCTACACCTGCTCCACGGAGAAAAGCCTTCCGAGCAGTGGGTTAAGGCGATGCATATCTCGCTGGTTCTTTATGCAGAGCATGAATTCAATGCGTCGACATTTACCTCTCGCGTGATTGCCGGTACCGGCAGCGATTTGTATTCAGCTATTGCCGGTGGAATTGGTGCACTGCGCGGGCCAAAACACGGTGGCGCTAACGAAGTGGCCTTTGAAATACAAAAGCGCTACGACTCAGCCGACGAAGCAGAAGCCGATATTCGTCAACGGGTAGCCAACAAAGAAGTGATTATCGGTTTTGGCCACCCCGTATACACGGTGAGCGATCCACGCAACAAAGTGATTAAAGACGTTGCCCAGCAGCTTTCTGAAGACGCCGGCAGCATGAAAATGTTCGACATTGCCGAACGCCTTGAAAATGTGATGTGGGAAGAAAAGAAAATGTTCCCCAACCTCGACTGGTTCAGCGCCGTAAGTTATCACATGATGGGGGTTCCCACAGCCATGTTTACTCCGCTGTTTGTCATTGCCCGTACTGCCGGCTGGTCGGCTCACGTTATTGAGCAGCGTGTCGACAACAAAATCATTCGCCCCAGTGCCAATTATACCGGCCCTGAAGACCTGGCATTTGCACCTATATCAGAAAGAACCTGATAATCCCAAAGAACCTGATACAGATTCTAGTTGTTTAGTTAACATGGCTGTAAACTCGCCATGTTAACTATTATTGATCGCCATTTTGTTTTATTTATTGAGGTTTAAACGTGTCTCTGTTTAATAAAGCCTATCGCCAATCGCTGCCAGGCAGCGATCTTGATTACTATGATGTACGCCGCGCTGTGAACGATATTCAGGCGGGCGCTTATGAAACCTTGCCCTACACTTCACGGGTATTGGCCGAACAACTGGTGCGCCGCTGTGCGCCCGATGCTTTAACCGATTCACTCAAACAGCTGATTGAACGCCGCCGCGACCTGGATTTTCCCTGGTACCCCGCGCGGGTGGTTTGCCATGATATTCTGGGGCAAACCGCACTGGTTGACCTGGCCGGTTTACGGGATGCAATCGCCGATCAGGGTGGCGACCCCACCAAAGTCAACCCGGTGGTGCCAACACAGCTGATAGTCGATCACTCTTTGGCGGTGGAAGCCCCGGGTTTCGACCCTGAAGCCTTTGAAAAAAACCGGGCTATTGAAGATCGCCGTAACGAAGATCGCTTTCACTTTATTGAGTGGACCAAAACCGCCTTCGAGAATGTCGATGTGATCCCCGCCGGTAACGGCATCATGCACCAGATCAACCTGGAAAAAATGTCGCCGGTGATTCAGACACGCGATGGTATTGCCTACCCCGACACCTGCGTTGGCACCGACAGCCACACTCCCCATGTAGATGCCCTGGGCGTGATTGCCATTGGCGTGGGTGGCCTGGAAGCAGAAACCGTTATGCTGGGGCGGCCTTCAATGATGCGCCTGCCTGATATTGTCGGCGTTAAGCTCACCGGCAGACGCCAGCCAGGCATTACCGCAACCGATATTGTATTGGCACTGACAGAATTTCTGCGCCAGGAAAAAGTGGTATCGGCCTATCTGGAATTTTTTGGTGACGGTGCCCGCGCACTTACCATTGGCGACCGCGCCACCATTTCCAACATGACCCCCGAATTCGGCGCATCTGCCGGTATGTTTTATATTGATGAACAAACCCTGGACTATCTTGCCCTGACCGGCCGCGATCCGGAGCATATCAAACGGGTTGAACAGTACGCCAAAACCGTGGGCCTGTGGGCTGATGATCTGGACACCGCCGAATACGAGCGGGTACTGGAATTTGATCTGTCTGGGGTGGAGCGCACCATGGCCGGGCCATCCAATCCGCATCGTCGCCTGGCCACCAGTGCGCTGCACGAACGCGGCATTGCTGTGAACCTGGATCAGGCGAAACAACAGGAATCAGAAGGCAAACTGCCCGATGGCGCAGTGATTATTGCCGCCATCACCTCGTGTACCAATACTTCTAACCCGCGCAATGTGGTTGCCGCTGGCCTGCTGGCAAAAAAAGCCAACGAATTGGGCTTAGTGCGCAAACCCTGGGTGAAATCCTCGTTCGCACCAGGTTCAAAAGTAGCTCGCCTGTATCTGGAAGAATCCGGCCTGCTACCGGAACTGGAAAAACTCGGCTTTGGTATTGTTGCCTATGCCTGCACCACCTGTAACGGCATGAGTGGCGCATTAGATCCGGTCATTCAGCAGGAAATTATCGACCGCGACCTTTACGCTACCGCTGTGTTATCGGGCAACCGAAATTTCGATGGCCGTATTCATCCTTACGCCAAACAGGCGTTTCTGGCCTCGCCGCCGCTGGTGGTTGCCTATGCTATTGCAGGCACCATACGTTTTGATATTGAGCAGGACGTACTGGGCACCGACAGCAACGGCAAGCCGATCACCCTGAAAGACCTGTGGCCATCGGATGAAGAAATTGATGCGATTGTCAGCAAACACGTTAAACCGGAACAGTTCAACCAGGTTTACATTCCGATGTTTGATCTTGATCGCGGTGAACGTGCGCCCAGCCCGTTATATGACTGGCGGCCACAAAGCACCTATATTCGTCGCCCACCGTACTGGGAAGGTGCCCTGGCTGGCGAGCGAACCCTTAAAGGAATGCGTCCGCTGGCAGTGCTGGGCGATAACATCACCACCGATCACCTATCGCCATCCAATGCGATTCTGGCCAGCAGTGCCGCTGGTGAATACCTGGCGAAAATGGGCCTGCCGGAGGAGGACTTCAACTCCTACGCCACCCACCGTGGTGATCACCTGACTGCACAGCGTGCCACCTTTGCTAACCCGAAACTGTTGAATGAAATGTGCCGTGATGAAAATGGCGACATCATTCAGGGATCTTTAGCACGGATCGAGCCGGAAGGTGAGCATGTTCGCATGTGGGAAGCCATTGAAACCTATATGAACCGTCAACAACCACTGATTATTGTTGCCGGTGCCGATTACGGCCAGGGTTCATCCCGCGACTGGGCTGCCAAAGGGGTACGTCTGGCTGGTGTGGAAACCATCGTTGCCGAAGGTTTTGAGCGGATTCACCGCACCAACCTGGTGGGCATGGGGGTACTGCCACTGGAATTCACTGCTGGTGAAAACCGCCAAACCTACGCCATTGATGGCACCGAAACCTTCGATGTGCGCGGTGATATTGCCCCACGGGCAACGCTGACACTGATCATTCACCGCAGCAATGGCGAAACCATTGAGGTGCCTGTTACCTGCCGCCTGGACACGGCTGAAGAAGTTTCGGTATACGCTGCGGGCGGCGTATTACAGCGTTTTGCCCAGGACTTTCTGGCCAGCAACGCAGGCTAAAGCAAACAACCGGCTAAAGAAAACAGCTTAACCATTAACAGGAAACAGCAACACTATGACAACAGCAGCACAACTTCGTGTACCCGCCACCTATATGCGCGGCGGCACTTCAAAAGGCGTATTTTTTCGCTTGCAGGATTTGCCGGAGCCATGCCAAAAGCCAGGCGCCGCACGCGATGCACTGTTTATGCGGGTGATTGGCAGCCCCGACCCCTATGCAGCACATATCGACGGCATGGGTGGAGCCACGTCCAGCACCAGTAAGTGTGTGATTCTGTCGAAAAGCGATAAGCCGGATCACGATGTTGATTACCTTTATGGTCAGGTCGCCATTGATAAGGCCTTTGTGGATTGGAGCGGCAACTGCGGCAACCTTTCAACCGCCGCCGGTGCCTTTGCTATCCATGCGGGCCTGATTGATGCCGAGCGCATCCCGGAAAACGGCACCTGCACGGTGCGGATCTGGCAGGCCAACATCAACAAAACCATTATTGCCCATGTACCCGTCACCAATGGCCAGGTACAGGAAAGCGGCGATTTTGAACTTGACGGTGTGACCTTTCCGGCAGCGGAAATCGTGCTTGAATTTGTTGATCCTGCCGACACCGGCGCGGATGGCAAAGCCGCAAGCGTATTTCCCACCGGCAACACGGTGGATGAACTACAGGTGCCAGGAATTGGCACACTGAAGGCCACCATGATCACCGCCGGTATCCCAACTGTGTTCGTTAACGCCGAAGACATAGGCTACACCGGCACCGAACTGCGCGAGGATATCAACAACGATCCAGATGCTCTGGCAAAACTGGAGCAGATTCGCATAACCGGGGCATTGCGAATGGGGCTGATCAGCAAGCCTGAAGAAGCACAGCAACGCCAGCATACGCCCAAGGTCGCCTTTGTTGCCAAACCGGCCAACTATATCGCCTCCAGCGGCAACATGATTTCCGCGCAGGATATTGATCTGCTGGTACGTGCCTTATCGATGGGTAAATTGCACCATGCCATGATGGGCACCGCCGCTGTTGCCATTGCCACCGCCGCCGCCATTCCCGGCACACTGGTAAACACCGCAGCTGGCGGTGGCTTACGCAACAGTGTTCGCTTTGGCCACCCCTCTGGCACCTTGCAAGTGGGCGCTGAAGCGGCGGAAGAAAACGGCCTGTGGCTGGCAAAACGCGCCATTATGAGCCGCAGTGCCCGCATCCTGATGGAAGGCTGGGTACGCATTCCTGCTGATACCTTCTGAACACTGTAGATATAAAAATTCACGATTTATTTAAGGAAATAAAGTGTCTGTAGAAACAACCGGAAAAATTTTAAAAGAGCTGGCCAATGCCCGCCGCGGTGTATTAGTACCCGGTGCCTTTAACGCCTTATCGGCAAAAGTAATTGCCGACCTTGGCTTTGAAGCCATTTATATCACCGGTGCTGGCGTTACCAATATGCACCTTGGCCTGCCCGACATGGGCTTTATGGGACTGGCGGAAATTGCCGAGCAAACCACCCGTATCCGCGATGCGGTGGAACTGCCACTACTGGTAGACGCCGACACCGGCTTTGGAAATGCCGTTAATGTTCGCCACACGGTAAGAACACTGGAACGCGCCGGAGCCGACTGCATTCAACTGGAAGACCAGGTGAGCCCGAAACGCTGCGGCCACTTTACCGGCAAAGCCGTTATTTCAGCCGATGAAATGACAGGCAAAATCAAAGCCGCCGTTGATGCCCGCCGCAGCGAAGATTTTCTGATTATGGCCCGCACCGATGCCCGCGCCATTGATGGTTTTGATGCCGCTGTGGAACGTGCTCAGCAATACGCCGAAGCAGGTGCCGATATTCTGTTTGTAGAAGCACTGGAAAACGCCGATGAAGTACGCCGCCTGCCCAGCCATTTGAGCGCCCCATTATTAATGAACATGGTTATTGGCGGAAAAACGCCCATTGCCACCAGCGATCAACTGACCGAATACGGTTACGGCCTGGTACTGTATGCCAACGCCGCGTTACAAAGTGCAGTTGCCGGTATGCAACGTGCTTTAACTGTATTACGCGATGAGCGCCACCTGAATGAAGACCCGGCGCTGGTTGCACCGTTTAAAGAACGCCAACGCCTGGTAGGCAAAGCACTGATCGACGAACTTGAGAAGCGCTATACCTAAACAGCGCAATACCTAAGCAGCGCAATACCTAAGCAGCGCAATAAAAAGTTGCACAAAACGGGCGCGTATAACAAATCGCGCCCGTCGCAAATATTCCCCTCATTAAAAGCAACCAAGGCAGACTTAAACCAACCTTAACACTGTATACTGGCACCCATAATCAACGGTCAAAAAGACTATATGGGTTACGATTTACATGAAAGAACTGCATATTGCGCTTTGGGGAAAAGACAACTTCAAAATCTACACACCGCTTATCGCCTTAAAAGACAAAGCCACATTATTAATTCTTGGCTCGCAAGAGCAGGAAAAAACCATCACCTCCAGCTTACAAAGCCAACATGGCACACCTTTATTTTTAGCCTGGAACAACGAGCCAAACGAAGAAGATTTTTACCGCCTGTATGAAACCATCACCGACCTGAACGCAGACCGTATCTGCCTGAATTTAAGCACCGGCGACAGGCTCAATGCCATGCGCCTGCTGCAATGGGCGCTTAAAGAAGATATTCACGCCTACCTGATCGATGACGAGGATCAACAACAATGGCTGAATCCAAGTAACCTCCCTGCCACCCAGATTCACGACCTTGCCAACTTAAAAGAATATTTTCGTGTACACCAGATTGAATTAGTTAAGCATGGCATGGGGATGCGTATCACGGATGAATTAAAACGCCTGGTTGAACAATGGATCATAGACTTCGACAATATCGGGCCATATCGCCACCTGAACCGGTTGGCATCATCAGCCAAACCCGATCACCCGGGATCAATATCCACCTCCTACACCAGCAAGATTGATCAACACTGGCAGCAAAGCCAATCCAGTATTCTTTTAACAGATCTTGCCGATCATCAGTTGCTCACCTGCCACAATGATTCCATCACATTTGCCAATGGCAATATCCGGTTTTTCTGCAATGGCGGCTGGCTCGAATTATTTGTGTATCACCAGCTTTGCAAACTGAAACGCAGCATTAACGAACTGCAAGATGTACGCCTGGGGCTTGAAGTGCTCTACCCGGCGCAAATTAAAAACGAGCTGGATGTGGTATTTCTGGCCAACAACCAGCTGTATATTATTGAAGTGAAAACCTCGTACCTGAGCCGCGACACCAATGCCGCCAATCAGCTGATCTACAAACTGGAAGCACTTTCTGAAGCACTGGGTAACGAAGTCAAAGGCATGCTGGTCAGCTTGTCTGAATTGCCGCATCACAGTATAAAAAGAGCCGGTTTGTACGACATCGAAGTTGTCGCCGGGCAAGAAATTAAAAATCTGCCAAGTCGTTTAATTCAATGGATGAAATGATATATCAAATTATCTGGTGGTAACCCACACCGAGTAAAACTGACAGCACAAAGCAGCAGGAAAGCCAAGCGGTGCTTGAATCTGAAAGGAAGTCGGGAAAAAATGGTGGGCCGTGCTGGACTCGAACCAGCGACCAATTGGTTAAAAGCCAACTGCTCTACCAACTGAGCTAACGGCCCCGACCGAGTGCGTATAATACTGATTTAAGTTTTTTGTACAAGCTTTTTTTAACTTTATTCTGTTGATTTAGCATCAATTTTAGCTGCACCCTGCTGTCGCTAAAAATATCGCGTGGGATCTGCTACGCCTGCGGCTTTGAAACCTTCTTTACGCAGGCGGCAGCTATCGCATTTTCCACAGGCATAGCCTTCGTTATCGGCCTGATAACAGGATACCGTGATGCCGTAGTCAACACCGTTACTGATACCGGCTTGAATAATTTGGCCTTTGGTTAAATCAATCAGCGGGGTTTCAATTTTCAGATTATGCTCCTGCACCCCTTTCTTGGTGGCAAGGTTGGCTACCTTTTCAAATGCCTTGATAAATTCCGGTCGGCAATCCGGGTAGCCAGAGTAATCCACCGCGTTCACACCAATAAAAATATGGTTCGCATCCAGCACTTCTGCCCATCCCAGGGCTAATGATAAAAACACGGTATTACGCGCCGGCACGTAGGTAACGGGTATACCCTCAGACGGGGCTTCCGGTACTTTTATGTCGCCATCGGTAAGCGCCGAGCCGCCAATGGTGCCCATATCCAGCTTAACGACTTTATGTTCTTTTACCTGAAAGGCTGTTGCTACCCGCTCGGCGGCCTTTAATTCCGCCAAGTGGCGCTGCCCGTAGTCAAAGCTCATGGCGTACAGTTCATAGCCCTGCGAATGGGCGATTGCCAGGCAGGTTGCAGAGTCGAGCCCTCCGGAAACCAGGACCACGGCTTTTTTCGTTTGATTCATAACAGGCTGCCCCTTCTAACCATTAACCATTCATGCTTACCGTTTACACTGATCATCTGAAACTAACGACCCGGCTCATCAGCCCACAGGATTTTATGAAGCTGCATCTGAAAGCGCACATCCAGCTGATCTTCAATAATCCAGTCTGCCAGCTCCACCGCCTGAATTTGCCCCTGGCTTGGGGAAAACAGCACATCGTCTACCTTTTCGGTAAGGCGATATTCATCTACCTTAAAACGCGCCCAGTCGTAATCGGCTCGGCTGCAAATCACGAATTTAACCTGATCAATGGGCTTTAGCAGCGGAATATTTGTATATAAATTGCGGTGGGATTCCCCGGAATCAGGGGTTTTCAGATCCAGCACAACACTAACCCGCTGATCAACCCGATCAATGGGCAACGCGCCACTGGTTTCCAGCGATACCTCGTAACCCAGGTCACACAGCTCAGTTAACAGCAGCAGGCAGTTGCGCTGGGCCAGGGGTTCCCCCCCGGTTACTGTTACCTGTTTTGTGTTCCATTGCCCTACCTGGGCCACGACCTGTTCCAGCGAATACACACTGCCGCCGGAAAACGAATAGGTGGTATCGCAATACTGACAGCGCAAGGGGCAGCCGGTCAGACGCACGAACACCGTGGGCCGCCCCACTGTTCTGGCTTCTCCCTGAAGGGAATAGAAAATTTCGGTAATTCTTAAACTGGCCAAAAGTAGCGGCTCCAACAATGGTAACGGCACAATTTGAAGGGGCGCAATACTACTAGATTCAGAAAAACTTGGCCAACATCTGAACGTTATCTACAGCTTTGCCAGCAACTTTTTGGCGTGACTTGCTGCCTGTCGGGTGGGATAGTCTGAAATGACTTTTTCCAAAGTAACCCGGGCTTTGGCTTTCTCGCCCTGGGAATAATAAAGTTTGCCCAATTTATACAAGGCATCAGGGATTTTCTGGTGATTTTTATGATCACGAAGCAGTGTAACAAAGTGCTTTTTGGCAACGTCATAATTTGGTGGCGTTAATACCATGTAGAGCTCACCCAGCCAGTATTCACTGTTGGGTACCAGGCTGCTGTTTGGCGAAGCTGCCAGCAGTTTTTCCAGCAAAGCGATAGCGCTTTCAAACTTGCGCTCGCGCATTAACACAATCGCCTGATCGTAGGTTTTTCGATCACTGAAGTCGTTATGTGTGTCTGCTGTATCTGGTGAAGGTTTTTGTGAAGGGTTTTGTATGTCCGCCTCGGGAACAACACTAGGGACAGCAATAGCAGCAGGATTTGCTTTTTTTAACTGATTGATACGGTGATCAAGATCCAGATAGCGCTGACGTTGTTGCTGTTTAAGCTGGCTGATCTGATGGGTCTGCTGTTCCAGCATGCCCCTTAATTCTGATAATTCCTGTTGTACTTGCTGCAACTGGTTATACAGTTGCCACTGAACATTGGCGGGTACAGCAGGCTGATCTGGCTGGATAGAAGCACCAGCCGGAGCCTGATGAGCAGCACCGGGTAAATCCAGCGCCGCAGGAGCGGCTTCACGCTGCTCAACAGGAAGCGTTCTGTATTCAGGTGCAGCAACCACCGGGGTTGCCGCAGCCATTAAAACAGATACCAGAAACCGCTTCATTAATAGTATTTAATTTCTACACGGCGGTTTTGTGACCATGCCGCTTCGTTGTGGCCTTCGGCTACCGGACGCTCTTCACCGTAGGTAATCACAGTAATTTGCGAGCTGGATGCGCCATTGGCTGTCAGGTAGTTGGAGGCGGCAATACCACGTCGCTCACCTAGCGCCAGGTTATATTCACGTGTACCACGCTCGTCTGTGTGGCCTTCCAAACGTACAGCTGCACTGGGGTTAGCTGACAGGTATGCTGCGTGCGCTTTCAGCGTGTTATAAGCATCGGGGCGGATATTTGATTTGTCGAAGTCAAAGAAAACAACGGTGGATTGCATCGCCAGATCTTTAAGCGAAGGCTCTACAGGTGTATCCATCATTGCAGAAGAGCCATCAACAGAGTCATCGCCAGCACCATAGGTGGCCTCAGTTGAACTGGAAGCATCCTGGTTGTCATATGAGTCAGTGGCAGTGCTGTCGTCTGGTGTGGTAGAACAGCCGGCAATGCTTGCTGCTGCCATGAGTGCGATAAGGTGTTTACGGGTAAAGATTGACATTGATTAACTCCTAACGTTTGAAGGCTTGCGCATTTATAGTCGTTTATGCGTTTTTTTTCAATTATTACGTGATCTAAATTAAAGAAATGGGGACCAGGCCGGTTCTCGAACATCGCCACGGCTGGATGGGAACTGCACTTTTACTCTGCCATCAACCGAAACACCCGCCAATACCCCTCGCTTTCCCTGCCCGGTTGCATAAATAACCATCACACCATTGGGCGAAATAGTGGGCGATTCATCCAGATCTGTGTCAGTAATAATGTTAAGTGTGTCTCTCACCAGATCCTGAACGGCAATATGATAGCGGCCTTCACGCAAATGAACCATAACTAAATAGCGGCCATCCGACGTTAATGAGCCCCGCGCATTTTCCTGGCCTTCAAAAGTAACCCGTTTCACGACTTTGGATGCCAGATCTACCCGATATATCTGGGGTCGGCCACCTCGGTCAGAGGTAAAGTAAAGACTGCTGCCATCGGGTGCCCAGGTTGGCTCGGTATCAATGGAAAAGTGCCGGGTAACACGTTCCATTTTATGGGTTTTAAAATCTTTGATATAAATTTCAGGGTTGCCGTCTTTGGAAAGAACAAACGCCAGCCGGTTGCCATCGGGGGAAAAAGCCGGGGCACTGCTCAGCCCGGGGTAGTCCACTACTTTTTTATCTTCACCGGTAAAGCTGTCAACCACATAAATGGCAGGCTTGCCTGATTTATAGGCCACATAAGCCAGGTGGCGGCCATTCGGTGCCCATGCAGGCGAAAGAATGGGTTCGGAGCTCTGTACAATGATGTGATCTCCATAGCCATCGGCATCCGCCCGGTGTAACTGGTAGCGTTCCTTGCCTTTCGCCAGTTTTTCTTTAGTAACATAAGCAAGCCGGGTTGAAAAAGCGCCCCGCAGCCCGGTTACCTGCTTGTACACTTCATCGCTGATAAAGTGTGCCAGGCGACGTGGTTTGCGACTGGAGGCATTGCCTTTACGTATTAATTTTTGCTGGTAAACATCGAACAATTCAAAGTCCACCAGATAAGAGCCATTTTTTCCCTGTTTTAAACGGCCAATCAGCAGGTATTCAACGCCAAGCACTTTCCAGTCGCGGAAAAAAACCTGGGTTTCGCTGGTGGGCGTGCTTAACATATCAGCGGGGGCCAGCGTTTTAAACTGCCCGCTGCGATGCAGATCTGCCGACACAATGGCTGATATATCTTCGGGCATTCGCCCTGATCCGTTCCAGGCAAAAGGAACAACGGCAATGGAAACGGCATCATCACGCCCCTGGGTAATTTCTATCACCAGTTCGGCATTGGCTGCCAGTGTTATCAGGCAAAGCCCGATACAGGCGACTGATTTGGTTAGGATGGCTAGTAATTTCATTATCTTTTCTGGTTACATTAATCGTTTGAACTGAACCGCATCTTAAAAGATCTAAAATGGCGATCAAATACGCTCGGATCACTGGGCACACTAAAGTACCCCGCTTTGGTCACGGCATTCAGCGCAGAGCGATCAAACGCTGCATTGCCGCTGGATTCACTGACACTCACGCCTTTCACTTCACCACCGGGCAATAATTTAATATTTAAAGTAACCGCCAGATGATCCCTGGCAACCGGTGGCTTGTTCCAATAACGGCGCATTGTTTGCTGAATCAGACTTTTATAGGTATCCAATTCTGAAGCTATGCGCTGCGCCTCTTCCTGTTGCTGACGCTCCATTGCAAGCTGCCGTTGTTGCTCGGCAATGCGTTGTTTTTCTTTTTGTATTTGTGCCTGCTTGCGCTGTTGCTGCTGTTTTTCTTCAGCTTTTAGTTCTTTGGTTTCTTCTGAAAACAACTCTTCAAAGCTGGGGCCTTTGGGCTTTTTCACTTCAGGCCTGGGCTGCTGCTTTTTCTTCGGTTTTGGTTTTGGTTTTGATTTTGGCTTGGGCTTTTTCTTTGCTGTTTGTTTGGGTTTGGGTTTTGGTTTTGGTTTCGGCTTGGCTTTTTTCTTCACCGGTTGCTTTTTTTCGATTCTTTTCGGTGGCGTTTTTTTTACCGGTTTGGGTCGCTCAACAATCACCGCCTTAACATGAGAAGGAAGCACTAAAGCCTTTTCCGGTTCAGGCGAAATATCCCACCCCACCAAAAAAAGCGCAGCAATGATCACATGAACCGCAACTGATTTAGCTAATGAAGGCCAGTCAATGAGCGATGAACTCATTTATTGCCCCTGCTCGAATGCATCTGTCACCAGGCCCACATCGTTAACACCCGCCTGTTGCAGTGCAGCCATCAGCTTTACCACAACACCGTATGCAACCCGTTCATCGCCTTCTACCAGCACCGGCGAGCTGGGTTTGTTCTTTTTAATTTTACTCACGTCGGCAGTGATTTGTTCCAGCGGCTTGGCTTTTTTAATATCTTTTCCCACATTCAAATAATAACGGCCATCATGCTTTACAGAAATAATCACCATTTCCTGATTTTTATCCAGCTTCAGCTGGGGGGCTTCAGCATCAGGAAGATCGACTTTAACGGCCTTGGTAATCATAGGGGCAGTTACCATAAAAATGACCAGTAATACCAACATCACATCAATATAGGGCACCACATTGATTTCTGACATGGGTTTGCGTCGCGGACTGGTTTTTTGCTTTTGCATGCGGATCCCTGTTTTCTATAGCTGTTTACGTTTAACCCGCAACTTTATGTTCTCTCGTTATTGTTTTGCGCTGGCTCTGAAGAGGCATGGGCTTTACGATGCAAAATACCGGAAAACTCATCGGAAAATGCATCATAACTATGCAATAAGCGATCAACCTGTGAGGTAAAATGATTGTAGGCAATCACCGCAGGAACTGCGGCAACCAGGCCCATAGCTGTTGCAATCAATGCTTCTGCAATACCCGGTGCCACGGCTGATAAGGTCGCCTGTTGCTGACTGGCTAACGCAAGAAAAGAATTCATAATGCCCCACACTGTGCCAAACAATCCTATGTAAGGGCTAACTGAACCAATGGTAGCCAGAATAGGCAAACCGGCTTCCAGCTTTTCCTGTTCTCGCAACAGGGCAACGCGCATCGCACGTTCAGAACCCTGCATGACAGAATCGGGATCTGCTGCATCGTTTTTTCTCAGCCGCGCGAATTCTTTAAACCCTGCGCGAAAAACATTTTCCTGGCCGCAGGTTATATTGGGTTCATTGTTTACCTGTATAAATAAACGGCTTAAATCGACACCCGACCAAAAACGGTCTTCGAAAGCAACGGAGCTTTTTTTCGCACGTTTGATCAGGGAGTGGCGGTTGTACGCCAGATACAACGATACAACCGACAACAAACAGAGAACGAGCATAACCAACTGAACAACAAAGGTCGCATGCTGTATCAGCCCGGGAATAGAGATTTCACCAGACACCTTGTGAACACTCCTATAATTTTATTGGTCTATGTTAAGTGTTATTTTTATTTAACTGTTTACTACGTTTTTTCTTTAATTTGAACTTGTTGCTGCAATGCTGATTGCAGTTCAACAGCTATTCTTTTTGGCTTCATTGATTGCGAATCAATACAGGCCACTTTTATGGTGGCTTCGCAAAGGGGCATGCCTTCGCGCTTCACCATTTGCTTAAACATAATATAGGTGCGTGCTATTTTAGCAACGCTTGCGGTGACTTCCAGCAAATCATCCATTTTTGCCGGTGCCAGATAATCCACATGGGCATTTTTTACCACAAAAAGGCTGTTCAACTGTTGCAGGCTGGCAAAATCAAACCCAAGATCTCGCAACCATTCTGTGCGGGCTCGCTCCATGTACTTCAGGTAGTTCACATAATAAACGATACCACCGGCATCGGTATCTTCGATAAACACTCTGGTAGAAAGTTCAAATTCTGGCATGAATTAACCGGCTTGTGGTGCCGCTCCTTCCGCTGGTGTTAATCCGAAATGTAAATAAGCCAGGCGGGTTGCCACCCTGCCCCTGGGAGTTCGCATAATAAATCCCTGCTGAATTAAATAAGGCTCAACCACATCTTCCAGGGTGCCAGATTCTTCGCTGATTGCCGCTGCCAGGCTATCCAGGCCCACCGGGCCGCCATCGAATTTTTCAATAATGGTGAGCAGCATCCGGCGATCCATGGAGTAGAATCCTTGCACATCCACCTTGAGCATATCAAGTGCCTGCGTCGCAATCTGCTGTTCAATAGTGCCATCGCCCTTAACGTCGGCGTAATCGCGCACTCGCCGGAGTAACCGGTTGGCAATTCTTGGTGTGCCCCGGGACCTTCTGGCTATTTCCTGGGCACCTTCGGCGGCAATCTCAACATTAAGAATGCCCGATGCTCTGGATACTATCCGGCTTAATTCGGCAACAGAATAAAATTCCAAACGCTGCACAATGCCAAAACGATCACGCAACGGAGAGGTTAACAACCCGGCTCTGGTGGTGGCTCCCACCAAGGTAAAAGGCGGCAAATCAATTTTTATGGAACGCGCTGCCGGGCCTTCACCAATAATAATATCCAGCTGATAATCTTCCATGGCAGGGTAAAGCACTTCTTCTACCATCGGGCTCAGGCGGTGAATTTCATCGATAAAAAGCACATCACCTTCTTCCAGATTGGTCAGCAATGCCGCCAGATCACCGGCTTTTTCCAATACGGGGCCCGAGGTGGTTTTAATATCCACTCCCATTTCGTTAGCAATAATATTGGCAAGGGTGGTTTTACCCAAACCCGGGGGGCCAAAAATCAACGTGTGATCCAGGGCTTCGTTGCGTTTCCGGGCGGCATTGATAAAAATTTCCATTTGCTCACGAACGGCGTCCTGGCCGTGATAATTCGCCAGCATTTTGGGGCGAATCGCCCGATCATGCTGATCTTCACCGGATTCGGTGGCTGAAATAATGCGGTCGGATTCTATCACGGATTAATTCACCATATTTTTTAGTGCAAGCCTGATCACTTCTTCGCTGGAAAGCGCCGCCACATCAATTTTAGCAATCGCTTTGCTGGCTTCCTGCGGCCTGTAGCCAAGGGCAATCAGCGCACTTTCGGCATCCATTATCACCTGGTTACTGTCGGCTTCACTGGCAGCAGCATCGGGTAATTCATTCAGGCTGCCGGGTGCGGCCTGAAAATCTTTCAGCTTATCGCGCATTTCGATAATCAGACGCTCAGCGGTTTTTTTACCAACACCGGGTAATCTCACTAATCCTTTGGTGTCGTTGTTTTGCACACAGCGGACAAACTCGGATATTTCCATGCCCGACAATATGGCCAGCGCCATTTTGGGGCCAACACCGTTCACTTTAATGAGTGTTTTGAACAGGGATCGTTCCGGCTTATCATAAAAACCGAACAGCTGCTGAGCATCTTCACGCACCACCAGGTGCGTAAATAACACCACTTCTTTGTTCAATTCAGGCAGTTTATAGAAAGTATTCATGGAAGCATCCACTTCATACCCCACCCCGTTAACGTCCACCAGCACCTGCGGCGGCTGCTTTTCAATCAGGATGCCTTTCAATCGTCCAATCATAATGAAATGAGCCTTTTATTATTTATGCGCGTATTCTACCGCGTCTTACTTTTTTCGCACCGGCCATTTTTATCAGGCTGGTTTCCATATGAGCATGGCAAACGGCCACCCCCAGCGCATCTGCGGCATCCTGCTGGGGTGCTTTATCAAGCTTTAAAATGTGGCAGATCATAGCCTGTATTTGCGATTTTTGCGCTGCACCAGTGCCAACAACGGCCTGCTTTACCTGCCGGGCTGAATATTCGTGAACAGGTAGTTGCTGATTGGTACAGGCAACCATAGCGGCCCCTCTTGCCTGACCGAGTTTCAGCGCCGAATCCGCGTTGCGGGCCATAAAAACCTGTTCAATACCGGCAACCACCGGGCAATGCAATCGTATGATTTCATCAATACCCTGGTAAATGATTTGCAAACGCTCGGGAAGGTTCTCGGCATTCTGAGTACGAATACAGCCACTATCGACATATTCCAGGCGGCTGCCATGTTGGTAAATCACACCATAACCGGTAACTCTGGAACCAGGATCAATCCCCAAAATGACAGACATGCACACATCCCAACGGCAAACATATAGATATATATACAGTAGTTTAGCAGTTTGAGAAGGGAAGAAAACCCAAAAGGTGGTTTATCGGTAACAGGCTAACTATGGGTAAGTTCAAGTGATTGATTGCTCTAACGCTGCTGATACCCGCAACAACAAGGATTAATATGGCAATCAGCACAGCCATCAGCTATGCAACGAACGCACCGCATATTCAGGATCGGCATCAACGATTCTTAATAACGCACGTGCGGGACCAGTTGGGTGACGCCTGCCCTGCTCCCAGTTTTCCAGCGTGCGTTTACTTACACCAATTAAACGAGCAAAACGGCTTTGGGATAAACCTGTTTTCTCGCGAATACATTTTACTTCCGGCTCTGGGTACTCAAAGCTGCGTGAAGGTTCTGCATTCCCTTTTACGATCTCATCCATTTCTTGAACACTGGCCAACAACTCGTCGAACATATCTTTATTCATTTGACCAACCCTCTAGGATTTTCTTTAACGTATGTAACTGATCAATGGTTAGATCTTCTTGCTTACCCTTCGGATACACATACAGCATTCGAATATGATCATCATCAACAACCCAGTAATAAATCACTCTAACGCCGCCACTTTTACCTTTTCCTTCAAGCTTCCATCTAACCTTGCGGAGACCGCCAGACTTCTTGATGATGGCACCCATATCGGGAGCGTTGACCAGCGCTTTCTGCAAGTCTTTATATTCATCATCACTCATCAATTCTTTAATAAGGCGGGTAAAAATACCGGTTTCTACAATAACCATAATCTAAATATACGCCAACGGCGTACTTTTGCCAATTAATAAATACGCATTACATGGTGACACATAGAATTATCTAACAGGCATATATGGGCCAGGTGGAATCGTATCAATCACAATATTATTGGCCTGCTCTGTTAATGGCATGAAGTTCGGCACTGCCTTGGTAATGGCAGCCTGTACCGCCGCAGTAAGTAGATCAGCAAGTGGATTTCCGGAGTTGTTGTTGTTTTGCGGGGTATAAACCATTTGCCTGTTTGCGCTCCAGATTTCAACACCCTGCCTGGATACCATACGGTAAGAAAAATCCACCGTTACCGTTGTCGAAAAAACAGCATACTGAGCATCCCACCTATTTATCACCACATACATCACGGCATCGGCATCGAACAGTTCTGCCAATGCCACTGAGTTTTGTGCATGAACAATGTCTGCCTCGTAAAAGCCTTCCTGCTCAAGCACAACTTTCACCGTGTTAACCGGAAAGACATAGTACCCCCTTTCCGCCAACGGGATGGTAAGAGTGGATAACATGTAATTGGGTGCATCGACATCCAGAGAATGGTTCACAATAGGCACCACCAGAATAGAAGCCGGTTTTGCCGCATAAAAAGCATTATACTCTGGCCCCGGAGTGCTTGGCGTCGTAGCGCAACCGCTCAACATACCAATAAACAACAACACTGATATCAGTTTCTGGTACATTTGGTTATTCCTTGGGAGCACTTTTATCAGGATTTACGTGATTAAGATTGGCGATCAGCGCGTTCATCATGTGCACACTTTCCGGCCATGCGTCTCTTTCTTTAGAATAAAACTCAAGTGCACGCATTTGATCACCTGCCTGTAGATATAACGTACCCAGTTCTGCATATAAACCCGGGGCCGGTTTTATACCCGATGACTCAAGCTTATTGATATGGGCCTGTAACGACTGGGTAAAATATGTAGCCGAAGAGGGGTCACTGTAATACTCGTATAGATCCTGGTTATATCCCCCCCAATCGTACAAGCCGCTGGCGCATCCAGAGGTGAACAACACTAAGCAGACCACTGATAATAAACGCATAGAGCTACCTGACCACCAATACCTTGTTCGCACCAGCTGCCACATAAAGCTTTTCTTCCAGCACAATTTGCCCTGCCCTGGTAACTCTTACAATATGAGACCCCGGCAGGATTTTTAAAATGGCTTCGCCCGCAAGAAAATCGGCAACATTTCCCATGAGCAGGCCATCAATATACACCTGATATTCCTGCTGCTGTGCAGTTGCCACCAGCTTAAATGACAACCCGGCGTTGTTTTCACCACTTACCACCTGTTCGGTTGGCAGTTCAGCACAAGCGGCTAACCACAATGCAACAAACGCTATCAATATCTGCTTCATTATTTAGACTCCACGATCATTAGGTTTTTTAGCTGATGGCCACCAAGAGAGCCTGATACCACACTGGCAACAGAGCCTTCATTTGCTTCGGTATCGCCGAAGGTGCTGATTATTTTAATAGTGGCGATCTTTTGGCCTGGCAGTTTAATTTTAAAGCCGGTCTGCGGGGATGTAACTGTTTTACCCTGGGTTTCAACATCAAATGTCATACCAGGCTTAATGCCCTGCATGGCACCACCAGCGACAAAATAACTACCCGATTGTTTTGATAGAAAATAGGTATGCCATTTGCGGTTTAACAGTGTTTGCGAGAACGCATTGACTGAATCGGAGATGGCCTGCTTGATGGCTTTATCATTAAGCGTGGCATCGTAAGAGGCAGTCGAACCAAAACCGGCAACACTGCCTTTTTCGATAGAAGCTTCCCCTGCACCTGAAGCGGTATGAAACACCTGCCCGGTACTGGCATCTACCAGGCGAAACTCGACCTTGGCATAGGCAACCTGACGCTTGGTGGCCGACAGGAAGCCACGCTCCCCTACAGTTTTGCGACCAAATTCAGTCAATGAACCAATAATTAAGGCATCGACACCCACCAGATCAAGCTTGGTACCCACTAATTCGGCTTCTTTTTCCAGCCGGCCTAAATCCGGCCGTTCCAACACTATGAAATTGCCGGATTCGGCAAGCGCATTACTTAGCATATCTGTCAGCTGTTTGCCAACCACGTCTGTAGAGCTGGTTCGCAACAAAGACCGACCATAGCTGGTTTCATTACTCATACGGGCAATGGCCACTTTGCGCTTAAGCGCCAAGCTTTGTTGCGAAGACTCGGCCAGCGCCTGTTGCTGTGCCTGACGCATTTGCTGATCTGAATACTGGGCATCAATCGATTTGGGCGCAGGTGTTTGGGTCGCACAGGCACCCAATACTAATGTTGCTGCCACCACCGCTAATTTACGCATATATATCCTCATTTTTTGTGAACGGGTCATTAGCTGCCTATTGCTATACAGCCTGAATAAAAACCTGAACTCAATATAACACCTTGGCAAGCTGCCTCGCCAGCTGTAAGCCTGAACAAAAGCGGCGAGCGCACACCCTGACTATTTATTATCCACCGAATGAGAATGATTTGCATTAATCTTGTAACTTGCTAATATCACACACCATTATTGCAGTTCAATTAAGTTGCAGTTCATTTAAGCCAACCCAGGAGCTTTACCATGAAAAAGAAAATCTTGTTCGGTGCTATTTCAGCGATTGTTGCCGCCGGCTCAACATCTGCATTCGCTATGCCTTCCGGGGAGCAAATGTGGGAAACCATTCAAAAGCAACAGGCTGAAATTGAACAGCTAAAAAAACAGGCTGCAAATGCTGATCGTAAAATATCTGCCACAGCCGATGCCGTTGAGCAAACTACCATGGGCAGCGTAGCCTCGAAAACCAAAATCGGTGGTTATGGCGAGCACCACTTCAATCATTTTTCCCATAAAGATGATCAAATTGATGCACACCGTTTTGTGGTTTATATCAGCCATGATTATTCCGACAAGATCAAATTTTTCTCGGAAGTTGAATTGGAACACAGCCTTTCTGGTGAAGGCAA
This sequence comes from Gammaproteobacteria bacterium, assembly GCA_002748575.1. Lineage (GTDB taxonomy): Bacteria > Pseudomonadota > Gammaproteobacteria > Pseudomonadales > Ketobacteraceae. The sequence continues at coordinate 28,517 of PDSR01000029.1, forward strand.
ACCCGGCGAAGTAGAGCTGGAACAGGCTTATATCCAGTACGATTACACGGCCAACCACAGCATTATCGCTGGTCAGTTTTTGATTCCTGTGGGTTTCCTGAATGAAAGTCACGAACCGGAAACCTTTTACGGCACTGAACGTAACCCGGTTGAAAAAAATATTATCCCAACAACCTGGTGGGAAACCGGTGCCATGTTCAGCGGTATCATGGCTCCAGGCTTGAGTTACGATGTTGCTCTACACAGCGGATTGGAAGTGGAAGACGGCGGTAAAGTTCGCGGCGGTCGTCAAAAATCTGCGAAAGCCGTTGCTGAAGATCTGGCTTTTACCACACGTATAAAATATACCGGCGTTAAAGGCCTGACGGTAGCTGCTTCTTTACAGTATCAGCAGGATATTACCCAGGGCAACGGTACCGACGACAATGGCGAAGCCACATTACTGGTATTAAATGCGGCTTACCAGGTCGATAATTACAGCCTGCGAGCGCTTTGGTCAACCTGGGATATCGACGGTTCAACCTTTAAGGCCAACGGACGCGACGAGCAAACCGGCTGGATGATTGAAGCCGGCTACAAATTTAATGAGCGGGTGGGTGTGTTTGCACGTCATAACACCTGGGATAACAATGCAGGCAGCAGCACTGACACTGAATACACACAAGCTGATATTGGCGTAAATTATTGGCTGCATGAAAACGTTGCAGTAAAAGTGGATTACAGTGATGTTGATGCGCCAACCGGTAGTGAAGACTACGATATTATCAATCTTGGTTTAGGTTGGTCGTTCTAATTTCCAACCGCCACTTAAAAAAAATCCCGCCTTGTGCGGGATTTTTTTTAACAAACAATATCAGCCCAGCTGCGACATGATTTCTTCGGTAAAATCTGCATTGGTATAAACATTTTGAATATCATCCAGATCTTCCAACCTGTCGATTAAACGCAACACTTTTTCCGCCAGTTCTACATCCATTTCAACCTTGGTTGACGGCGACATGGTAATTTCTGCGTTATCGGATTGAATACCGGCATCATCCAAAGCCGCTTTCACCTGGGAAAAGTCTTCAGCAGTGGTAATCACTTCGATGGAACCATCATCATTTATCAATACATCTTCAGCGCCGGCCTCTAATGCCGCTTCCATGATTTGATCTTCATCTGCACCCGGCGCTATGTGAATTTCACCCTGCTTGGCAAACAAATAGGCCACTGAACCATCGGTACCCAGATTACCCCCGGCTTTACTAAACGCATGGCGCACTTCGGCAACCGTGCGATTTTTGTTATCGGTCATGGCTTCCATTAACACCGCCACACCACCCGGACCATAACCTTCATAGGTAAGCTCTTCCAGGTTGGCACCATCATCACCACCGGCACCACGCTTAATAGCACGTTCGATGGTGTCTTTGGTCATGTTTGCGCCCAGTGCTTTATCAACAGCAATACGCAGCCGGGGGTTGTCGTCTACCACACCCCCGCCCATCTTGGCAGCTACGGTAATTTCGCGGATCAATTTGGTAAAAATCTTACCGCGCTTGGCATCCTGCGCTGCTTTTCGGTGTTTAATGTT
>PDSR01000030.1 GCA_002748575.1 Gammaproteobacteria bacterium
GTTGCCACTTTTGCGTTATTTACTAACGCCGTGGTATTCAGCATTGTATCTATCATGACCAGTGCATCACCGTCGGAAAAACGGGCAGCAGAAACCTGCAACCTTGATAACCTGCGGCGATCCTACCGTTGGGAGCTTTCTGTCAATTCGGCGCGGGAATTTATCGATCAATTACAAGAACCATTAGGGCCAGCCACCGCCAGCCGCGAAGTGCAGCTGGCACTGCATGACCTGGCCATGAGCATGGATGAAACCCGCCCTTATGCATTGCGACGTCTGCGCGATCAGCTGGAAACCAACTTATCAGGCTTATTAGGGCCGACCGTTGCGCAAAGCATTATCGACCAGGCTATACCCTACCAAGCACATTCAGGAGAATCCGCCACCCAGGATATTCATCATATCGAAACTGGCCTGGAAGAATACCACCATAAACTGACTGGGCTGGCGGCAGAGCTCGATAGCCTGCGCCGCTTTCACCGGCAAACATTGCAGGATCTTCCCATTGGCGTGTGCTCTTTAGGTTACGATGGCGAAGTGCTGGGATGGAATAATGCGCTCAGTGAATTAACCGGTATCAGCAGCCATGACATAGTGGGCTCGAATATTTCCCAGCTGCCAGAGCCCTGGCTACCTGTTGTCACCGCGTTTGTTACCAAACAGGCAAATGCAGCAGAACAGGCAACCATAGAAATCAATGGCAACAAGCGCTGGCTGAGCCTGCATAAAGCTACCATTAAAAGTGGCAGTTATTTGAATGATGGCCTGGTGGTGGTGATCGAAGATCAAACCGAGATGCGTCTGCTGGAACAACAGCTGGGTCACAATGAACGGCTGGCATCCATAGGCAGATTGGCAGCAGGAGTGGCCCACGAAATCGGTAACCCTATCACGGGCATTGCCTGCCTGGCACAGAATTTAAAATACGATGCAGAAAACGACGACACTATTGAAACTTCGGAACAAATACTGGAACAAACCAAAAGGGTCAGCCGAATTGTTCATTCACTGGTAAGTTTCAGCCATGGTGGCGACACCCAGATTGCCCTTGAACCGGTAGACCTTAAACACGTTACCGATGAAGCTGTCGGGCTTATTCAATTAAGTAAAAACGGCAAAGACTACGATATCAGCAACCAGGTTCCAGCCAACACCCTGGTAAAAGGTGATTCCCAAAAGCTGATTCAAGTGTTTGTTAACCTGCTGAGCAACGCCATCGATGCCTCGCCACCGGGTAGTGCCATTTCGATTTTTACGCTGATTAAAGAACATACTCTTTCTATTTGCGTTGAAGACCAGGGCTGCGGCATTCCACCCGATGTATTGCAGCGTATCTACGAGCCGTTTGTAACCACAAAAGATCCTGGTAGCGGCACCGGACTGGGCATGACGCTGGTATATCGCATCATTGAAGAACATCAGGGCAGAATTACCATCGACAGCCCGATTAATGCTGCAAATTGTGGCACTCGTGTTACCATAACTCTTGTGCGGTATCAAACCGTAACAGAGGTAACATCCGCCAGTGACAACACCGATAATCACACCAGCAATAACGCCAACAATAACAGCGAAAAAATTGAAATGGTTAATATGGGCAGAACAGACAACAATAATGCGGAGCAATCGAAATGATGAGCCGTATACTCATTGTTGAAGATGAACCTGTTATCTCCTCAGCGCTGCGTCGCCTGCTGGAACGCAATAACTACGAAGTACATGAAGCGGCCTCGGTTCAACAGGCAACAGAGCAATACAAGTTTAACGATTTCGACCTTATTATTACCGATCTTCGCCTTCCGGGTGCACCCGGCACAGACATCATTCCCCTGGCTGACAGCACTCCCGTACTGGTGATGACCAGCTACGCCAGCCTTAAATCAGCTGTTGATTCCATGAAAATGGGAGCGGTTGACTACATTGCAAAGCCCTTTGATCACGATGAAATGCTGATGTCAGTACAGCGCATTCTGCAGGAGCCCACCCGGGAACAACGAACTGATGCTTTAAAGCACGAAGCCCAGTCTCATCACCCGCCGATGGCAGGCATGATTGGTGAGTGCGCCCCCATGAAAAACCTGTTCAAAATGATCGGCAAAGTGGCACCGACCGATACCACAGTGCTGATTCTCGGTGAATCAGGCACCGGTAAAGAACTGGTCGCCAGGGCCTTGCATGAACAAAGCCACCGCAACCAGGGCCCGATGATTTCGGTGAACTGCGCGGCCATTCCGGAAACCTTGATCGAATCAGAACTTTTTGGCCATGAAAAAGGCGCTTTTACCGGCGCCAACACTAACCGCAAAGGGCTGGTGGAAGCAGCCGATGGCGGCACCCTGTTTTTAGATGAAATTGGCGAATTGCCATTGGAAGCACAGGCCCGTCTGCTGCGTCTGTTGCAGGAAAAAGAAGTCAGGCGTGTCGGTTCAATACAGGCAAAAATTGTGGACGTGCGCCTGGTTGCAGCAACCCACCGCAACCTGAAATCATTGGCTCAAACGGGAAATTTCCGCGAAGATTTATACTATCGTCTGCATGTGTTGGAGCTAAAGCTTCCCCCGTTACGGGAGCGCCAGCAGGATATCGAAATCCTGGCGAAAGCACTGCTGGAACGCACCAGCCAAAAGCTGAACCGCAGCGATACCTTTTTTAGCGAAGATGCTTTGCTTGCTATCAACCACTACAGCTGGCCCGGCAATGTGCGCGAACTGGAAAATGCCGTGGAACGAGCGGTTATTCTGTGCGATGGCAATATGATCACCCCCGATTTACTGGCTATCGAAATTGATGTAACCGCCCTCAAAGGTAACAAACCTGCAACCAGCGGTAACATCGGCAACATTACTGCCATGAGCATCGAATCAACTGCCAGCAGCCCTGCACCACCAACGGATCAGAGCACAGAAGAAAACCTTTCCCTGGAAGACTACTTCCAACGGTTTGTACTTGAGCATCAGGATCAAATGACAGAAACAGAACTGGCTCAAAAATTAGGTATCAGCCGAAAATGCCTGTGGGAACGCCGCCAACGGCTGGGTATTCCCAGAAAAAAAACGGCCGGTTAACGACACTCAAGCCGGTAATGCCATATTTACGGCAAAGCATTTTTCAGGTAACGGCTAAAAAGTAACACCTTCAATTTCACTTTGTCTGTTTTCTTAAGATCTGCTGGACTCAGTGTATACACCGTATTCCAAAAGGTCGTACTACAACCTCGTGAATTTATTAGTATTTTTTGTAACCTAATAAGGTTATAAACATCACGAATACCTGTTACCTTGTTACCCAGCAACGGAAACACACACCTGTAAAATCGGTAACAAATAATTGACTGAAATTAGACACCGAACAACAAAAACCTTATAACTCATTGTTTTTTATTGTAATTTATATCTTTCCTATTTTTTGGCACACATTCTGCTATATATTCTATGCCCAACTAAGACAGGCCATAACAATAAAATAAAACAATAAGGCCTGCCCTGGCGAGGCAGCTAAAACAACAAAAATAAGCACTTTATGTAGCAACGCTAAAAACAAGAAAAACAACAAGAATAAAAACAACAGCAGCGCTACGAAATAACAAAAAAAATAAAAGACAATAATAAAAAGCTAATAAAAACACTCTATAACTGATTAACAATAACAATAATAACGACAACAATAATAATACGCTGAAAAACAATAAAAAGTCGGCACAAAGGGCCGGGCTTTATGCCCGGTCCGCTAAAAACAATAAAGAATAAGATAGCTCAAATTATTGAGATTATGCGTAAGGGAAAGTCTTCGGGCTTTCCCTTTTTGCTTTCTGCAACTTACTTTAGTGCTAAAACATGAATAACTGGGCGCAGGCGCTGCAGCAATGCTAGAATAGGCAAAGCCAGCTTTGTTAAACAATTATTATTCGCGCCACAGGAAACCCGAAGTTCAATGCCTAAGCGGCTCATATCAAAAATTAAAGACCTTATTTCCAGTAACGGCAGTCACCAGCCAAAAGCTCGTGTTATCGGCTCTTCGGAGCATGGTTTTCGCCCGGAAACACTGAATCCCAACGCTGTTACCGTTATCGAAACACTCACTGCTGCCGGACACGAAGCCTATCTGGTAGGCGGCTGCATTCGAGACAGTCTTTTAGGCAAAACACCAAAAGATTTTGATGTAGCCACCAGCGCCCACCCGGAAGAAATCAAAGCCCTGTTCAGAAACTGCCGCCTGATAGGTCGGCGCTTTCGCCTGGCCCATGTGCGATTTGGCCGGGAAATCATAGAAGTAGCCACCTTTCGCGGCTGCCACAGCAAGGCCGGTAGCAACGACAAGCACCAGTCATCGCAGTCTGCCCAGGGAATGTTGTTGCGGGATAACGTCTTCGGCACCCTGGAAGAAGATGCCCTGCGCCGGGATTTTACTGCCAATGCACTGTATTACCGCCATTCAGATGGCGCCATTATCGACTATGTAAACGGCTTCGATGACATCCAAAACCATACTCTGAGACTTATCGGCGACCCAGAGCAACGCTACAAAGAAGATCCGGTGCGAATGCTTCGCGCCATTCGCTTTGCTGCAAAGCTTGGCTTTAAGATGACAGCCAGCACCGAAAAACCCATTATCGAGCATGCCGAATTACTGGGCCATATCCCACCGGCACGGCTGTTTGAAGAAATCCAGAAGCTGTTTTTAAGTGGTGCCGCCGAAAATGTATGGCGGTTACTAAAGCAATTCGATATTGCCCCCTGGTTATTCCCGAATTCTACCCCCGACAGCAACCCCAACCCGGCTTACCAGGCAATGATAGATCAGATAATGATCAACACCGACCTGCGTATCGCCCAAGGCAAACCGGTGACACCGGCATTTTTATTTGCCGTTATGTTATGGGGGCCACTGATGCAACGCTGGGAGCAGGTAAAAGCCTCTGGTGTACCGCCCGTTCCGGCCATGCAGCAGGCCATACAGTACACCATTAGCGATCAGATAAAATTCACCTCAATACCCAAGCGTTTTGTTATTCCACTGCGTGAGATCTGGGAATTGCAACTGAAACTGCCTCGGCGCAACGGCCAGCGGGCCAATCGCACCCTGGAACACCCCCGTTTTCGTGCCGCCTATGATTTGCTGTTACTGCGTGAGTCAGCTGATGAAACCACACCAGGCCTGGGAGAATGGTGGACACAATACCAGGAGGCCGACGCAGCCACCCGCAAAGCCATGGTGGAACAGCAACAAAGCCAATCACCCCAGGGCAAGCGCCGCAGAGGACACCGCCGCCGACCGCGCCGCCGCAACAGCAACAGCAACAGCAACAGCAACAGCAAGAATTCACAGGCCAGGCAAAACAACCCTGGCTAGTCACTGTATGATAGACGCCTATATTGGCCTGGGCAGCAACCTGGGCGACTCCGTTCATAACCTGCAATCAGCCATTCACGCCCTGGGCAACAGCAATGGTATCCAACTGATTCGTGCCTCACAGTTTTATCAAAGCAAAGCCATTGGGCCAGGTGAACAGCCCGACTATATCAACGCCGCACTGCATATAAAAACCAGCCTGGCACCCGAAATATTGCTTGATCAATTACAGGCCATTGAAGAACAGCACCAGCGGCAACGGGGCCCGGTGCGCTGGACAGCACGAACCCTGGATCTGGATCTGCTGCTTTACGGCAACCGGCAAATCAATACCGCCCGCTTAACGGTTCCCCATCCCGAGATTCCCAACAGAAATTTTGTACTGTTACCATTATATGATTTAACACCTTCCCTGGTATTTCCCAATGGTGTTTGCTTGTCAGATTTGGTAAAACAGAGTTCTGGAACAGGTATTAAGCCTATAAAGGCCTACCCCCCTGTTGATTTCCAGTAACACTGCCCGTTAACCGCAAGGATACCCTTAAAATGCCAGTCACCCTTAGCACCTTGAACAAGCTAAAACAAAACGGTGAAAAATTTACCTGCCTAACCGCTTACGACTCAACCTTTTCCCACATGGTAAGTTCCGCCGGTGTAGAGGTTATCCTGGTGGGCGATTCCCTGGGCATGGTTTTACAGGGCCACCAGAGCACCCTTCCGGTCACTAATGATGATATGGCCTACCACACCGCTTGTGTCGCCCGCGGCAATCAAGGCGCCCTGATAATGGCTGATCTTCCCTTTATGGCTTACGCCACCAGTGAACAGGCCTATGCCAACAGTATGCAACTCATGCAGGCAGGTGCTCATGTGGTCAAACTGGAAGGTGGCAAATGGTTACGGGAAACCGTCGCCAAACTGTCAGACCGCGGTGTACCCGTCTGCGTACATTTGGGGCTCACACCGCAATCGGTTAACAAGTTTGGCGGATATAAAGTGCAAGGTCGTGATCCAAAGGCCCGTAAAGCGCTGATTAAAGATTCCATCAAGGCACAGGATGCCGGAGCGGCCATCCTGCTATACGAATGCATTCCTTCTGATTTAACCGAAGAAATCATGTCGCAGGTGGAAATCCCGGTGATAGGCATTGGCGCAGGCCCGGCCACCGATGCCCAGGTATTGGTGCTTCACGATATGCTGGGCGCAACGCCCGGAAAAACAGCCAAGTTTGTTCACAATTTTATGCCCGACGGCGATGGCACTATTAAAGGTGCCATTGAAGCCTATGTAAAAGCTGTTAAAGCAGGCAGCTTCCCTAAACCAGAACACGGGTTTGAATAATGAAAACCGTACACACCGTTAAAGAACTACGCGAAATGGTAGCGGCACAACGCCGGGCAGGCCGCACAACAGGCTTTGTGCCCACCATGGGTAACCTTCACCAGGGGCATATTTCTTTGGTGGAACAGGCTAAAGAAAAATCCGATTTTGTGGTGTGCAGTATTTTTGTTAACCCGACCCAGTTTGGTGCCGGTGAAGATTTCAGCCGCTACCCCAGAACACTGGCCGATGACAGCAGCAAACTCGCGGCCGCTGATTGCGATGTGCTGTTTGCGCCCGATGTTGATGAAGTTTACCCGCAACAAAGTCAGGACTGGGTTGACATTGCGGTTACCGGGGTGAGCAAAAAACACTGCGGATCACGCCGCGCCGGACATTTTGAAGGCGTTGCCCTGGTGGTAACAAAACTCTTCAACATGGTGCAGCCCGATGTCGCCGTCTTTGGCAAAAAAGACTTTCAACAACTGGCAGTGATTCGGCGTTTAACCACTGCGCTCAACTTCCCCATTGAAATTATTGGCAGTGAAACCGTTCGTGAGCCCAACGGACTGGCCATGAGTTCACGCAACGGTTATTTATCAGCCGAACAGAAAGATCATGCGGCGGTACTCTACCAGCAACTGTGCAAAGTCAAACATCTGGTTGAACAGGGCCGCAAGGATTTTTCCCAACTGGCCGAAGATGCCGAGCGTAATCTTGCAGATCAGGGTTTAATCTACGAATATTTTAACATCGCAGACCAGGACACACTGCAACTGGCCGATAGCAGCACCACACGATTCGTCATTTTAACGGCAGCGAAACTGGACAGTACCCGTTTAATCGATAACATTGATTTTGAAATATAAGTAACAACTTTGAAGTATAGGCAGTAACCACCTGAAAAATAATAAGAAAGCCCCGCTATTAACAGGAGATAGCCATGTACGATATTCATAATCACTCGGTCAAACCCGACTACGCAGAACACGCCAACCTGGGCCTTGAGCAATACATTGCCTGGTATAAAGAATCCATTGAATCACCAGATACCTTTTGGGCAGACCGCGCCGAAGAGTTTTTAGACTGGTCGCAAAAGTGGAGCAAGGTCAGCGAATGGGATTTTAACGAAGCTCATGCTAAATGGTTTGTCGACGGCAAGCTTAATGTCACCACCAACTGTATTGATCGCCACCTGGAAACACGTGGTGATCAAGTGGCGATTATCTGGGAAGGCGACGACCCGAACGAAGACGCCAAAATCACCTATAAAGAATTACACGAAAAAGTATGCCGGCTGGCCAATGCACTGAAAGCACGTGGTGTTAACAAGGGGGATCGGGTGTGCATTTATATGCCGATGATTCCAGAAGCTGCCTATGCCATGCTGGCATGTGCCCGTATCGGCGCTATTCATTCCGTGGTGTTTGGTGGTTTTTCTCCTGGCTCTTTGCAGGCTCGCATTCTGGATTCCGACTGCCAGACACTGATTACCAGCGATGAAAGCATACGCGGCGGTAAACAAGTCCCACTCAAAGCCAACGCTGATAAAGCCCTGGAAGAGTGCCCCAACGTACACACCTGCTTGGTGATAAAACGTACCGGCGGCGATGTCAACTGGAACGATGAGCGTGATGTCTGGTACCACGAGATAACCGAACAGGTCAGCGCTGACTGCGAACCGGAACCTATGGACAGTGAAGATCCGTTATTTATTCTTTACACCTCGGGATCGACCGGTAAACCCAAAGGTGTGCTACACACCACTGGCGGTTATTTATTAACGACAGCGTTAACCCATAAATACGTGCTGGACTACCGCGAAGGCGATATTTACTGGTGTACCGCCGATGTCGGCTGGATCACCGGCCACAGCTATATTGTCTATGGGCCATTGGCCAATGGTGCTACCACCCTGATGTTTGAAGGTGTGCCCACCTACCCGGACGCATCGCGCTGCTGGCAAATCTGCGACAAACACCAGGTAAACATCTTCTACACGGCACCCACGGCATTGCGTGCGCTAATGCGCCTGGGTAACGATATGGTGACCCGATGTGATCGCAGTTCGCTACGCTTACTAGGCTCCGTTGGCGAGCCCATCAACCCGGAAGCCTGGGAGTGGTATTACCACGTGGTCGGGGACAAACGCTGCCCGATTGTCGATACCTGGTGGCAAACCGAAACCGGCTCCATTCTGATTGCACCCTTACCCGGTGCCTTCAATCTGAAACCCGGTTCAGCCACATTGCCTTTCTTTGGCGTGCAACCGGGCCTGGTCGATAACGATGGCAATTTCCTGGAAGGCGCTGCCGAAGGCAACCTGGTGATTAAAGCCTCCTGGCCCAGCCAGATCCGCACCGTGTATGGTGATCATCAGCGCTGCAAGGAAACCTATTTTTCTACCTATAAAAATTTATATTTTACCGGCGATGGCGCTCGCCGCGATGAAGACGGATACTACTGGATTACCGGCCGCGTCGACGATGTGTTAAACATATCAGGGCATCGCATGGGTACCGCCGAAATTGAAGGTGCACTGGTACACCACGACGCCATTGCTGAATCTGCGGTTGTCGGCTACCCCCACGATGTAAAAGGCCAGGGGATTTATACCTATGTCACTTTAATGAAAGGCGTTGAGCCCAGTGAAGAACTGAAAAAAGATCTGGTGGCTTTTGTTGCTAAAGAAGTCGGGCCGATTGCCAAACCCGACATTATTCAGTGGGCACCCAACTTGCCAAAAACCCGCTCAGGCAAAATCATGCGTAGGATATTACGTAAAGTGGCAGCCAATGAACTGGAAAACCTGGGCGATACCTCCACCCTGGCAGACCCATCTGTAGTGGATAACATTATTGCCAACAGGGTGAACAAGTAACTGATGATTATAAAGCTACCTTTGTGATGAACAGGGGCAAATACCGCTTTATTTAATGATTACAATAAAAAACCGATGGCAGTTTTCTACACTGGCTGCCATCGGTTACGCCTTGTGACTGGCATTTATTTCCTGTTAGGCTGATTTGCCAAACCCTGATTTACTAACACTTTCTGTGACAACTAATCATTGTCGCCAAGGATTTGCTTGATGTAAGGGGCGGCTTCTTTATGCACCCGTTGCCATGATGGTCGCTCTTTTACCCGCTCCCAATAGGCGCCAATGTTTTCAAAGATAGAAAACTCCGCAAAGTTACGCGCATAGTAAAGCGCTGGAATGGCAGCACAGTCGGCCATAGTAAAGGTATCACCCGCCAGGAAAGTGCGCGAAGACAGCTGCTCGTTTAGCAACCCATACAGGGTACCGATCAGCTCCGAACTTTTTAAAATAAGCTGCTGGTTTTGTTGATCTTCCGGTTTCATGGATTCAAAAATCAGATTCACCACCTGATCATTCAGGTAGTTATCGCACATGCGATCTAAAAACCTTACACGACGGGCTTCTTCCGAGTCTTTTGGAATCAATACCGCATCGCCAGGAAATGTCTGTTCAAGATATTCAATAATAATGGTCGATTCAGGAATCACCCGACCATCATCGCGAATCAACAGGGGAATCTTGCCAATGGGATAAAGCTTGCGGTATTCCTCTCTTTGAGCTGGGTCCATCAGGTTGATCGGCCTGGGGGTAAAATCCAGATTTTTTTCGTAAAACCCCAATAATACTTTTTGAGAATAAGTCGATGGGTAAGAAAAGTAGAGTTCCATAATCGGCACCAGATTTGTTGTTCTTATATGAATATCAAGTAATTAATGCCAAGTTTAGCAGTAATTAAATGAATTGCCGGTTTCTTTTTCACAGCCGGCAGCCACTCACTTCAACCGCACAAATTACACGCGCCCTTTGGCATGTTTGATACGGTTTTGAGTTTTTTCAAAATCACTTTTACGCAACAGCACATACACCGCCCCGGTACCGCCATGACGCTTTTGCGCCGAATGAAAAGCCATGACCGCGTTCAATTCCGGCAACCACTTGTTAACACAGCTTTTCAGTAACGCTGGCGGGTTACTGCGTTCACCCTTGCCATGCAGAATCATCACCGTTCGTAAACTGTGAGACATGCAGGCATTAATAAATTCGAATACTTCGATGCGGGCTTCTTCCATGGATTTGCGATGTAAATCAAGCACAGCTTCTATGTCGTATTTGCCCAGCCTCAGCTTACGATAAACACCATCCTGAACCCCTGGCCGCTTGTATTCCAGCAGATCGTGGGGGCCAAGCATATCAATGTATTCGGTCGTTAACTGGTTGTTATCGAGGGATTCTTCCCGAACCGCCGATTCACGACGCGCCAGTTGAGCATCTGTCGGCCCCTCACTCTTTTGGGTGTTGGCAACTTTCTTTTGCTTGATAGGCTTAACGCCACTCATTTCCTGCTTGAACAGGTCAAAATCGTCTTCTGACATATAGCAACTGTATTATTTACTGTAAGCCTTTATGGGAAAGCAGCACCACTTTGTCAGCCACCAGCTTTATTTTAATGTTTTTGGTTTCATCGCCCCAGGTACACGCCTGAACACCCAGGGTTTCTTCACAACTGGTGGGCTCACCAATAATCGCTTCGACATCCGGCATATCCATACCCACTTCCAATAGCTGGTAGTTTTCCTTGGTTAACTTGCTGCACCCGCTCAGTGTTACTGTAATGAGCGCTGCCGCAGCCAATGTCATATATTTATTAAGTTTCATAAAAGTACCTTGTTAAAATAGCCTGCAATAGCGCAGGCAGGTTAAAATAAATTACGTTTTTAAAGCGTTCACCAGCTTGTTGTGAATGCCGCCGAAACCACCGTTACTCATCACCACCACATGATCACCGGGTTGGGCCGTGTTTTTCACCGTATCGACAATCAATTCGATCTGATTAAAACAGGCAGACTCCGGTTCGCAAGCATCGGCAACCGCGGCCATTCCCCAGTCAACATCAGGCGGCTGATACCAGATCACCTGATCAGCCTGCGTTACCGATGGCGCCAGGCGGTCTTTATGAACGCCCATTCGCATGGTGTTTGAGCGCGGTTCAATCACCGCAATGATTCGCGCCTTACCCACCTGTTTACGCAAACCTTCAAGGGTTGTGGCAATCGCCGTGGGATGATGGGCAAAGTCATCATAAACGGTAACACCGTTTTCCACTGCCACCACTTCCATGCGCCGCTTAACACCTTCAAAAGCCGACAGTGCCTGCGCCGCATCCTGCGCTCGTACACCGCAGTGGCGGGCGGCGGCTATGGCCGCCAGGCCATTATTAACGCTGTGCGTACCGGTCATATCCCAGGCAACTTCACCGACTTTTTTACCATCCAGGATAACGTCAAATTCGCTGCCATCGGCTTTCAGTAAACGGGCACTCCAGCCGCTGTTCTGCCCATCGTCATTTTCAGCAAATCGTTCTATGGGTGTCCAGCAGCCCATGTTCAGCACCTGATCCATAGCCGGTTCACTCCGGGGCGCAATCACCAGGCCATTTTCCGGAATGGTTCTCACCAAATGGTGAAACTGTTTTTGAATAGCGGCCAGATCGTCGAAAATATCCGCGTGATCGTATTCCAGATTATTTAAAATGGCGGTGCGTGGCATATAGTGGACAAACTTGGAACGCTTATCGAAAAAGGCTGAATCATATTCATCGGCCTCCACCACGAAAAAAGGCGCCTCCCCCAACCGGGCCGATACCGAAAAGTTTTTTGGCACACCACCAATCAAATAACCGGGGTTCAGCCCCACCGCTTCCAGAATCCAGGCCACCATGGAGCTGGTGGTGGTTTTGCCGTGGGTGCCCGCCGCCGCCACCACCCAGCGCCCCTGCAATACGTGATCGCGCAACCACTGAGGCCCGGAGGTATAGCGCAACCCCCGCGACAGCATATATTCAACACAGGGATTACCACGGCTCATGGCATTCCCCACCACCACTAGGTCAGGCGCAGGATCGAGCTGCCTGGGATCAAAGCCTTCAATTAACTCAATGCCCTGAGATGCCAGTTGAGTACTCATGGGCGGATACACATTCGCATCACAACCGCTGACTTTGTAACCTGACTGTTTCGCCAGAATCGCCAGGCTTCCCATAAAGGTGCCGCAAATACCCAAAATATGAAGATGCATAAACAATCAGCCTTGTAGTTTTTCCAATGCGCTTGGCACAAAATACGTTAACAGTGCCTGATCCAACCTGAAAATGACAAAATTCAGCATAAAAGAAAACAGGTTGCCTTGCAGTGGGCTGACATTAAACGCCTTATGAAAAATAAAGCCTTTAATCAACACATCCCAGACAAACAAAACCAGCATCGACAGCGCAACCAGGCTGGCCTCCGGAGAAGTCTCCGGCAGATTGATGCTCACCACCACCAGCGGCAGAGTGACCAGTGTTAGCAATACATCGGCACCCAGTGCCGCCGTAAAGGTTTGCTGAAACCGGCTAGCCAGCCCTTTAAATTGCAGTACCGCATAAACTGATAATGCCCACAATGCGGTGATCACCACCAGGCTGACGACACTGTAATCAACCGGCAGCTCACCAATCACCAGGCGGGCAAACAGGCTGAGTGCCGCATAGATAAACAGGATAAAAACCGTAAAGGCAGCGGCCGCAGGCACCTGATCGGGCCCGGTACGCATCAGACAGATTTGCCAAAAGAGCTGAACGATAGATTTCATTTAGGATTCTTGCTATGGCTGACCATATAAAGATGAATGAACGCTTTGTGATAGCTCGCAAAGCGGATTGATGGCCAATTTTCGCAAAGCTCCCAGCCCAGTACCAGCAGTAATTCAGGTTTCTTGAATACGCATGAAAAACGCGGCTGTTTTCGCTATCATGGCGGCATTCGTTCAACAGCTATTCAATCAATCCTGGTTTTGGAGCCTTTTTCCAGATGTCGAAGAAGAACGCATTTTATGCTCAGTCCGGTGGTGTCACCGCTGTTATTAATGCCACTGCCTGCGGAGTGATTGAAACCGCTCGCCAGCATTCAGATCGCATGGGCACTGTATTTGCGGGCCGCAACGGTATTATTGGCGCACTTAATGAAGAACTGATTGATACCGGCAAAGAATCCGCCGACAACATCGCCGCACTAAAATATACCCCCGGCGGTGCGTTTGGTTCCTGCCGCTACAAACTGCGTAGCCTGGAAGAGAATCGCGCCGAGTACGAACGGCTGATCGAGGTTTTCGATGCGCACAATATTGGCTATTTTTTCTATAACGGCGGTAACGACTCCCAGGATACCGCCCACAAGGTTTCGCAATTAAGCGAAAAACTTGGCTATGACTTGAAATGCATTGGCATTCCCAAAACCGTCGATAACGACTTACCCATTACCGACAACTGCCCTGGCTTTGGATCGGTGGCCAAATACGTTGCCGTTTCGATCCGCGAAGGTGCGCTGGATGTAAAATCCATGTGCGAAACCTCTACCAAAATCTTTATTATGGAAGTCATGGGGCGTCATGCTGGCTGGATAGCAGCGGCTGGCGGCCTGGCATCGCAGCAACATGGCGATGCGCCGCATTTGATTATTTTCCCCGAGATCCCCTTTGAAAAAGAAAAAGTGCTGCGCAAAGTTAAACAAAGCGTCAAACAGCACGGGCACTGCGCCATTGTGGTTTCAGAAGGTGCCCAATATGAAGATGGCCGGTTTCTTGCGGATTCCGGCGGAAAAGATGCCTTCGGCCATACCCAGCTGGGTGGCGTGGCACCTTTTCTGGCAGAAATGATTAAAAATGAACTGGGCTACAAATACCACTGGGCAGTGGCCGACTACCTGCAACGCTCCGCCCGCCATATTGCCTCGGCAACGGACGTGGAACACGCCTATGCCGTGGGGGCTAAGGCGGTTGAATATGCTCTTCAGGGGAAAAACGCCGTTATGCCTGCCATTATTCGTGCTGAAGGCCCGCAGTACCAGTGGACCATTGAAGAAGCACCGCTTGCAGACATCGCCAATGTGGAGCGCAAAATGCCGCAGGAATTTATTGCTAAAGATGGCTTTGGTATCACCCAGGCATGCCGTGATTACCTGCAACCGCTGATTCAGGGGGAAGCTTACCCCCCCTATGAAAACGGCATTCCCAAGATTGCCCGCCTGCAACTGGAAATGGCACCGAAACGGCTAAACAAGCCTTTTGTGATTAAGTAAAGCTGCAAAAACTGCGAATAAAAGCGTTTCTTTGTAAATCTGGATACGTTACCTGAACGCTGCCCGATTGTCCCTGAAGATATCGACATCCAACGGGACATTCGCCATAGCAGGCACGATAGAAAACTATAAATTCCAGAGCTATCCTAGGTAACGCCTAAAATAGTATGAAAAAACGCATTCAACTGAGCCATTTCAAGGCTCCTGTCAGTTTTAGGAAGTTTTAGATCTTCCAATCTAGCGAGCTGCTTTTCAATGTACTGATTCAAGACCGGAACCGCCGGGGCCAACATTTTCTCCTCGCTCATTTTTTTCCGCTCTATAAGCCCATGAATTGTATCAAGTAGCTCATTATCGGTTACTAATGATAGAACTTTATCAAATTCTATTGGAGCAGCTACACCATATTTTTCAAGCCACTGTATGGAGAACAAGGGGCGTAAAACATAGAAGTACTTTTTAAGTGGCACCATATCTTCTCGCAGATACCCCCGATAGTTGGTTTTCGCCATACTTCTATAGTGATATATACCCTTTTCAGGGGAATATATTTCAGGCAACAACCTGAGTGACTCGTCACGGAAATAGCCATCATCAATATAGGATATTGAAGATTGAATCCACTCGACAAATGCGGGATTTGATTTCCAGAATAGCTTCAAAGCCTTCCTTGCATCCCATCCATTTAAATCAATATCATCAACTATTGGGTATTCAATCACATCCCGCTTATCTTCCAAATCTACCGATAGATACCAATCAGGTTTGTTTATATAGATAAAACGGACATCATAATCGCTATTAGGTGAAGCGAAACCCCAGGCTCTACTTCCTGATTCAATCGCCATGAGAATCTTCACATGGAACTTTTCTTCAGTCTTCTCAAGGCGATTTAATATATCTTCCCTAATACTGCTGTCTATCATTCTTTCACCCTGAAACTAACAGCCTGCTAAAATTAAGATTCCGATTGATAAACAAACGCCTTAACCGCTTCCAGATTTTTTAGCAGAGCATCGCGGTCGGTGTGCTGAAAGTTAATATGCCCGGTTTTACGCAACGGCTTGGGGGGTTTGTCGTACCAGTGCAGTTCGCAGGGGACGGTTTTTTCCAACTCTGGCTGGCGGGCAAGATCGTAGTGCCCCAGAATATTCACCATGCCGCTGACGGTGCCGGTGTTATCTGCTGCTGCATCAGCGTTGAATGGTTGCAATGGCTTACCCATTAACGCTCTGATATGGTTTTCAAACTGGCTTGCCTTGCCTGCCTGCATGGTCCAATGGCCACTGTTGTGAACCCTGGGGGCAATCTCATTCACCAGTACGCCCTGATCGGTAATGAAAAACTCAATGGCCAATACACCTACATAATTCCAGTGCTCCATTAACCGGCGCATGGCAGCTTCCATGGTGGCGGTTTCTGCGGCTGATAAGTCTTGCGCTGGCGATACCGATGTCAGCAAAATGCCATCTGAGTGAACATTTTCAGTGGCGGGATAAAAAACAATATCACCGCTAACACTGCGAGCCGCAATCAGGGATGCTTCGCGGCTGAAATTGACTTTTTCTTCCAGCACAATGCCCATTTCCGGGAACGCTTCAAGCAACGGCGCCAGATCATCCTGAGTTTTCAGAAACCACTGGCCTTTGCCGTCGTATCCACCCACAAGGGTTTTGGCAATAATGGGCAGGCCCAGCGCTGCAACACCGGCTGCCAGATCTTCAACACGATTAATCACCTGATAGCGGGGAGTGGCAATGCCCAAGCTGTTTAATAAATCTTTTTCTTTACCCCGATGCTGCGCCACAGCGATGGCATCAGCGGCAGGGTACAACGGGCAGTATTGCGCCAAACCTTCCAACAGTGCCACCGGCACTGATTCTTTTTCGACGGTAATCACATCCGGCTTGCCCAGCGCATTGTATAAATCAACAAAAGCGCCTTCGCTGGTGGGGATTGCATCAATTTTAACGATATCCCCCAGCCCGGCCACGCTGTCGGTGGCATCTCCGGGCAACGCCAGAAACACAAAGTTGGCATGCAACTGCCGGGTTTCCAGCACCATCATGCGGGCCAGTTGCCCACTACCCACAATGGCAATGCGCATTATTCGACCTCCCAGGGCACCGAGTCGGTTTGCGCGGTGCGCCAGGCTTCTATTTTTTGCCCCAGGGCTTCATCGCCGGTGGCAATAATCTGTGCCGCCAACAGGCCCGCATTGTAGGCACCGGCTCCACCAATCGCCTGGGTAGCAACCGCAACACCACGAGGCATTTGCACCATGGAAAGCAGGCTGTCTACTCCCGCCAGTTGCTTGCTGGGCATGGGCACGGCCACTACGGGCAGCGGGGTAATGGCGGCCACCATACCGGCCAGATGCGCCGATCCACCGGCACCAGCAATAATCACCTTAACACCACGACCTTTTGCTTCTTTGGCAAAAGTCGCCATGCGATCAGGGGTTCGGTGGGCTGAAACCACATGGGTTTCAAAAGGAACAGCGAGTTCAGACAGTAATGTGGTCGCTTCTTTCATATGTGGCCAATCAGAACGAGACCCCATAATGATACTGACAAGAGGATTAGGCATGGAACACAACCTTTTAACCTTAACTTAACTTAATGAATTAGTTTAAAGCAATCGGTAATTATGCCTGAAAAACGTTCGGGAAGGAAACAACAACGGGCCGAGGCAATCGCAACGATCCCCTAGAAAGCCCGCAAAGCCCAATATCAGCTAACCGCCTGAAAGTGCGTAACACCGCGCCCTTTCAGGCCACTGAACAACTAGAACTTAAAACCCAGTGCGGCTGTAATTTCCTTGATATCATGACTAAAGCCACCCGTGCTGGAGTCAATATCATACATGGTTACGGTGTAACCTATTTCACCATAAAAGTGGTCACTAAAGGCATACTCAGCGCCCAGTCCAACATACCACCCGGTATCGTCAACTGTTGACACAGTAGAAACCCCTGAATTTTGCAGGGTGAACTCCAGATCCCCACGACTTGCACCAAAATGGCCCACAAAATCAAACCCGGCATTAGTTGGCACAAACACCTTCAGCCCAACATTAACAGCGGTAACGCCAGCGGTTAATTTTCTTGTTCCTTCTGTACTTTCAGACTCGCCGAAATCTTTATAAGAAATCTCTACAGCCGCGTTCTGCGACAAAGTCACGCCAAAAGCAATCCCTGCTGAAACATCGTCATCATCATAGGATTTATTCTCTGTCTCCTGGCTTTGCTTGCCCGCAGATAAAGCCGCGTAATACTCAGGCCCTGCATACGCACTACCGCTGGCCATTAAAACAAAAGCCAGTGGGTAAAGTTTATACTTCATAGAGTTGCTCCTGTGATCGCTTGTATTACCATTATTTATCAGTGTAGCACTCATGCCTAATTAGACTCAGTTTTTAACAAATTTTCTAATTCCCTTACAACCAACAGCACCGGTTGCCTGGATAAAAAACCAATCTATGAGAACACGTCTTATTCAGGTATAATTGCGCCCGTTTTGATTTTTGGCGGCAACCCGGTACAACCGCATTTCGCCGGGCATCAGAGTATTCAAGGCACCAGATTGCCACCACACCACTCACATTCAGTTAACAGAACTAAGGTTATACCATGAGCTACGACAACATCTCTCCAGGAAAAGACATTCCTAACGATCTATACGTTGTTATCGAAATCCCCGCAAACCACGATCCTATCAAATACGAAATCGACAAAGACAGCAGCGCTGTATTCGTTGATCGCTTCATGGCCACCCCCATGTTCTACCCAGCCAACTACGGCTACGTGCCTAACACCCTTTCTGAAGATGGTGATCCGCTGGATGTATTAGTGGTAACGCCTTATCCGGTTGTTCCCGGTTCAGTGATTCGCTGTCGTCCTGTTGGCATTTTGAACATGTCTGACGAAGCGGGTAAAGATGCCAAAGTTGTGGCGGTTCCCCACAGCAAGCTGACCACTATTTACGATAATGTTGAAAACTACACTGACCTGCCACCCTTGCTGATCAAGCAAATTGAACACTTCTTCGAGAACTATAAAGATCTTGAAGCGGGCAAATGGGTTAAGGTAGACGGCTGGGCCGATGCAGAAGCAGCACGCGCAGAAGTTACCAAATCTGTAGAAGCCGCTAAAAAATAAGCTTATGCAGATCCGGCCAGGGCTACACGGCCCTGGCTGTCTTATTTTGCCTTCCGCCGCATGACGACTCCTCCTTTATTTGATCAGGATCCATTTGATCAAGGCCTGGCGCTGCTGTTTGACAACATACAGTCGTTGCCAAACGGCCAATCCCTGGTGCTGACACCCAATAAACGCCTTAGCCGCTTTCTAAACGAACAGTTTAATCGCTACCAAAGCCTGTTGGCGCAACAGGGCAGCCAGCAAAACGCCTGGACAACGCTTAACTGCCACTCGTTTCATGGCTGGATACAACAGCAGTGGGATACCATATCGACCGCCGGGCAACACCCGCTTGCTGAGCGCATTCCGTTAACCGGCTTTCAGGAAACAACTCTGTGGGAATCGGTGATTAATGAGCACTCCGATACCCCGCCGTTACTGGCGGTTCCTGCCACCGTTAAGCTGGCACAAAACGCCTGGCGATTAATGCATGAATGGCACCTGGATTTAAATCAGTATCACGACAACAACACTCTGTTGTTTCTGGCCTGGTGCCAGGCGTTTCAAAAAGTCTGTGCTGAAAAACAAATGCTTACCGCCGTTCAGCAAGTCAACATTGTTATTGAGGCCACGCAAAACTCGAATATTAAAGTACCGGATACCGTTTTTCTTTACGGGTTCGATGAACTGACACCGCAAATGGTTTCCTTGATAGAAGCCTTGCAAGATAGATCAGTGAATATTGAACAGACGGACATTCAATACACTGCCGCGCAACCGACACGCCGCAAATTTCCCGATATTGATCACGAAATTGAAGCGGCGGCTCTCTGGGCAAAAGAGAAGTGGACACAGCAAAAGCAGGAAACCGAAACAACAGTACCTGACAAAATTGCGATTGTGGTGCCGAACCTGGCGCAGCTACAGGAAAAAGTGGAACGCATTTTCACCCGGGTATTCGAACCACAGGCACTGCTGCCAGAAACACCGCAACATGCACCGGGCTTTAACCTGTCGGCTGCCACGCCGTTAAGCCAGGTGCCAATGATTAATATTGCCCTGCAAATTTTAAACTGCCACCAACAATGGATTGATATTGAAACGGTTTCCCAACTGCTGCGTTCCCCGTTTGCCGGCATTATGGCCGAGCAGGATAGCCGGGCACTGCTTGACGGTGCGATCCGCGGCCACGAATTCGAGATCAGTTTAAAACAGTTGAAAACCGCTTTGGGCAAAACCGTGTCGCCGCTACAAGGTAGTGCCGATGGGCCGATGGCTTGCCCGGATTTTTATCAGCGTGTATCAGAGTTCGAGCGTTTATCCCAACAGCATCGGCGGCAAACGCTTTACCCAAGCCAATGGATTGAAGCGGTTAACGCGCAGCTCTGTGCCATGGGCTGGCCCGGTAATCGCCCGTTAGACACCATTGAATACCAGCAGTTGCAGGCCTGGCGGGATAACCTGAATGTATTTGCCGGGCTGGATCATTTAACCGGAAAAATCTCACTAACCGCTGCCATCAAACATTTATCCCGGCTAATGGCACAGGCCAGTTTTAAAGCCCAGACAAAAGATTCGCCGGTGCAGATACTGGGGATACTAGAGGCCGCCGGGCTGCCGTTTTCTGCCATCTGGTTTATGAATCTGGACGATGAAACCTGGCCACCTGCCCCCAATCCCAACCCGCTGATTCCGGTTGCTTTGCAAGTGGCCAGGCAATTACCACAAAGCGCAGCGGATCGGGAATTGTTTTACGCGAAACGCTTAACCCAGCGGCTTATTCACAGCACCCATGACATTGTTTTCAGCTACGCTACCAGCAAAGAAGGCCAGCCATTACAGCCAAGCCCGCTGATAGCAAGCGCCCAACCTGTGGACAGCGCCCCGCTTGCTCAACCTGTCGACTACGCCAGCTTGTTGTATAAAAACACTCCACTGGAAACCTCCTGGGATCACTGCGGCCCGCATGTTAAAGATATTGGAAGCATTCGCGGTGGCTCCCAATTATTGCAGGATCAAGCCGCCTGCCCGTTCCGCGCTTTTGCCCGCCATCGGCTGCACAGCGAAGGCATTCCCGACATCAATATTGGTTTGGATGCCCGTGAACGGGGCAACCTGCTGCATCATGCACTGGAAATTATCTGGAAAAAACTGCGTAATCAGCAACGGTTATTACAGCTGGATGGCGAAGCACAGGCAGCACTTATTCACACTGCCATTGACACCGCCATGCAGGGCATTAAATCCAAGCGCTTTATTGGCGAGCGTTTTATTGCTATCGAAACTCGCCGCTTATCGCAGCAAATCCATCAATGGCTGGAACTGGAAAAGCAACGCTCTGACTTTCAGGTGGTGTTAAACGAAGGTAAAAGAACCGTTAAACTGGGTCAGCTACCCATAAGAATTCGTTATGATCGCGTTGACCGGTTAGCCGATGGCTCGCTATTTGTTTTAGATTACAAAACAGGAACCCCGACCATTCAATCATGGAGTTCAGAACGCCCCGACGAACCCCAAGTACCTTTATATTGTATTGCCAATCAGGGCAAAGTATCGGGTGCCGCTTTTGGCCAGGTGAATGCCAAAAAAGTTGCCATCATAGGCGTGGCTACCGACACCAGCGTAGCACCCGGATTAGAAACCATTGATAAAATTACCATCAGCCATTCTACCGATAACTGGGATACCGCCCTGGCACAATGGCGTGCAGTGCTGGAAAAACTGGCCAATGAATTTATGGCCGGCAGCGCGGAAGTAAACCCCAAAAAGCCACACGCCACCTGCACTTTTTGCGAACTGGCAGCGCTATGCAGAATTAAAGATCAATTCACAGAAAACGATTTAGCGCCACAACCAGATACCCCAAAGCATTTGCATGAGCAAAATTCCCATGAGTAAACAGTTCCCATGAATAAGCAACCGGCTGATGCAGCACAACGGGAACAGGCGCTCGACCCG
The DNA here is from genome assembly GCA_002748575.1 of Gammaproteobacteria bacterium. Taxonomy (GTDB): domain Bacteria; phylum Pseudomonadota; class Gammaproteobacteria; order Pseudomonadales; family Ketobacteraceae. Next base: position 21,923 of record PDSR01000030.1, read on the forward strand.
ACACGCTCTTTTATTTGCGAAGCACCGGCAGGCAGCGGCAAAACCGAATTATTAACGCAACGCCTGTTAACCTTGCTGGCACGAGTAAACCGCCCGGAACAGGTGTTAGCCATTACCTTTACCCGCAAGGCCGCCGGGGAAATGCGCGAGCGTGTATTTCATGCCCTGCAAAGTGGCTTGCAGGCCAAACCCGAAGCGCCCCACAAGCTGAAAACCTGGCAACTGGCGAACGCTGTTTTAAAAGCCGATACCGCCCATCAATGGGATCTGCTGGAAAACCCCAACCGGCTGCAAATTAAAACTTTCGACAGCCTGTGCGCAGCTCTGGCCAGCAACCTGCCGCTGGAATCATCCTTTGGAGCCAAACCGCAGATCCATGATCAACCGGAAGATTTATATCGTTTATCTGCCCGCGCCCTGCTGCATTCGTTGGAAGACGATACTGAATGGGCCGACGGGCTAAGCATTTTATTATCACAACTGGATAACAAATATTCCCGCCTGGAAGACCTGCTTATCAGAATGCTGGCGAAGCGCGAAGAATGGGCACCGCTGTTGTATCAGCAACAGTATCAGCAGCAACAACATCAACAGCCCCGCATTCTGCTGGAAGCCAGTCTGCAAAGTATTATCAGTGATACGCTTGAGCAACTGAAAGCGCGGATTCCAACCGAGTTTCACCGCGATATTGTGTCTCTGGCAGGCTTTGCAGCTCACAACCTGGAACGGGCGAATCGTCCATCGCCAATTACCGCCTGTAGCAATATTGATGTCAATAACCAACAACTGCCGGGCAACAAACCGGAAGATATACCTGCCTGGAAAGGTATTTATCATTTATTGAGCACGAAAAGTAATGAATGGCGAAAAAAAATAGACATCAGCTGCGGTTTTCCCAGGGAAGAAAAAGAAATCAAACAAAAGCTGACCGATATAATTGAAGCACTGAAAATAGAAGACCTGAATACATCAGGCAGTGTTCGTGAAGCCTTCGATGATTTACAGGCATTACCCGATGCCGAATTCAATCAGGCACAGTGGGAGCTGCTCAACGCATTATTTGCAGTGCTGCCCATCTTAATTGCCCAGCTTACTCTGGCTTTCAAAAATGCCAACCGTGTTGATTTTGCCGAAGTCAGTATCAAGGCACGGCAGGCATTGGGCCAGTTGGATGATCCCTCACAGCTTGCCCTTAAACTGGATTATCAGATTCAGCATATTCTGGTGGATGAGTTTCAGGATACCTCTTCCAGCCAGGTTGAATTGCTGGAACTCCTGACCAGCGGCTGGCAGGCAGACGATGGCAAAACCCTGTTTTGTGTAGGCGATGCCATGCAATCCATTTACGGTTTTCGCGGTGCCAATGTGGGGCTGTTTCTTAACTGCCGCGAACGGGGGCTGGCCAATGTGCCGCTGACACCGCTGAAACTCAACACCAACTTCCGATCTGAAGCCGGTGTTGTTGAATGGGTTAACAACACTTTTGCCGGTGCGTTTCCCGCCCACAACGATATTTCCCGTGGGGCCGTTAGCTATTCAGCATCACAACCTTTTCACCCCGGCAACGACACCCCGGCGGTTGCCTGTCATGGTTTTATTGACCCGGACGACACCCTTAACGAAGCCACCACTTGCCTTGATATTATTAAGCAAACCCGCACCCATCACCCGGAACAAACCATTGCCGTGCTGGTACGCAACCGCAGCCATGCCAGCGACATTGCCCGGCAATTATCGGCTGCCGGGCATCCTTATCGTGCGGTGGATCTGGAACCGTTAGCCGATCACAGCATTATTCAGGATTTAATGGCACTGACCAGGGCGCTGCTGCACCCAGCCGACCGACCTGCCTGGCTTGCGATACTCAGGGCACCCTGGTGCGGTTTAAGCCTGATTGATCTGGACGCTATCGCCAATGTGCGCCTGAACGATTCGCAGCAGTTACCCACGGTGTTAACCCAGGCACTGCATGCGCTGGCCCCGAACAAGTTATCAGCCAGCCAGCAACCCGCCAGTGAACAGCCACCAGAGCAAAGTGATTTATTTGCTTCGAGCAGTGTACAAACAGAAACCGCTGCCATTAATACACTGTCGCAAGATGCAAAAGCACGGCTCAACCGCGTATTACCGATTCTTGAAAAAGGCTTAATGAACCGCGACCGGAAAGCCTTTCGCCAATGGGTTGAAGGTATCTGGATTTCCCTGGGCGGCCCTGCCTGCTTAACCGATCAAACCGCGCTTACCAACGCCAACCTGTATTTTGATTTAATCGAAAAATGGCCCTATACCACCGATTTGCCTTCGTTAGCGCATTTACAACAGGCCGTTGACCGATTATTTGCCGCACCCGATCCCAAGGCCGATGACAAAATCCAGATTATGACCATTCATAAATCGAAGGGTTTGGAATTTGATGTGGTACTGGTGCCAGGATTGGATAGAACCCCGCGCAGCAGTGAAGCCGATCTATTAATGTGGCATCAACGACTCAACCACCAGGGTTTACCCGAACTGGTCATGTCGCCGATTACCGCCACAGGCAGCGAGAAAAACCCCACCCAAATCCACCTGCAAGCAGAAGCTGCCAAAAAAAATTATTTTGAAAGCTGCCGGTTACTGTACGTGGCCTGCACCCGCGCCAAACGACGCTTGCATTTATTCGCCAATGTAAAGCTTAACGAAAAAAACCAGGAACTCAAACCACCGGCAAAAACGTCGTTAATCCATGCCATTTGGCCTGCAATCGCTTTAAGAATTATTCGCCACCAGCCGCAAGCCGCGCCAACGGATCATGCCAATAATCCAGCGACCTGCGAAGCTGGAAATAACGTATCTGGAAACAGCATAACCGAAAGCAGTGCCCCGCCAAAACCCTTATACCGCCTGCCAAAAAACTGGGTGTTACCGTCGTTGCCGCAGGACAACCTGCTGGAGGATTTTATTCCCAGATACCAATACCACAATGAAAACGCCCAGGCCGATATTAGCTGGGTATCCCCTGCTGCCCGCCATATCGGCACCCTGATTCACCGCTACCTGCAAAATTTTGCCGAGCAAGGGGTTCATTGCTGGTCGGGGGAACGTATTCAGGGCCAACAGGCAACCATTACCAATGCCCTGCGAACTTTGGGCGTACCGGCACCGGAAATCAACGATGCCACCGACAAGGTATTACTGGCGCTGAAACTGGTGCTACAGGACAACAAAGCCCAGGAGATTTTATCGGCGGAACACCCCTTCCATGCCTGTGAATTCCCGGTAACATTTCTGAGCCAGGCCGGGCCGAAAAATCTGGTGATCGACCGGGTTTATACCACCCACGAAGGCACCACCTGGGTGGTGGATTACAAAACCGCAACCCCGGAGCCAGAACAATCGTTAGCGGATTTTCTAAACAACCAAAAAGATTGCTACCACCAACAACTGAAACTGTATCAACTGGCACTGCAACAGGCCGGTTTCAGCAACGTAAAAACAGCACTGTATTTTCCACTGCTGACTGAATGGCTGGTTTTGGATTAAAGCGGTTTGTTGGAAAGAAGTAACATTGGCAAGTTCGATATAATCATTAAAATGCTAAATTTTTATGTCTATTCTGTCTGTCATCTGAGTATTTTATATGGAAGAACTGAAAAATATTATTAATGGAGTAAATTAATATGCAATGTCTTTATTCGCTGCTTAACAAGGAGATTTTAATGCGCTGGATCACTCTGATATTTGTTGCTTGTAGCGCGAGTTGTTATGCAGATATTCCTGAATATAAATTTAATCGTTATGATATTGGTTCTCATATTGATGTTCGAGTTAATAGCATATCAGATATTTCCTTACCGCTATCTATTCTGGACAACGCAAAAATTGCTGGTATAGACGGTTTAGTAGTTATATTTAAGGATAAAACAGCTTTTTCAGTGGAAACATTAAGCGCAAAAGATCTGGGTTATCCTGAGCTGGATATGACTCTTTGGCCAGTATTTATGTTAGGTCATCATGTCGAGGGTAATTTTTCACCCGAATTTATCGAAGATGTAAAAAGAGCCCGGAAAGTTCTCGTAGATGCAAATAAGCCCTATAAAACGGGTAGCTTTAAAACTACAGCCGGAACTTGTTATCTTTTAATTGGCAAGAATAAATCAAGTATTTATCTTACTGATAATTCAAACAAAGACATCATTACATTAATAACAACTTTAGGAATGGATGAAAGTAGAATTCAAAAATACTTATTGCAAGGAGTGAATTAGCATGTCCACATTAAGCTCAGACGAAAAAGAAGCATTGGCCAATATTATTGAAATTGTATATGGCCACGATTCACAAATTATAAGCATGAAAGACAACTTTACTGAAAGCACAACCGAAACTGTTGAAAAAATGCTTGAAGCTATTCTTACTTGTAATGATTCAATGAAAGCATTAGTGACCTCGTTAGTTGGTGGTGCCGGGTTATTTACTAAAGGGTGGCTAAAGCGTGCGCTTAAAGGAATTGAAAGACAGCTTTCAAACGAAAAATTAAAATTTGATGGTTTAGCATGTCGTGTAAATGCCGCTAGAAATTGGAAAACTGAAATCATATTATCTACTTATGGTATTTAGTTGATCATGCTAACAACAAGCTCAACGGGATCGCTGGCGTGGCCCATTAGCTGTAGCAAAATAGAATGAACCTTCACCAACTTATCCACATCAAGCCCAACAAAAAAGGCGGCCTATAAACAGGCCGCCTTTTTATTGACACCACTACAGTTTTAACCCTGCGCTAACAATTCCCGCAAATCGATAATGGCGGCATTGGCTCGTGAAATATAGTTAGCCATTACCAGCGAATGATTTGCCAACATGCCAAAGCCTGATCCATTTAAAATCATCGGACTGAAAACCAGTTGCTGGGTAAGTTCCAGCTCGCGAATAATCTGCTGCAAGCTGACCAGAGCATTTTTCTTTTTCAGCACATCATGAAAGTCCACTTCAACCGCTTTCATTAAATGAATCAATGCAAAAGCACAACCACGGGTTTCATAAAACACATCATCAATTTCCATAAAAGGTGTTTTTACCTTCAGTTCACTGGGTACTTCGGTGGCTCGCTGTGCTACTTCATCGCCCGCCAGATCAATATTAAGCTGTTCTTTGCCCACACTGGCACTGAGCCGTTGCGACAGGCTCCCCAACCGTGTTTCCACTTCTGCCAGCCAGTTACTTAAATTATCGGCACGGGCAAAAAACTGCGACTGATCACTGTTCGTATCAGCCAGACGATCGCGGTATTTTTTCAAATACTTAACACCTTTGCGGTATTCGCCTTCGGTTGATGGAAACATAAAGCTGTCGCTATCAAAGTTAAACTGTGGCTCGGCCTGTACCAGATCCACATCTTCTATGGATGTAGATTGGGAGCGTGCAATTTCCTTGCGTAATGCACGGGCCATATCACGAATTTGCACCAGCACACCAAATTCCCAGTTGGGCATATTGTCCAGCCACAATCCCGGCGGCATGACATCATTGGTTAAATAACCCCCCGGCTTATTCAAAAGAGTTTCCATTAGCCTGATCAGAGTGGATGTGGTGGCATAACCGGTGACCATCTCCTGATTGGCCGCCTGCGCATCCATTCTGGCCTGCGATTTTATATCCCAGGCAGCTGGCGCACTACTCCAATAAATCCCCAGGCACACTGCAATCACCAAAATGATGATTAAAACGGCTGCAACAATTTTTGACACTTTGCCGCCTGATTGTTCATTACTCATTATTGCTCCCCCAAATACGAATGGCTGCCCTATGCAGCCTTTAAAGATTTCGTTGGCTTACCCAGATAATACCCTTGAGCGCCATCTAATTGGAAGCTGCGAAGCAAATTCCATTGAACTTCCTGCTCAACCATCTCAGCTGTTAGTAAAATATTGCGACTGTGGGCGATTCTCACCAGCGACTGTACAAAAAACTGATTGTCCAGATTTTCGTGTATATCACGAATATAACTGTGATCCACTTTAATCGAATACAAAGGCAAGCCACTTAAATAACCAAAGCTGCTGTTGGTTGAGCCAAAATGATCAATCGATAGTTTGGCACCAGCCACCTTTAGGCCTTTCGCCAGGCGTCGTAACTTACCATGAGATAATCGCACTGCAATTTCGGGCACTTCAAACACCAGTAATGGTGCCACCTTGCCATGACTGCCCACCTTGGTAATCAACCAGTCTATAAAGTCATCACTACGTATCGAACGAGCTGCAATATTAATAGCGATTGGCTTGCGCTCATTTTCCAGCTGCTCCTCAAGGGCTGCAATCACTGAACGCACAATTAGCTGATCAAAGCGCTCTTCCAGACCATAACGCTCGACCAAGGGGATAAAAACACCGGCGCTCAGCAGCTCACCGTTTATCTCCAGCCTGGCCAGTGCCTCGTAGTGCATCACCGATTGGTCAACACAGGAAAGTACCGGCTGAAACTCAAACGATACCTGTTTCTGGTTAATAATATTTGTCAGGTACGCTTGCCAGTCCTCCACTTCAGCCAACTGTGGCAACAACGGATCACCATGAGCCTGCTGATCAAACACCACTAAATTATCATTCCCTTTTTGTCGCGCTTCAGACAGTGCAGAATTGGCCTGCACTTCAAGTAATTGCGGATCATCACCCATTGAACAACAACTCATACCAGCACTGACAGAAAGTCCATTGCCACCCTCTGCCAACGCCGGTATTTTATTAATGGCTTGCAGCGCAGCAGCCAGTGTGGTTTTTGCCTGTTCACGCTCCACATTGGGTAGCAATGCTGCAAAGCGGGCACCAGATACCCGTGCCACACAATAACCTTCGATTTCTTCCATAGATAACCGCCAGCATTTACCCATCTGTTTAAGCAAATCATCACCAGCCTGCTTGCCGAACTGTTCGTTATATTCCAGCAGGCCCGACAACTGAACACGCGCCAAAGCGCCGTTAAACGGTTCTTCCGTGGAATTCACCCGCGCTTCAAGCTGGGAATTGAAGAATCGGCCATTTCCTAAACCTGAAACTGAATCCACATAAGCCTGGTTACGCACCTGTTCAACCTGCATTACCTGCTCATCAAACAACACTTTTAATTGCCGGCTCATACGGTTCATCGCTTGCACTATACGTCGTAATTCACGGGTTACAGGCAATGGCTGCTGCACATTAAAGTCTTTGCGGCAGATCGCCTCAGCCTGCTGTTCCAGCTCATCCAAAGGCCTGAATACCTGCCGTAAAATCAAAGCCAACAACACCCACACGACAACTCCAGCAACAGCAAACGACTTCAGGGTTTGCCGGGCTGAGCCCCAGAGCATCCGGTAAGTGATGGTGTTATCACTGGTAATATGCAGTTTGCCCAACATTTTCTGGCTCTGGCTGACTTCGGCGACACCGGAAACGACATCAATGGATAACCAGTTAATAAACCATTGCGGCACCTGTTTGGGCGGCGCATTGGAATGGCGGCTAACTAACAGTTCGCCACTGGCATCACGCACTGCAAGTTCCCGGTAATAACCCCGATCAAACACCCCGTCTACCAACAGCTCCAGCTGCGCCATATGCCTGTGGCTCAGTGCCGGTACCACGGACAACGCCAACGAATCAGCGGTATCCTGCACATGCAGGCGCACCTGCGCTACAACATCATCTTTTGCATTGTGAACTGTTACCCCGAAAATGCCCACCAGCAGCAATAACAGCAAAATGGTCAGTAAAATAAAAAGTTGTCGCTTTAAAGTCACCGTTAGCGCTCCTGTTATCGCCACAAACCTGCATGGCCGCAAAAATCACAAGGTATTCATTTTTTTGTGGCATACTGATTAACTATAGCAATTCATTTACAACTCAATTATGAAAAACACAGAGAGACTCACATGAGTAACTTAAAATGCTGGATTATTTTACTTGCAGCTTTTTTGGCCAGTTGCAGTGGTGCCAATGGTTCAGCAGGCACGCAAAACACGGGTTTCTCTATTTACGAAGGAAAGCTAAACACTAGCGTAACACATGACC
>PDSR01000041.1 GCA_002748575.1 Gammaproteobacteria bacterium
ATAGATTTCTTCACCGGGCGGCCCGGTGACAAACGCCGATTGGCAACCGGCAATTCTGGTTTTCTTGTGGGTGTTAAGGGTTCGGTAGGTGGTTTCCGCCGGAATGGCCTTGAACTCGCATGAATAGCGGGAACCGCCATGAGAAGCGCCTTCTTCCAGGGATTGGGGTTGTTCGCCCTGATAGCGCGCAGCGAGCAGTCGGTATTTTTTGTTGAAGGCGGTATTGCCGTGGTGGGTGAGTTCAAATAATTGGCCGGTGGCCAACGCGGTGTCATCGGTCTGCCCGGTAAGGATTTCCTGTTCCACCAACAGGGCATCCCGTTGGAAGGTGGCGTATAGCTGGCCTTGCCCTTTGTCGCTGTAGCCGCCGGGGTAAGTGTAATGTTCCAGCTTGCCAGCATGTGCCCGGGATGATGCCACGGTTAAATTCAGGTGGGGTTTTTGGTGGTTAAAATCATTGAGCGTGACACTGTTGGCTACCACCTGTTGCTTGTAGCGCATATTGTAAATAGTGGCGTGATCGGGGCGCATGGACGCTTTGGCGTGATAGGGTATTTTTCTAACGTTTTTCTGACTGGCATCCTGCTGAAAGCAGCGCTGAATATCGTCGGTGATCACCATAACGTGATGGCTGGGGTGGTGTTCAAAGTAATAGAACAGGCCTTCTTCTTCCATTAAGCGGGAAACAAAGTGGAATTCTGTCTCCTGGTACTGAACACAATAACGGCGGGGTGGATACACACGCTTAACATCAAACCGGTAATTGGATTCCGTTATATTTGCTTCGTGGAAAATCCGGGCAATTATTGCCGGGACGGACGCATCCTGAAAGATGCGGCAACCGCTGCGGTGTTTTAAATACCAGAATTTTGGTACCAGCGTCAGACGGTACAGCGTCAGCCTTCTTCCGGGCTGCTCCGTGCGGGCATGAACAATTTCACCATGAAACACGCGGGATTTACCGGTATAAATATCGACAACGGTTAAACAGCCCGCTTTGCCGACCCAGGAGGCCGCATCCGTCACACCCTTGGCAACGGCAATCACCTGCTCCATCTGGTACGGGGTGGCCATGGCTTCGTTAATATCGAAACTGACAACATGCAGGGGTTCACTCCCCGATGAGGTTTCAAATAAAAAGCGTGCGACGTTGGCGGGTACCGTCATGGAATCTAGCCTGCTCTTAGAAGAATGAAGACGCGCCCTGTTGGGCACCACCTATAAGAAGACTGCCTTCACGCAAGCATTGGCTGGTTTTTGTCGCGTTGTTTTTAAGTTTTAGTGCGTTTGTTTTCCTGGTTTGGTGAAACATTCGGGCTAGCGCCAATGAGGTGCCAAAAAACTATCATTTTTTATTTCCATTCCCTGAAAATCAGAAAAAATTCAATAAATACAATCATCTGTTGTAGTAGGAAAGATTCTTGCAGTAACAGTGCCCAGCTGTTTTTAACGTCAAACTTTTGTAGCAGGCAAAAAAGCTATGGCACAAGCGGGTGTTTTGGATCAATTTAAAAGTATAGGAAAGCATGGCAATTTAGGCGTGCCTTTAATGTTGTTAGCCATTATGGCGATGATGACATTACCGATGCCGCCGTTTTTATTGGATGTGCTTTTTACCTTTAATATTGCCCTTTCTTTAGTGGTATTGCTGGTAGCGGTTTATACCACTCGCCCTTTGGAATTTGCCATTTTCCCCACCATGTTGCTGGTGGCAACCTTGCTGCGATTAGCGCTGAATGTTGCCTCTACCCGGGTGGTACTTCTTAACGGGCACCAAGGCGGGGATGCCGCGGGTAAAGTGATTCAATCCTTCGGTGAAGTGGTTATTGGTGGTAATTACGCTGTTGGTTTAGTGGTGTTTTTGATTCTGGTCATTATTAACTTTGTGGTTGTTACCAAAGGTGCCGGTCGTATTTCTGAAGTAAGTGCCCGGTTTACTCTGGATGCCATGCCCGGTAAGCAAATGGCGATTGATGCTGATTTGAATGCGGGGATTATCAGCCCGGAAGAAGCGAAAAAACGCCGTACCGAAGTGGGCGAAGAGGCCGACTTTTACGGGGCTATGGATGGTGCCAGCAAGTTTGTCAGGGGCGATGCGATCGCGGGTATTCTGATATTGGTGATTAATATCGTGGGTGGGCTGGCCATTGGTATGGCGCAGCACAGCCTTGGTTTTACTGATGCATTGCGTGTGTATGCGTTGTTAACCATTGGTGATGGCCTGGTGGCGCAAATACCCTCGTTATTGTTGTCAACCGCTGCCGCCATTATTGTGACCAGGGTTTCCAGTGCGTCTGATCTGGGCAATCAGGTTATGAGCCAGATGTTTGGCAGCCCAAAAGCACTGGGAATTGCAGCCGGCGTGTTATTTATTATGGGTTCTATTCCCGGCATGCCTCATCTGGCGTTTCTTGGTTTAAGTGTTGTTTGTGGTGGCGGAGCATTTCTTATCAGTCAGCGCCAGCAGCAGGCAGCTGGCCAGCCAGAAGCAGCAACCATTGCCCAGCAGCCCGTTCCTGGTGATCCCGGCGCAGTGGATCAGGATACCAAAGAGCTGGGTTGGGATGATGTTAAACCCGTTGATATGGTTGGCCTGGAAGTGGGCTATCGGTTAATACCCATGGTGGATAAATCCCAGGGAGGGCAGTTGCTTGGCAGGATTAAAGGGGTGCGGAAAAAACTTTCCCAGGAAATGGGTTTTTTAATGCCGTCGGTTCATATTCGTGACAATCTGGATCTGTTGCCCAATGCCTATCGCATTACGTTAATGGGTGTGGCCATTGATGAAGCAGAGATCCACCCTGATCGAGAACTGGCGATCAATCCAGGCCAGGTATTTGGCAGTGTGAATGGTGTTCCGGGCAAAGACCCGGCTTTCGGTTTGGACGCCGTATGGATTGAACCGGGCCAGCGGGATCAGGCACAAACGATGGGGTATACCGTCGTTGATGCCAGTACCGTGGTGGCCACTCATCTGAATCAGGTAATGCAGCGCCATGCTCACGAACTACTTGGCTTTGAAGAAGTGCAAAAGCTCTTGGATCAGCTTCAGGAAATGTCTCCCAAGTTAGTGGAAAACCTGGTGCCGAATCCGCTGCCACTGAGCCGCTTGCATCGTATTTTGCAAACGCTGCTTGAAGAAAGTATTCCGATTAAAGATATCCGTACCATTGCCGAAGCTTTGGCGGAAGCGGCACCGCGAAGTCAAGATCCTGACGCACTGACGAATGCCGTACGTGTTGCCCTGTCGCGCCTGATCGTACAGAACATCTATGGTGCAGAGGATGATCTGGCTGTTATTACCCTTCAGCCAGAGTTGGAACAAATGTTGCTACAGTCTGTAGCACAAGCACAGCAAACAGGCGGTACCAGCGCCGATGCAGTGATAGAGCCAGGCTTGGCGAATACTTTGCAGCGTTCCGTTGCCGAGGCTTCGCAAAAGCAGGAGCTTGCCGGGCAGCCAGCGGTATTACTTGTATCCGCAGGCATTCGCTCAATGTTATCGAGATTTTTGCGGTTTAGCGTTCAGGGAATCCAGGTGCTGTCTTATAACGAAATACCGGAAACGAAAAAGATTACGGTGGTTGCGAGCATTGGGCAAAACTAAGAAGGTGATGTCATGTCAGTGAAAAAAATCGTCGCTTCAGATATGCGCCAGGCATTGAATAAAGTGCGTGAACAAATGGGTGCGGATGCTGTGATTCTTTCCAACAGGAAAGTGCAGGGCGGTGTAGAAATTACTGCGAGTGTTGATTATCAATCGGTGCTTGATGCCCATAAAAAGCGCGAGCGGGAGCGCAAGCATGTACCGGCATTTATTGATGAATCCAGCGAAATGGTTCCCGCAAAGGCCAGCGAACATGATCTGATCAAGCGGGATCTTGAAGCGGCCAAAGAAGAAGCATCGCGTCGTAAAATGCGTGAGCAGTTTGCCCAGGAACGCAGTAAGCGGGTCGCCCAGCACGAAGGTTTGCTTGACAGACAAATACCTGGTGATGCTCCACAGGCCACTGTGTATGGCCAGCCTGGAGACTATGATCCTGCCGATGAACTGGCGGCGACACAACCGGCTGATGCATTCCGTGATCCTGTGAATGCGTTACAAAGTCATGTGAATGCCCGCTTCAACGAACAATCATCGCAAGAGGATATCAGCGATGTTAAGCAGGAACTTAATCAGCTGAAAAACCTGTTAAATGCCCAATTAAATAATATGTCCTGGGGTGATTACAGTTATCGTCATCCGTTATCGGCGGCAGTTTTTAAACGCCTTCGAAAAATCGGTTTGAGTGCGCCTTTGTGTCGTAGCCTGTTAAATCAGGTCAACGAAACACTACCGAAAAAACAGGCCTGGCAGCAGGTGCTGGAAGATCTGAGTCAGCGGTTACCTTTAAGCGATGATGCCATTGTAGATGGTTCAGGCGTTGTTGCTTTTGTGGGGCCTGCCGGCGTGGGTAAAACAACCACCATTGCAAAGCTGGCGGCTGAGTATGCGTTAAAATACGGGCCGGAATCGTTAGCGTTGATTACCACCGACAGTTACCGAATAGCAGGCCATGAGCAGTTGCGAACGCTGGCGCAGATATTGAAAGTACCGCTGCGTATCGTTAACGAGCAACATCCTTTGGATGTGGTGATTCGCTCGTTATGCCGTAAAAAAATGATTTTTATTGATACGGCAGGTTTGAGTGTTAAAGATGAATCTTTTGATCATCAAATGAGCTTGTTGGAAAAATCCAGTATTGAAATGAAGTCATGGCTGGTGCTTTCCGGTACCAGTCAACGCAAAATTCTGGAAAAAACCGTTAATGAATACAAACATTTGCGCCTATCTGGCTCAATCTTGACTAAACTAGATGAATCAGCAAGTTTGGGTGAAGCCTTGAGTGTCATTATAGAAAATAAGTTACCGATGGCTTATGTCACCAACGGCCAGAATATTCCTGATGATATTCAAAGGCCTAAGGCTAATCAGCTGGTAAATCTGGCGGTGTCGCTCAGTAAAGAGGCGGACTGCGAAGAATCAGAAGTGGCTGATGTTTTTGTCGAGGCTATGGCGGGTTAAAACCGAATTCAGTATGGCGTGATTAACCTGCATTTCGGCGATTGCAGGAAAAAGACCAAAACAGACAAGATAAAAAACAGAAAAATTAAGAAGCGTTGTTTATATGAGTAAGGCTTTATGAGTGGACATCCTGTACAAGTAATTGCAGTAACTGGCGGTAAAGGTGGCGTAGGAAAAAGTAATGTTTCTTTAAACCTGGGGATGTGCCTTTCAGAACTGGGACGGCGGGTTGTATTACTGGATGCTGATCTGGGGTTGGCAAATCTTGATATCCTTT
>PDSR01000042.1 GCA_002748575.1 Gammaproteobacteria bacterium
TTGAGTAACCGGTCATACATCCCGGCATTTTCAATCTCGGCATCAACGCCAATCCTGCAGGCAGCAACAATTGATTCGGGAGTATCAACCCGTTGCAGCCAGTCATCCTCTGGAACAGGAACACCGTATTTATGAAAAAGAGGAATAAGGGCCTGAATATGCCTTGTCTCAGCTTCAATAATATTTATAAATGGCCGAACCCGTCCAAACTGGTTAATTACACACTGATACATTGCTCGTGCCTTATATTCATCATTAATGGCTTCAACAAGCACATCCTGTAAAGTTTCTGATGTTTGCATTTCAGTTTAATCCTCGATACATATCTCTTGGTTGAAAACCGCCTTTAAAGTTCTAACTAACAGCCCGGTAATCAGCAGTGTTAATAACAGCAGAAATACTGACCCGAGGTATTTAAAGAATGAAAGTTGCAGGTGTTGATACATTAACAACGTGGCAATGGTGACTGCCGCTGAAGGGAACGAATAGGCCCACCAAGATAAAAAGAATTTTAATTTTATAAAACGCCCTATTTGCGTTAACAGCATAATGGTAAGAAACAGTGCCACATAATAAAGCACTCTGGCGAAAGCATTTAGATCACCGGTTAATTGCATCCATGAAATAAACCCGACAGCTGGCGGCGCTATCAAAATAAACAGGGTTGGCAGAAGTTTTTCCGGTAAAGGCTGATGGAAGAACATTCGATAAAAAACCAGCGTTAACAGCACTAGCCAAAATACCAATCCAATACTGAAAAAGAACCAGGATACCTCCGGAGAGGCGTGCTTCACTCCGGCTATAGGTACCAGTACGTTTCCGACAATAGGAATAAACCACGCCGGATTAATATGTGCCAGCTCGAAATGGGTTTGATGCAGCCATGCCGAAAGCACATAAAGCGTAAAGCCAAGATGCAACAGTGCCCCTATCGACCAGAAAACCATTGAAGCAACCTGATGGTGAGGCAATAAAGCAATACTTAGCAATATCAGGCTGATAGAAATAGCCGGGAAGAAGTTTAATTTTACCGGGTGGGCAAACTCTGCTTTCACCGCTGCGAAGTGCTTAATGCTTTTCATAACATAGAAAAACAACAGCGTAAAAAATGTTGCCAATGCCAGGCCAAGCAATAAACCGCTTGGCCTTACGGCAAGTTCCAGCACCTGCTCCGACCGGTGCCAGGCAATAGCTAAACCACTCAGCCCCATCACAACAGCGAACCAAGAAACCGGAAAGTTTTTCAATTTGGAATTATGTGCTTCTTCCATAGGTTTTATTCTGCACTTTTCTTACAGGTTGAAAGGCCAAAAGAAATATAAGCTAGACACCAGCGCCGATAATGCCGATACCCACTAAAACACGAATGATACGATCAGTTTTACCCACGTTACCAGGTAGTCAATGTTTTCATTTGAAATTTATTGTTCATACCTACCAAGCCAATAAATTAGTGTTTTAATGCGCCTAACATAGAAAGATAGAACTAACTGATAAATCAATCAACCCTTTCAAGATACTTCAACAAGCCGTTATATTACTGGCATTTGAGCGTACCTGGTCAAAGGTTAAATCGCCCAGCAATACACCATTACGGAAAACAGGCACCATCAAATTATCACCGCCGTTAACTGCTTCCGCCCGAACTGTTTGATATTGAGCGCAGTTTCCCAGCTTAACTGCCAGCCTTCCTTTCTTGGAACGCTTGCCTCTATCAGTAACAGGATCCTTGAACACATCCCGCCATTGACCATTCACTTTCGCTGCAGACGCTTTCATCGCAAATTTCATGGTATCACGGTTCACTTTCTGTAATAACTCGCCACCCATGCCAAAAGCGATATTTTCGGCACTCTGCCCCTTCCTTTCCATTGCAGCCAAAATAGCCTCGATAGTTTTTAAAGACACGCCATCCCCTTGTATAACACGAATACAGGCAGGCAATACGCGGTAGCCTTTTTGATTAATGCTGTAGCCAAACTTGACCATTAAGCGCTCGATAGTTTCAGTGACGACTTCAACAGGGTTGCCACTATCCGGGCGAACCACCAGGGTACCTCCGGTGGCTTCTACCCTATTTTTTAACTCACCACCCCAAATATTATCAATCGCATTCCATAAATCGTAAGAATCACTAACAACTGCAACAATCTTTCCTTCGCCAGAGAATTGCTCCAACATATTTGCGTAAGCTGCCGCTTCGTTATCTCTTCCCCAGCTCGTAATCGTGCTGTGTTCCGCTGCTGGAATTGAGAACCCGGCCATATCCGCACCATAGTATCGCCGTGCAGCCATTATGCCGCTTAACGTATCAGAACCCATGAAGTTAACTAAGTGCGCAGCACCACCTATTGCCGCAGCCTCTTCACTGGTCGCACCCCTTGCGCCAAAATCGTGCAATTTAAAATCGATACCTTGCTGGCTATCTGCGGTGGTTTCCATGTAGCGCTCAATAACCTTTCGACAATTCCAAGATACGGTGGCGACCGTCGTTGGGTACCAAACCGCCCTTAACAACGCGGTTTCTACATAGCTGGTTAACCAGGCACACTCAGGATCGGTATTTCGCACTTGCACCATAGCGTTCCGCACAGGCATTACAGTACCTTCAGGAATGGCTTCTATTTCAATCGGTAAATAGCCATTGCATTCTTCAACAATGTAGCGCCAGCCATCAGCATTGAAAGGAACGCCGTGGGCTTGAAATACCGCGGTGGCTTCTTCCACATCAGCCATGGTAACAGGCTTCAATAAATACTCTTTGATAAACATCTGTAAGCCAAAGAATACGGCCTCAGGAAACTCGCCGCCACGGGCCTCGATATAACTTGAAACTTCTGTGGTGCCAGGTGGATACTGCAAGTAGTGCGATGCCTTATAAGAGTCTGCGTTTAAGATAATGTTTCTCATGATGGAAATCCTCCAGTCATTTGTGTGAAAGCCGGGTCTATCCCTGCTTTTGGTTTAATGTTTTCGGGCTAAGGTTGAAACCTACATACCTGTCATTTCTTGAATAATGAAATAGTGATCTTCAAATATCTTTGTTGGATCCAGATCAGCCAGTGGTACCCACATAGCGTGTTTAGCATCATCACCACCTTTTACTCGCGGCAGCTCCTTGTTTGGGCTAAGTTCAATGTAAAACGCATGAGTAATTGTTCTTCCTCTTGCAGAGCGAAAGGGATCATCAAACACTTCGTTGGCTTTAATGGATCCTTTAAGCACTGGTACTGGCACTTTCAAACGTGTCTCTTCTTTAAGTTCTCGCAAGCAAGCATCGACCAGTTTTTCGCCATGATCAACAAACCCTCCTGGTAGCGCTAGCAATCCTTTTCCTGGCCTTGCTTTCCGCTCAACCATAAGAACATGACCACTTTGAATAACAACCGCATCTACAGTCACGAACGTGGGTGCATAAGGTGCTGCTTGCCAAGCCTTACGATACGTCTCTATAAACTCATGCTCACTTTTAATAGAACGGTAATCGTCGGTTTTTTGAAAATCATCCAGATAAGCGCACACATTTGCCGGTATTGTTTTTACTGCTGTATCGCTTTCCAGGTAGACAGTAGACTCATTAGAAAAATAGCGATTTCGGATTGGCGTTGAACTTAACTGCTGATAGTTTCCCACTGCAACGGCACCCCACTGGGGGAAAAGATTCATGTAATAAGAGCTTTGGTCTTTGCTATGCCCTATCAACCCAACCTTTGGCTGACGATGAGGTGCGCCATGATGGGCGGTTACGATGCCATTTACCGTGGCTTGTACGTTCCGAACCCAGGCCTCATCGTTATAAGTCATATCCATCAGCGGAGAGATCACAAGTCGATCTTGATCCGAGTCACTAACAGCACCACGAATCATGGCTTCACGCTCTGAGACATTCCAGGGGTTGCGTACTGAACGGGGCTGGTGGGATGATCCACACAGCACGATCAATTTATCAGCTTGCTCCAGGCCAGCTTTAATAACGGAAAGATGCCCCTTATGAAAAGGCTGGAATCGGCCTATAAATATGAGGAAATCGTATATTTTGTTCATGTCAGCAACCCCCTTGCTGTGATTGATGGAAGCCTGGTCTATCCTGGCCCGTCTTATAAGTACGCTGCAAATCTTGCACAACTCACCTGCAAACCAATAGTGTCACAGAGACACTTGTGTCGCAACAATTTTTTATAACTTTTTGTGAGCTACCTCCTGATTGATAAATTAAAATGATGAAAACTGGACGTTTGGGGGGAGGTAACAAATGACAGATTTGTGCCAATTTTTTAACCCGTAATGGCAACACAGATAGAAAATCAACAGCCCGCCAGTTACCCTGTAACAACGTATCAAGCGAAGGCAATATGATGGATGCACCCAAAACCGAAAAAGAGTTTCTCGCCGCTTACAATATTCATGAGTTTGATGTACCGCTCTGCACCGTCGATATGTGCATCTTTACTGTAAAAGATGAACAGCTTCAGGTATTACTTACTAAGCGGGGGCAATTCCCAAAGAAGCATCAATGGGCCTTACCCGGCGGCTTCATCGATCAGCATAAAGACAAAACCCTGGACGAAACAGCATTTAGAAAGCTCCAAGAGAAAACAGGGGTCGCCTCGCCTTACCTGGAGCAGGTAGCCACCATCGGCAGTAGCAAGCGGGATCCCAGAGGATGGTCTCTCACTGTTTTATATTTCGCACTGATCCCACATGAAAATATAAAACTTAAAGTAGATGCCAGCTCTGTAGATGCTTCCTGGACACCGGTAAATAATGCCATGTCTCGTAAACTGGCCTTTGATCACAATGATTTACTAAAACTGAGTCAAGAAAGATTACGCAGTAAAGTGTTGTACACTTCCCTGCCAGTCCACCTACTTGCAGAATCCTTCACCCTGCCACTGCTACAACGAACGTACGAAATCATCTTGAATTCGCCACTGCAAAAGAAATCTTTCCGCAAAAGATTTCTGGATGCAGGCATTATTGAAGAGACTGGCGAAAAAGAATCTGGTGTCTCCCGGCCAGCTTCCCTGTACCGGTTGATCAACAGTAACGAAGTTCACGTATTCCCCCGAACACTGGAAAGCGCCTCCTGATAACCGCACTCTGGCATCACTCTTCACAAATAGCCACTCTTATAAGGGCGCGGTTTTCTTTATATTGATTCTTTGCAATCACTGTACAAATAACCAGTTTGCACCAATAGTGTTTCTATGACACTATCTACCCATCAGATCAATATTGATCTGGTAAAACATCAGTGAGGACTTCACTGCTCCATTTACTTTCTTACCCAGGGAGCTAACTCAACCAGCTCGTGTTGGCTAAGACAGACT
>PDSR01000003.1 GCA_002748575.1 Gammaproteobacteria bacterium
CTGTAGTGATCAGCTTTATTCCTGTGATACAGGGTATTTCCCCCATTCTATGGTATATATTTGGTGCCTGGATGATGGCAATGCAATACCTTGATATACCAGCCGACAACAACGGTATCAGCTTTCAACAAACTCTGGAGATGATGCGTAAAGACCGAACCGCCGTCATGGGTTTTGGTGGTGCTGTAACCCTGGCAACCGCTACGCCGCTGTTAAACCTGATCATTATTCCTATCGCAGTGGCTGGGGGCGTGGTTTTCTGGGTGAAACGAATGGATCAGCAAAATCTCACCCATCAGCAGCAGAAGCAGGTTTTGAACTCTGACCCTGTGAAACAGAAACTGGAAAGCTGAGGCTTTCCAGTACATCTATACACTATTAGCCAGCTGGCAACGGCTACACTCCACCGGGGTGTGCTTTATCAATGGCCTCCTGCACTTCAGGGGGCATGTATTCTTCATCGTGTTTGGCCAGCACTTCTTCGGCCACGAAACGGCCTGTTTGATCAATTTTGCCAAGTGCGATAATACCCTGCCCCTCTCGGAACAGGTCTGGCAATATGCCATCAAAGTAAATGGTGGTTACAGCCTTGGTATCGGTGACGTCAAAAGCAACGGTGAGCCCTTCACCACGGGTAACACTGCCTGCCACGACTAACCCGCCCACGCGAATTGTTTTTCCAACAGGCGCTTCACCAGCTGCCATTTGGGTAGGGGAAAAGTAAAGGTTGATGTTTTCTTTCAAGGCAACACCAATCAGCGCTGCGGCCACGCTGACCCCAAAGACAATACCCAATATAATGATTAAACGCTGCTTACGCTTTGGATTCATGAATGCGCCTGCTCCCTACGAATTTTACGACGAATCTGGTTAAGCACTTTTTTGCGCCGATTGACCACAGCAAACAAATTACCCAGAATCACTAGAACGCCAATACCATAAGCGGTCCACACAAATCCACCATGACAGCGGTCAAACCCCATCGGGGTTACATAACACATGGTTAGAAAATCGTTTAAAGATTCAAATGCCATTATTTCAGCACCTCTTTTTGTACCCAGCGGCTTCGCTGCTCACGGAACAACACTTCATTGCGCGAAGCCATTAACACCAGCAGGCCAAAATAACAGTAGAAGCCAGTAATACACAGCAACAGCGGCGCCAGCATACTGCCATCAATAGCGGAAGTATCTGTGATTTTGATGGTGGCCGGTTGATGCAGTGTACTCCACCAGTTAACGGAGTATTTAATAATAGGTAAATTGACAACCCCGACAATCGCCAGAATTCCAGCAGCTTTGGCGGCGGACGCAGGGTTTTCAATGGCGTTTTGCAGGGCAATAAAGCCAATGTACAAAAACAGCAGCACCAGCATTGAGGTTAAGCGTGCATCCCATACCCACCAGGTATTCCAGGTAGGCTTGCCCCAAATTGCCCCCGTTAACAGGCACAACAGCGTAAACGAGGCACCAATAGGTGCAATGGACTTGGCCACCATATCGGCCATTTTCATTTTCCAGATCAGCCCAATAGCACTGGCCACCGCCATCATCACATAGCCTCCCATAGCAACACCAGCAGCGGGCACATGAATATACATAATGCGGTAGCTATGGCCCTGCTCTTCGTCCATCGGCGCAAAGCCCAGGCCCCAGATCAGGCCGGGTATCAGTGTTATCAAGGTAAGCACAATCAGCCAGGGCAGCATTTTTGCACTCAGTTCATAAAAGTATTTGGGCGATCCAAATTTATGGTACAAACGGGTGATTGAGTCCCACAGGCTCATATGATTATCCACTCACACTGACACGCAACCCCGCCGCAATGGCAAAGGGTGCAAATGTTATCGCTAACGCTAATAAAGCACCTAAATAGGCTACCTGCCCAATGAAGGGCATGCCAATAGATGCCGCCTCGATGGCGCTGGTTCCAAAAATTAACACGGGAACATACAGGGGCAAGGCGATAATCGCAATTAATACGCCCCCTTTTCTAAGCCCCACCGTTAATGCAGCGCCAATCGCACTGATCATACTTAAAACAGGTGTGCCCAGTATCAAGGTGAGCATCACCACCAACAGCTGCTCTCCTTCAAGGAACAGCATCAACCCCAAAAAAGGTGATGCCAGAATCAACGGTATGGCCGTTACCAGCCAATGCGCCAGGACTTTAGCACCCACCAATGAAAATAGCGGATGCGGGCTAAGCAATAACAGTTCCAATGCGCCATCATCAAAGTCCTGCCGAAACAGACTGTCTACCGCCAAAAGTGTTGACAGCAAAGCGGCAATCCAGATGATGCCGGGGGCCATTTTTTGCAGTTGACCGGGTTCCGGGCCAACACCCAGTGGAAACAGGCTCACCACCATCAGGAAGAAAAACAGCGGGTTGATCATATCCCCGCGCTGGCGAAAAGCTAACACCAGATCCCGCTTCATCAGCGCCCAAAAACCCTGAGACATTGGCGGTAGTTGGGGCATTGGCGATGGCGACTGGCTTGATGATTGATCAGGCATCGGCCACCTCCGTTTTTTTCGGGCTGGCCGCATTGCCCAATGTAAGCTTTTGCAGTTTGTCAGGTGATATCGCCAATTCGTGATGGGTTGTCAAAATTACACTGCGACCTTCATTAGCCTGCTCAATAATCAGCTGTTCCAGCTCCGCAACACCTTTTTTATCAATAGCGGTAAAGGGCTCGTCTAAAATCCACAGGGGTACCGGTTCAAGCAGCAGACTTGCCAAAGCTACCCGCCGTTTCTGACCTGCCGACAGGGTGTACAGTGGCACGTCTTCAAAGCCCAGCAATCCCACCCTGGCGAGCACCGCCTGAATACGCTGCGCAAGCTCCGAACTGCCAAGCGACAGGCCCTTGATCTGAGCCATCCAGTTGAGGTTTTCTTCAGCCGTCAACGCCAGCTTAACACCGGTATTATGGCCAAAGTAAACGCAGGACTGGCGAAAACCAGCCGCCACTTTATCCAAAGGCTGACCTTGCCAGTACAGGCTGCCTTCAAAATCCTGCGACAGGCCGCAAAGGATACGGATAAGGGTGGTTTTGCCACTACCGTTGGGGCCTTCTATTTGCAGAATCTGGCCCGCCTGAACAGCAAACGATAAGCCCGCAAACAATATCCGGTCATCCCGCTCGCAATAGAGGTCTTTGGCTTGTAGCAATGGCTTTGCTGAAACGGACAAGTAGCCCCCGAATATTGGTGATAATGGCGAAAATTGCGCGGCATTATAATCCAATTTGAATGAAGATGCTTGGGGCAAATCCAGATTCGCTCCCCGGTACACCAGCTATACTTAAACGATGCCCATTGATATACCGCCTGACAAGATCAACCTGCCACCTGCCCGCGCTACAGCCGCCGCGGATGCAGTTAAAGCGGTTACGCGCCCTGTCCTGGATACCAGCACCGCGATCAAAGCTGTGGTATCCGAGGTGATTCAACACAGTGCAACTAAAGCCCAAAATAACAGCTATGATGCATTGCTGACATTGAACCCGGACCGTCGGCTGCTGGCCGGGCAAGGCCCACTGACACAAATCAACAACGAAACAGCGCAACAGATCATACAGGGCTCCCGCGTACAAATTCGGGTACAGACGCAGGCACCTTTGAAAATCGGACAGCAGTTAATCGTCCAGATCCAGGGGCAGGCACTCAAACTGCTGGAAATAGCCCCTCCCGACTTACAGACCACGCTCAAACATTTTATTCGCCATGAAGTTAATCAACAAAGCAGCTATACCTCTTTGCTGAGCAAACTGATGGGTATTGCTCAAGCCATCAAAGCCCAAAATACCCTGGTAAAAAGCGGGCAACCCGTTTCCCAGCCGGCCAGCATGGCTCCCAAAAACACCAATGCGCCTGTCGGCCAGGGATTAAAGACAACCGTTGATTTTCAATCTGTGGAAAAAGCGGCCACTCGTTTTATAGAATCGCTTCCGCAAAAAGCAGAAGTATCAACAGCACCCGGATTAAAAGCTGCCATCAGAAACAGCGGTGTTTTTTACGAGAACACCATCGCCACATCCGAACCTGCCCGACAGCAACCGGCTAAAGCCGACAGCAACGAGTTGATTCAACAAATCAAACAGCAGATAAAAACGCTGAAGGCGGCTGTCAGTGAAACACCCAACAAGGGCAATTCGCCTGAATCTGCGGCCAGAACCGGACAAAAGACATTAGCAGAAAATCATCAGCCTGCCCCCGCAAAAGCCGAGCAACCGCTTTCGGGGAACGTACGCCGGGATCTTAAGTTCAATTTATTAAATCTACAGAAACAGCTCGAAAAACTTGAACAGCCTGGAAAGCCTGCTCCGGATAAAGGCGCTGCGCTCGACAGCCGGTTAACATCGTTGCCCCGCCCCTTAAGCCCGGTTTATCAACGCCCTCTGATAGCGACACCACCAACCCAGCAAGGCAGCGCTGTTAATAGCAGTAGCGGAGCCTATGCGATCAGCGATAAAGAAGCTGACAGCGCTGTTCAGGGCAAAAGCTCATTCACTAAACTGCTTATTCACCCACCGCTGCCCGGCGGTATTAACGTGCAGGCCCAGGCGGTTCGCCCGCAAACCGGGATAAAGGAATCGCTGGCCGATGCGCTGGTAAGTGTTCTTATTAAAAATACCAAAGAAGCCATATCCAGACTTAATTTGCATCAGTTGTCGAATCTTACCGACACCGCCAGGCAGGAAAGCGCAACCGCTCAAACGTCATTAAGTTTTGAGTTGCCCGTTTTAAGTAATACCGGCCTGGCGTTGTTTCAGTTTCGTATTCAAGAAGAGGAAAACGATAACAGTAACACCACCGATCCGGCAGACCTTAAACGTAAATGGGTAGTCCATATGGGTTTTGATCTGGAAGGCCTGGGCGCCATGTATTGCCAGATCACTCTGGTTGGCGTTAGTGCCAGCGTGACCTTTTGGGCAGAGGAAAAAGCCACCGTGAACCGCTCGCAGCAGCACCTGGATGAATTACGCGGTAACTTAACCAATCTTGGCGTAACCATTAAAGACATGCAGTGTATTGAAGGTTCTCCGCCAACGGATCAATCCGGGATAAAACAAACCTTAATTGATATTGAAACTTAACGCTTACATTATGTCTGAAACTTCAAAACCCACCAAAGCGGTAGCATTAACTTACGATGGCGTTAAAGCGCCCTTTGTGAGTGCTTCTGCTTGCAGTGAATTGGCAGAAGAAATTTTACAAATCGCCCGCGAACATGAAGTACCTGTTTATGAAAACGAACAACTTGTAGAAACACTGGCAATGCTGGGAGTGGGCGACGAAATTCCCGAATTACTTTA
>PDSR01000004.1 GCA_002748575.1 Gammaproteobacteria bacterium
AATCCAGTGTGGGTCACGTGCGTGATCTGCCGACAAGCGGCGGTACTAAAACCCCCGTAGACCCAAAAGAACGGGCAAAACAGGCTGCCATTACGCGCAAAATGGCCCCCGATGAAAAAGCTGCCTATAAGAAAGAAAAAGCACAAAAAGCGTTGATCGCCCGCATGGGGATTGATCCGGATAACGGCTGGCAACCGCAATATCAGGTGCTGCCCAACAAAGAAAAAGTAGTGACTGAGCTGCAACGGCTGGCACAAGATGCCGACGAAATCTATCTGGCGACGGATTTGGATCGCGAAGGAGAAGCCATTGCCTGGCATTTACGTGAAGTGATTGGTGGCGATGATGATCGTTTTAAGCGCGTTGTTTTCAATGAAATCACCAAAACAGCTATTCAGGATGCCTTCGCAGACCCTGGAAGGCTGGATCTGAACCGCGTTAATGCCCAGCAGGCCCGTCGCTTTTTAGACCGTGTCGTGGGTTATATGGTGTCTCCATTGCTTTGGGCCAAAATTGCCCGAGGCTTATCCGCAGGGCGGGTACAATCCGTTGCCGTGAAATTGATTGTCGAGCGCGAGCGGGAAATTCGCGCCTTTAATCCGGAAGAATACTGGGAAGTGTTTGCGGATACCCGAACGGCCAAAGAACAGGCATTGCGCCTGCAAGTGCTGAAACACAGTGGCAAAGAGTTTCGCCCCACTAATAAAGAGCAAACAGATCAGGCATTGGCAACCTTGCAAAAAGCAGTTTATGAGGTGGCCAAGCGTGAAGATAAGCCGACCAAATCCCGGCCAGCCGCACCCTTTATAACATCTACCCTACAACAGGCCGCCAGCACTCGTTTAGGCTTTGGGGTTAAACGTACCATGATGTTAGCGCAGCGGTTGTATGAAGCCGGTTACATTACCTATATGCGTACCGACTCCACCAACCTGAGTAAAGATGCCGTTGCCAGTTGTCGGGACTATATTCAAGACAAATTCGGCGATAAGTACCTGCCCGCCAAGCCCCAGCTGTATTCCAGCAAGGAAGGTGCACAGGAAGCGCACGAAGCGATTCGCCCGTCGGATGTGAATGTCACTGCGGATCAGCTAAGTGGTGTGGATAAAGACGCACTCAAAATCTATGACCTGATCTGGCGTCGGTTTGTGGCCTGTCAAATGCCACCGGCGGAATACTTAAGCTCCAGCCTGACAGTCACCGCAGAAGACTTTGAATTAAAAACCCGTGGCCGGATTTTGCAGTTTAAAGGCCATTTGGCCGTTGGCCTGCCCGGGTCCAAAAAATCCGAAGAAGATGTTGAGCTTCCGGATGTGCAGGTGGGTGACAAACTAGCCTTGATCAAGCTGGATCCCAGTCAGCACTTTACCAAACCGCCAGCCCGTTTTACCGAAGCTTCATTGGTACGTGAGTTGGAAAAGCGTGGCATTGGTCGGCCTTCTACATATGCCTCTATTATTTCCACCATTCAGGATCGTGGTTATGTGAAGGTGGATAATCGCCGTTTTTATGCAGAAAAAATGGGCGATATAGTGACTGATCGTTTAAATGAAAATTTTAACGAGTTAATGGATTACAGCTTTACTGCCAACATGGAAGAACAGCTGGATGAAATTGCTGAAGGGGATTTGAACTGGAAAAAGGTTCTAGATAATTTCTACCGTGATTTCAGAAAGCAGTTAGAAGTTGCTGAATCCGATGCCACCGGCGGTATGCGTAGTAACGATCCGGTTGAAACCAATATTACCTGCCCTGACTGTGGTCGTAATATGATGATTCGCACCGGCAGTACCGGGGTTTTCCTTGGCTGTTCCGGCTACGCACTGCCCCCAAAAGAGCGCTGTAAAACCACTATTAATCTGATTCCCGGTGAAGAATCTATAGATCTTGACGATGAAGAAGGCGAAGTTAATCAGCTGCGTAAAAAGCATCGTTGCAAGATTTGTCACACAGCGATGGAAAGCTACCTGATAGATGAAAACCGTAAGCTGCATATCTGTGGTAACAATCCTGATTGCGAAGGCTATGAGGTTGAAGCGGGGCAGTTCAAGATTAAAGGCTACGACGGGCCAATCGTTGAATGTGATAAATGTGGCGCTGATATGCAGCTTAAAACAGGCCGTTTTGGAAAATATTTTGGCTGTACCAACGATGAATGCAAAAATACTCGTAAGCTGTTGCGTAATGGTGAGGTGGCGCCACCCAAAGCAGATCCGATTCCCATGCCGCATTTGAAGTGCGAAAAAAGCGATGATTTTTTCTTATTGCGAGATGGTGCATCAGGTATTTTCCTGGCGGCTAGTCAGTTCCCGAAACATCGTGAAACCAGAGCGCCTACCGTAGCGGAGTTAAAATCCGTTGCCGAGCAGCTTGATCCCAAGTTTGCTTACCTGGTGGAAGCGCCGGAAACTGATAAAGACGGTAATCCTGCGGTTATCCGTTATTCTCGAAAAACCAAAGAGCAATATGTATTAAGTGAGATTGAAGGCAAGGCCAGCGGCTGGAGCGCGTTCTATAAAGACGGAAAATGGGAACAAACTGTAAAAGCGAAAAGAGCGCCGGCTAAGAAAAAGGCGGCAAAAAAGAAAACCACAGCCAAAAAGAAAGCTGTAGCGAAAAAGAAAACAACCCCTAAAAAAAGTGATTAGTGAATGTCAGGGGTTATAAAAAAAGCCGCAAATACAATGCGGCTTTTTTTATAAGACGAAAGTTTAATAAATCAACACAATGAAATCGTTGTAGCTGTATTCGTTAAACTCGGAATTTTTGTAATTGTTGCTTTAAATGCTCAACCGATTGATTCATTTGCTTTGTAGAGTTAACGGTATTGTCAGCTGAAAGTGCGGATTCATTGGCTTTGTCGTTAATGGTTCGTACGCTGTCCTTCACATGAATAACTGCCTGGGTTTGTTCAAACGTTGCAGCAGAAATAGCCTGAGTGCGACCACTGATCATGGTAACTTTGTTAAGAATTTCCTGTAGTTGATTACCCAGCGATTGAGCGGTATTAACGGCGCTTTGAGTGACAGACACGTTAATATCCATTGAATTAACCACATCAGAAACTTCGATTTGGATACTGTTTAACACTTCTTCAATTTCAACAGTGGCTTCATGGCTGCGTTGTGCCAGGGTACGCACTTCTCCGGCAACAACGGCAAAGCCGCGGCCTTTTTCACCGGCTCTGGCGGCTTCAATGGCGGCATTCAGGGCCAGCAGATTGGTCTGATTCGCAATATCTTTAATTACTACCAATATTGAAGTAACGCCACGGCTTTGTTCAGATAAACGCTCCACAAGCTCCTTTGACCAGTTGATTTTTTGAGTGAGCTGTTCAAAGTTGTTCACTGTTTCCTGTATCAGGCTTTGACCGGTACAGGCAGCACTGTCAGCTTCTGCTGCTGCCAATGCGGTAAGCTCGGCTTCTTTAGCTACTTCTTCAGCGGCACTAGCCATTTGTTCCATGGCAATTCCAATCTTGTTGGTTTCTTCCTGTTGCTCGCGAATCATTTGGTTATTATCCGACGCCAAGTGTTGCACATGATCGGATCGCTTAACGGTGGTGTCCATGTTTTCTGAAACGACTTGGATCAGTGAGCGCATTTGTTCGGACATAATACTGAAATTGTGGATCAGTTCCGCTAATTCATCACGGCTTTCAGTGGATATACTGATTCGCATATCTCCTGCAGCCATCAGGCGTGCACCTTGTGCCAGCTGGTTGACATTAGACAGCATTGAGTAATACAGGCCAAAGTATAAGTAGGCAATAATAGCCAGCAATATCAGTAAACCAGAAACTAATATTATACGATTTTGTTTTTTATCGCTCAGACGCTTTTTGACGACAACAGATATATTCTTTAAAACCAGTGTTTCTATGTTTTTAAAGGTGTTAACAATGGTTTTTGCCTGTGTATCAAAGGCTTCCCAGGTTAAGCGATCTCCATAGCCTGTCATGATTTGATCATCAAATAAAACCATGAAGCTGGCAATATGGTTATTCAGATTTTCCAGTTGTGTTTTTAATGCAGGGTGTTGCTCTGTTTTAACAAATTCCTTGATTCGTTCTTGAATGATACTTTGATTATCGAGTCCCTTTGAGTAGGCATTATCGACAATATTAAAAATTTCGGTAGATAAGTGCTGCGTATTTAAACTATACACACCAAACACATTGAGTATTTTGTATTGGATCATCAATTCATACAGGTTGGAAAAGAGTAAGTTATATTGATGTTCAACTTCTGGGGAAAAATCAGTGGACAACCCGGTGACTTTGGCAACTTGCCGGATAAGATTGTCTATTTCAAAACTCAAAGCGCCATAGGCATTATAGTAATCGCTTGGCATCATATATTGTGTGCCGAGTCGTTGATTAACGGATTTTTCCCAGGTGGTTTTGAGTTTATTAATTTGTGTATCGGAAATGACTGAAACACGATGGTCAGTCATGCGGCGGGTAAGTTCGGCCAGCCCGTGTTCAACAGATGCTTTATTTTTTGCGTACATTTCGCTTACATCTGTTGTAGGGAATGCCTCGTTAATCAGAAGCGTGATCAGGGCTTTGTCGGCCTCTTGCTGTAGCGTTGAAAGGCTTCTTATGATTTCGATGCCTTCCAGCTCATTGGCAGTTACCTGAATGTCTTTTTCCAGTTGAACCCACAGCTGGATGCTGAGCAAAGCAATAGGGCACAGAAAAAGCACGCTGATTAATAAGAATTTTGTAGGGTAGCCCAGCCTGTTCATTACAAATAGAGCTGGTCGCAGGGTTTTTTTTATCACTTGCACCATACCTGAGGGCGTATAAACGCCAGATTAAACTATCGTTATTTAATGTATAAATTTTAGTATAGAAAATAATCATGGCTTTGGTGATTTTTATACGTAAATTAATATTAAATACTCATTTCGTTTTATTGGATGGCAACTTAAAATAGCCTTTTTCATCAATAGGCAGTAAGACTTCAATGGCTAAACATCAGCCCGGAAAAGCGAACCAAAAACTTTACTTTGTTTCTATCCTTCTAGAAGCCATCAAGGTTGCTGATGGTAATGAAGCGCTTTTGAATAAAAAAGCGATTATTCAAGCCAATATGGAAGCCTGCTTATTTCATTTGGTGAATGCCTATCGAAGTTTTATCTGGGAGATCTGTCATACCTA
>PDSR01000005.1 GCA_002748575.1 Gammaproteobacteria bacterium
TCATTTGCTAACTTCTTACTTTTTTACCCATTTACTTAGGCCCCATTCTGTTATTTATGCTTGGCTGGCCCTTTATTCGTCGCCTTAAGGTGATTGGCGCACGTAACAAAGTTACATCTATTGCCGATTTTATCAGCTCACGCTACGGTAAAAACCAGCGTTTGGCAGGCCTGGTTACATTGGTAGCCGTTATCGGCACACTGCCCTATATCGCCTTACAATTACGCGCTATTGCACTGGCATGGAGCGCCGCCAACATCGAGGACTGGTCACAACCTTTTACCATTGATAACAGTGCCAGCTTTTTTGCTGCGGTGTTTTTAGGGTGGTTCGCTATTGTATTCGGAACGCGCACTATCGACGGCCAACATCGCTATCGCGGACTGATTGCCGCAGTCGCCGCAGAATCCATTGTAAAACTGGTGGCCTTTATCAGTCTGGCGGCATTTGCGTTTTATCTGATCGCCAGTCTATCTGACAGCTCAACCAGCTATTCTTTACCTGAATCCACCTTTAACCTGAATGCTTTCGGCAATATTAACTTCTATACTCAACTGCTGCTGGCTGCAGCGGCCATTATCTGCCTGCCACGGCAATTTAACGTCATGGTAGTTGCTTATCATGACCGTCTGTCGACACGTTTTGCCCGCTGGATGTTTCCCCTGTATTTGTTTTTATTTGCTGTGTGCGTGGTACCCATTGTAGAAGCTGGGCGTCTGCTGCTGGCAGGCACTTCCATCCCTGCCGACAGTTATGTGCTGTCTTTGCCTGCTATAGAAACACAACCCTGGCTGATGCTACTGGCTTTTTTAGGTACATTCTCTGCTGCCACCAGCATGGTACTGATGGCAACCGTGGCGCTGTCTATTATGATTTCCAACGAATTAATTGTGCCTTACTATTTACAGTACAAAGCAAAATATCAGATCAAAAATAAAGATTTAGCCAGTGTACTGAGTTACGTCAGGCGGTTATCCGTTATTGCCATTTTATTACTTAGCTGGTTACTGGAACAATCCTTTAGCGGAAACGACAATCTGTCATCGATGGGGCTGCTGGCGTTTGCATCCAGCGCCCAGCTACTGCCAGCGATTGTTGCAGGCCTCTACTGGTCGCAAGGGCATCATAAAGGTGTTTTTTCCGGCATTGTTATCGGCTATTCAGGCTGGGCTTATTGTTTGCTGCTACCCGCACTGGTGGCAACAGATGCTTCGTTAGTTGTTAACGGACCATTTAACATTGGTTGGCTGGCACCACAGAATTTATTCGGCACAGGGCAACTGCTAGATCCACTTAGTCATGGCGTTGTTTGGAGTTTAGGATTAAATATTCTGGTATTTGTACTGGTATCACAACGGGCGAAAATTTCTAATCTGGATGCACGCCAGGCCAATGCTTTCCTAAAAGTACGCCGGCGCTATCGCTACAGCAAACAGGATTATGAGCCCACTGGCATTGATGTACACCGATTACAAAGCCTGATTAACCCACTGCTGGGTGACAGTACCGATGATTTCTGGAGCGACCTGGAAAAAAAATTACAACACCGCTTACTACCCTATGCGCCCGCGCCCCGCTTTGTGGTTCACGAAACTGAAATAAAGCTCGCATCCATTATCGGTGCTGCATCTGCCCACCAGGCGATTGATATGCTGCGCAAACAAAAGCCACTGGATATGAAAGACATGGCTTTTCTTATGGATGGAACATCACGGCAGCTGCAATTTTCGCAAAGTCTATTAAGAACAACTCTGGAAAACATTCCGCAAGGTATCAGCGTGGTTGATGAAAATCTGAACCTGATCGCCTGGAATCAGCAATACGAAAAACTTTTTAATTACCCACCGGAACTCCTATATGTGGGCTGTCCTATCGAAAAGGTTTATCGCTTCAATGCATCAAAAGGTATGCTTATGAATGCTGCAGACAACCTGGATAATGCCGTAAAAAAACGCTTGGTTATGCTTCGCAGCGGGCAGCCTTATCGCATTGAACGCAGCTTACCTAACCAGTCGGTTATTGAAATACAAGGCACACCCATTCCTTCAGGAGGTTATGTCACAGCGTTTACTGATGTTACGGCCTACCACAGAATCATGGAAGAACTGGAACAGGCAAAGCAGGATCTGGAAAAACGGGTAAAACAACGAACCAAAGAATTATCGGCAGCGAACCAGTCATTACAGGAAGAAAACACCATTCGTTCCCGTATTGAAAAAGAACTCAAAGCCGTACATGCCAGTAAAAGCCGCTTTCTTGCAGCGGCCAGTCACGACCTGTTGCAGCCGATTAACGCTGCACGATTATTAATTTCAGCCATCAATCGCGAGGAAAATAACCCGCCTTCGGAAATAACCCATATCGATGGTGCCCTCGCCAGTGCAGAGGCAGTGGTCAGCAGTTTGCGGGAGGTAGCTACCCTGGATTCTGGTAAACTCAAACCCAACCCGGAACCCGTTGCTGTCAACGCTGTATTAGCAAGTCTTATTCAGGAATTCACTCCATTTGCAAAACAGTACGATTTGAATCTTCGGTATTGTCCCAGCACCTGCTGGGTGTACACAGATCAGCATTTATTCCGCCGTATCATGCAAAATTTTCTCAGTAATGCGATGCGCTATACACGCCGCGGAAAAATCCTGGTGGGCTGCCGACGCAAAGGTAACGCTCTATCAGTTGAAGTCTGGGACACAGGCCCCGGTATTTCAGAAAACGATCAGAAACGCATTTTTCATGAGTTTGAACGGGTTCATATACATTCCAATGAAGATATAAAAGGGCTGGGACTGGGGCTTTCCATATCCCTTGGCTTAGCTCAGCTCCTGGGGCATTCACTGGAACTGAAATCCTGGCCAGGTAAAGGCTCGGTCTTCAGTATCGTGGTACCTTTGGCAAAACAAACCACAACGAGCAGCAAAGAACAGCCCCAGAGCGACCCGGCATTAAACGAACTGAAAGTGCTATGTATTGATAACGAACCCCACTTGTTAGCGGGCCTACAGGCTGTGTTGAGCCAGTGGGGATGCAGAGTAACCACCGCTTCATCTATCAGCGACATTATGCAGAACCGGCTGTTAGATGGGCCACCGGATTTAATGATTGCCGATTACAATCTTGATAACGATGAAACCGGTATTGAAGCTATTAACACCTTGAAAGTGCATTGGGATCAATCATTCCCCGCGCTGATTATCAGTGCCGATAACAGCGAGCGTTTACAGCAAAAGGTTAGAGAAAACGGGTTCAGCTATTTAGCCAAACCGGTACAGCCGGCAGCACTGCGTCTAACATTGCGCAGAATGTTACGCCAACGCAACAGCACTTAATTATCGCTATCAGGCCCGACAGGCGAGGCCAGATCCAGTTTACCCAACGCCAATGCGGCCTGAGTTCGTGAATGCACGCCAATTTTTTTAAAAATTTCGGTGATATGGGCTTTTATCGTTGCTTCGGTAACATCCAGCTCATGGGCAATCTGTTTATTTAATAGCCCCTGCGACAACATGGTAGCAACACGAAACTGCTGCGGCGTTAAACTGGCCAGCGCCACAGCAATCTGCGACTCTTCATCAGTCACTTCAGAAGTCGATAAATCAACATGCGCCGGAAAACACAACTGCCCTTTTGCCACCGCATTCACCGCCTCGCGAATAGCATCGGCACTGGAGCTTTTTGATAAAAACCCAGTGGCACCGTGATCTGCCGACCGACGCACCACATCGTCAGAATCATTTGCTGATATCATCAACACGGGAATTTGCGGAAAATGAGCCGTTAAAAAAATTAACGAACTAAAGCCATGAGCGCCTGGCATATGTAAATCCACCACAGCCAACCTGGCATTGGGATAGCGTTCTGCGTGGGATTGCAGCTGATTAAAATCAGCTGCCTCCACCAGAGTAACATTATTCAACTCACGACTCAGGGTGTCGCTTAATGCGGCTCTGAACAATGGATGATCATCGGCAATGATGACAATATCAGTATCCGACATATTTTTAAGGTACTCTTTTAATTTTTATTATTTAACGCTGTTTATTTTATACAATAAATAATAAATAAGAACAAAAAAATGGGCTGCCCATGAAAACATGGGAGCCCAATAAAGAAAGAGTCCTGGGGAGACTCTTTAGCAATATAGTAGCGCAAAGGCGTGCCTTTCAAAAAGCACACCCCGCCCTTTTAACTACAATCAAACCAGTTTTTCGTAACCTTCAATTAACTGAGGCACTACCGCAGGCTCTGCCAGCGTTGACACGTCGCCTAACTGATCACTCTCGCCCGCTGCAATCTTTCTGAGAATACGGCGCATGATTTTACCCGAGCGGGTTTTAGGCAGCCCCGGTGCCCATTGAATAATATCCGCGATTGCAACGGGGCCAATTTCTTTTCTTAGCCATGTATTTAAAGCCTTCTTCATGGCATCATCAGCTACTTCATCACGATTCAGCGTAATATAAACATAAATACCCTGCCCTTTAATATCGTGCGGATAGCCAACAACCGCTGCTTCAGCAACTGCATGATGCGCCACCAGAGCACTTTCAATTTCTGCCGTTCCCATACGATGCCCGGAGACGTTAAGCACATCATCGACACGACCGGTAATCCAGTAGTAACCATCCGCATCACGACGCGCACCATCAGAAGTAAAATAGACACCATCGTAAGCTGAAAAATAGGTTTCAACAAAACGCCGATGATCGCCATAAATAGTACGCATCTGCCCAGGCCAGCTATCGGTAATCACCAGGTTGCCCTGCGCTTCACCTTCCAGAATGTTACCATCAGCATCCATCAGTTCAGCCTTTATCCCAAAGAAGGGCCGCGTAGCAGAACCAGGCTTTAACGGTGTTGCACCCGGTAAAGGTGTGATCATTACACCACCGGTTTCAGTTTGCCACCAGGTATCAATAATCGGAATCTGATCTTTACCAAAAGCCTGATGGAACCAGCGCCAGGCTTCGGGGTTTATAGGTTCACCAGCGGTTGCCAACAGTTTTAAACTACTCAGGTCGATATTCTCCACCACGCTATCGCCATCAGCCATTAATGCGCGAATAGCAGTAGGTGCCGTATAAAAAATATTAACCTTATGTTTTTCAATAA
>PDSR01000119.1 GCA_002748575.1 Gammaproteobacteria bacterium
GCTCAGCACCAGAACAAGCGACAGCTGGATCACCACTAAAATCAAAGCCCACATGATTGCCACTAAAGGTTTTCCGGCATCAAAAATACTGGTAGTTACAGAAAACGGTATCGTATATTTAATGGGCTTACTTAGCGAGCATGACGCCAACTGGGCTGTAGATATGATCAGGCAGGTTTACGGCGTCAGGAAAATTGTGAAAATAATTGAATACACCCGTTAATACAGAACTGACTACTTAACCACTTTTAAGCTAGGCCGGCCTGAACCCGAAGGGGATGTTGGAGGCGGCTCGTTTCCACCATCATCGGTTGCTGCTGGCGGTATTTCATCTGCTTCAAAAAACATCCCACGGCCGTTTTCTTTGGCATAAATAGCAAGAACGGCTCCAATCGGAATATAAATATCCTGCGCCTTTCCACTAAACCGGGCGGAAAAGCGGATAAAATCATTATCAATATGAAAATCACGCACGGCGCTGGGCATAACATTAAGGATTATTTTGCCATCTTTAATGTATTCAACAGGAACAGTAACGCTGGAATACTCCGCATTGACCAGCAAATACGGAGTACAATGATTATCTACAATCCACTCATAAAGCCCCCTCACCAGATAAGGGCGGCTAGGGGTCATGGTATCACCATTCATAGCTGTTAACGCATTTCCTGCTCGGCATCGGAAAGACTGGCCTGGAACGCTTCACGCTCAAACAATCGATCCATATAATTCAGGATATTGCTGGCTTTTGTTTTCGGCAGTTCAATTCCTAATTGCGGAAGCCGCCAGAAAATAGCGGCTATACAGCAATCCACAAGCGTGTAATCTTCACTCATAAAAAACGGCTTATCCGCAAAAATCGGATCAATGGTAACGAAGCTTTCTTGCAGTTCTTTACGGTATTTATTTAATGTCGTGTCTTTCTCAGTACCTGCCACCAACGCATCAATCTTGCCGCACCAGTCACGCTGAATTCTATGCATCCACAGGCGGCTGCGTGCTCGCTCTACCGGGTACACAGGCAATAATGGAGGATGAGGGAAGCGTTCATCCAGGTACTCCATCATCACATTAGGCTCATACAGATAGAGCTCCCTATCCACCAATGTTGGCAATTCATTGTAAGGGTTTAATGAAGCAAGGTCTTCAGGCTTGTTGCTGGCGTCCACGTCGATCACTTCAACAGCCACGCCTTTCTCGGCCAAAACTATGCGAACACGATGGCTATAATGATCTTTGCCATCTGAATAAAAGGTCATAGAAGAACGTTTTGCCACTACACCCATGAAGCACTCCCCTTTTCTGAGTAATTTATAAGCTACGGGAACTATATTTTTACTTAATATTTAAGACAAAAAGGGCAGCTCCAACTACTGGGAGCCACCCTTCGTTATTGCGACATTGCTTAATAAAAACTAATGCACGTCTTTCCAGTATTCTCTATTCAAGAAATAAACCGGAATCAGAAGAACAAACAGGAAGATGATAACCCACATACCCAGTCTTTTACGCTCAACCTGAATAGGTTCAGACATATAAACCATGAAGTTGGTCAGGTCAGCCATGCGCTCCTTAAATTCTTCTTCACTCAGCTCGTTTTGCATATTTTGCAAAACGTGCGGCATACCAACATCTTTAAAGATATTGTTATTCACACCCCAAGGACGGGATTCGTCGATGGTAAAGTTAGTCAGATATGAATAAAGCCAATCTGCACCACGTAACCTTGCTTCCAGGGTAAGATCTGGTGGCGCTGTACCGAACCACTTTTTACCAAGATCAGCAGGCATTGCAGATATGATGGTTTCACCAATTTTATCGGTAGTGAATACCAGGTTTTCCATCATAATATCGTGATCAATACCCAGGTCATCGGCAATTCGCTCATGCCGCATGTATTTGGCAGAGTGACAACCGGTACAATTATTCATAAATATCTGCGCACCTTTTTGTAACGACGCTTTGTCGTACATATTAATAGGCGCGTGTACGATATGCGGATTGTGTCCGCCACCAGCCGCTAAAGCCAGTGCAGGCATACATAAAGCTACTAAAGCAATAATTAACTTTTTCATTAGTGCGACATCCTTACCCTTTCTGGTACTGGCTTGGTTTTTTCTAGCGATGTCCAAACTGGCATCAAGAAAAAGTACCCAAAATAAAATGCGGTGCAAATTTGACCAAGAACACGATAAGTCATTTCAAATGGCAAGAAACCAGCTAATGTGTCCGGATTTTGAACACCACAGATACCAAGAATGATGAAGCTCACTACAAATCCAACCAACATCAGTTTACTGATAATGCCTTTGTAGCGAATTGATTTCACAGGGCTTCGATCCAACCAGGGAAGCACAAACAAAATGGCAATAGCAGCACCCATCGCTATAACACCAAACAACTTATCGGGAATGGCACGCAAAATCGCATAGAAAGGCGTGTAGTACCAGACAGGCGCAATATGGTCAGGTGTCTTCAGCGGGTTAGCAGGCTCAAAGTTGGGCTTTTCAAGGAAGTAACCGCCCCCGTCAGGGAAGAAGAATACTACCACGGAGAACACAATCAGGAAGACTACAACCGCCTGAATATCATGAACGGTGTAATAAGGGTGGAAAGGGATGCCGTCTTTAGGGATACCATTTTCATCTTTGTTCTTCTTGATTTCAATGCCATCAGGATTGTTAGAACCCACTTCGTGCAGTGCAATAATATGCATAACCACCAGTGCCAGAATAACAATGGGCAACGCCACAACGTGAAGAGCAAAGAAACGGTTCAGTGTGATACCGGAAATCAGGTAGTCACCACGAATCCATTCCATTAAACCATCACCCACCACAGGTATAGCACCGAACAAAGACACGATTACCTGAGCACCCCAGTAAGACATTTGACCCCAGGGAAGCAAATAACCCAGAAAGCCTTCTGCCATAAGTGCCAGGTAGATAGTCATACCGAATATCCACACCAGCTCACGAGGCGCACGATAAGAGCCGTACATCAGACCGCGGAACATGTGCATATAAACAACCACAAAGAATGCGGACGCGCCAGTAGAGTGCAGATAACGCAACAACCAGCCATATTCCACATCGCGCATCATGTTTAATTCTACCGACATGAATGCACCTTCGGCCGAAGGGTTGTAAAGCATGGTTAACCAGATACCGGTTAACAGCTGGTTAACTAATACCAGCAGGGAAAGAGAACCGAAAAAATATAAAAAGTTAAAGTTCTTCGGAGCATAATACTTACTTAAATGCTCTTCGTACATTTTAGTGGCCGGGAAACGTTCATCTACCCAGCCCATTAAATTTTGCAACATGCTCATTATGCAGCCTCCCCACTTTCACCAATTTTGATTACAGTGTCAGACATATAGTAATAAGGAGGAACCACCAGATTCAACGGTGCAGGCACCCCTGAGAACACACGGCCCGAAAAATCGAATTTTGAACCATGACAAGGGCAGAAAAAGCCCCCTTTCCAGTTGTTACCCAAGTCTGCCGCCGCTGCACCGACTTCTGGCCGATACAAAGGGGAACAGCCCAGATGTGTACAAATACCCACCAGCACAATGATCTCACTATGATCTTCTCTGGAGCGACCCTGATTTTTAGCATATTCAGGCTGTTCACTCTGATTGGAGTCTGGATCACTCAGTTGTGGCAGAACCGCCTTCAAGCTTTCCATGGCTTCCGGTGTTCTTTTCAAGATCCACACAGGTTTACCACGCCACTCTACCGTTAAACGCTGCCCCGGCTCCAGTTTGCTGATATCAGCCACAACGGGAGCACCCGCATTTTTTGCCTTTGCGCTGGGAGTCCAGGATTTTACAAAAGGAACAGCCACACCCACAGCGCCAACAGCTCCTACAGCTGAGGTCGCTGCGATC
Organism: Gammaproteobacteria bacterium; assembly: GCA_002748575.1. Lineage (GTDB taxonomy): Bacteria > Pseudomonadota > Gammaproteobacteria > Pseudomonadales > Ketobacteraceae. The sequence continues at coordinate 3,896 of PDSR01000119.1, forward strand.
AGGAATCGGCGGCGGCCCTCTTTTTTGCCGTCAGTACTCATTAAACATCTCTCCCCTACAGAAACAAAATGAACGCCAAATCAACGCGACAGCGACCCTCATTCTGTTAACCCTTCATATAAAACGCCGCAATATTAATGAAAATACCGGCTAGTTACAAGGACGGGATGAGGTATTGAAGAAAACCAGCAAAAAAACAAGGTTTTAAAGACGACAAAAAGCGCACCTGGATACCAGGCACGCTTTTGCGAGAAGGAAGCAACAGAAAACGAATTAACGTTTTGAGAACTGTGGACGCTTACGTGCTTTGCGAAGACCCACTTTCTTACGCTCAACCTGACGGGCATCACGCGTAACGTAGCCAGCTTTACGCAATGGCGAACGCAGCTCTTCATCGTACTCCATAAGGGCGCGAGTTATACCGTGACGGATCGCACCTGCCTGACCACTTGCACCACCACCCTTAACAGTTACGTTTACGTCAAACTTATCAAGCGCCTCTACCAGCTCTAAAGGCTGACGGACCACCATGCGCGAAGTTTCACGACCAAAGTACTCATCAAGAGTACGACCATTAATAGTAATGCTGCCTGAACCAGGCTTTAAAAATACGCGTGCTGTCGAAGTTTTGCGACGGCCTGTACCGTAATTTGTTTCCACGTTTTTTGCCTTCCGTATTTTTCTTAGATGCTAAGTTCTTTGGGTTGCTGTGCCGCATGAGGATGCCCAGCACCTGCATAAACCTTTAATTTTCCAAGCATTTTTCGACCCAGAGGATTGCGGGGCATCATGCCTTTAACCGCCAGCTCGATAACGCGCTTGGGATCGTGAGCAATCAGCTTTTCAAAGTTCATGCTCTTTAAACCGCCTGGATATTCACTGTGACGGTAGTACATTTTATCGCTACGCTTGTTACCTGTTACTGCTACTTTCTCAGCATTAATAACAACTACATAATCGCCAGTATCCGCGTGAGGCGTATAAACCGGCTTATGCTTACCACGTAAGCGACGTGCAATTTCTGTAGACAGACGACCCAACGTCTTGTCTGCGGCGTCTACGACATACCAGTCGCGTTCGACTGTTTCAGCATTAGCGCTATAAGTTTTCATTGATTCTGCCCTGGGCTAACTGCAAATCGAGTACGCCCG
>PDSR01000120.1 GCA_002748575.1 Gammaproteobacteria bacterium
CATGCAAAACGAGCAGCGCAATATTTCAAAGAGCACGGCGCCAAGGCGCTAATTGAATGTTGGGGCGATGATGTGCCTGAAGGAGAAGTTACGTCATTTCCAAAAGCAGTCAAATGTAAGGAAGATGAAACTGTTGTTTTTTCATGGATCGTTTGGCCGTCGAGAGAAGTGCGGGATGCAGGCATGAAGAAGATTGCCACGGATGAGCGAATGAATAATGAAATGAATTCTATGCCATTCGATAGCAGCCGCTTGATTTACGGCGGCTTCCAAATGGTCGTCGAGGAATAATTAACATGGCCGTAAAAAAATCAGTCGGTATATTAATAGGGCTGGTAATCAGCATTAGCCTGAGCGCCTGCGGTTTTCATTTGCGCGGCTACGCTGATAACAACACGCCACAACAGCTACAGCTCCAACAAATTACCCTGAACGCAAACCCCAATAACAGTTTTACCCGTATCCTGGTGGAACAATTAAAGGCTAACGGCGTTAGCATCGTTGCTGATTCAGCAATGCAACTGGTTATTATGACAGACAAAAACGACAAGCGTACCCTTTCCCGCAGTCGGCGCGGTAAAAGCGCAGAATACGCCCTGGTTAAACGTATTACCTTTAAGGTGATCGACAAAAACAGCGCTGTAGCTGTGATTAAACCAACACAGCTGCAAACGCAAAGAACCCTGATTATTGATGATAACCGCGTATCGGCAACCCAGGAGCAAGAAAGCATTATGCAAACAGAAATGGAGCAGGATCTTGCCAGCGAATTAATAATGCGCCTGCAACAAACAAAACAACCAGCACCCCAGAGCCAGCTTTGAAACTTCGCGCCAACCAGCTACAACAACATTTCAGCAGCCAGCAATGGCTGCCGCTTTATATTATCAGCGGCGACGATCCTTTATTAATGCAGGAAGCCTGCGACCTGGTAAGAAAATCCGCCCGTGAGCGTGGTTTTAGCGAGCGGGAGTTATTCCAGGTAGAAACCGGCTTTGACTGGAGCGATGTTTTAGCAAGCGCCAACAGCATGTCGTTGTTTGGTGATAGCAAGCTGATAGAGTTGCGCTTTCCCAAAGCGAAAATAGACGACAAGGGCAAAAAAGCGCTCACTCAATATCTGGAAAACCCCAGCCCGGATAACCTGCTGTTAATCGTGTTTCCGAAAATGGAAAAGCGCTTTACCAGCACCCAATGGTTTAAAGCTATCGAAACTCAATCAGCACTTTGTCAGATCTGGCCCATTGATGAAAAACAATTACCCCAGTGGGTACGCCAGCGTTTAATGTCCGCAGGCTACCAGCCAACACACCAGGCGGTTGAATTACTCGCAGAACGGGTGCAGGGCAACCTGCTGGCTGCAGCCCAGGAAGTGGAAAAGCTGACCCTGTTTGTTGAGCCAGGCCCTCTTGATGAAACCACCATTGAAAGCTGCGTATCGGATCACGCCCGCTACAATATTTTTGATCTGGTTGATGAAGCTGTACAGGGCAACCTGTCGCAATCACTGAAAATGCTGCACTTTTTAAAAGCCAGTGGTTCCGAACCCACGTTGATTTTATGGGCCCTTGCCAAAGAACTGCGAACCCTGGAAGCCATCAGTTATCAGGTAGAAAATGGCACCCCTGCTGCCCGTGCCTTTCGCGATAATCGCGTTTGGGACAGCCGCAAACCGATCCTGCAAAAAGCACTGGGCAAACTCACCAGCAAAGATTTTCAGCAGGGCTTAACCATTGCCAAACACGCCGACCACACCATTAAAGGCTTAGCCATTGGCACCCCCTGGAATTACTTCGAAGATATTTTACTCATCCTGGCGAAAAAATCGGTACTTCCACCGTTAACCTGAACATTAATACTTACTTTTTTTGCGCCTCATGTTACATTCACCGCCGGTCACCTACTTGAGATAAATGGCCCAGAGAGAGAACCCCTTCTTCACTTAGCAACGCAATAATCCTCTGTTCTAGAAGCAGCAGTAAAACAGGCATAACCACACATGGCTACACTCAGAGCTCGGGACGAGGGCCAGAAACTCGCTCGTAAACACACCCTAATGGATGCTGGCTGGTCTTTATTCTTGGAAAGCGATGGCAATCTACCTTCTGTCGCCCAGGTTGTTAAAAAGGCAGGGCTTGCTAAAGGCACTTTTTACCTGTATTTCAAAACTAAAGAAGAACTTTTTCTGGCACTGCTATCTGATGCCGTGGAACGCTTTTTCGACAAGATCAAAGACGAACTCAGCACCCCCAGCATTAATGTCGACTCCCTGATCGACACCTTTGTAAAGCAGATTTCAGAAGACCAGGCATTAACACGCCTGGGCTGTATTATGTCCGGAGTGATCGAGCAGAATACGGAAGAAAATGTACTGCTGCATTTTAAACTCAAAATGGTGCAAATGCTGTTTGATGTGGGAGAGATGATATCAGTGGCGGTGGAGAACGCCATTAAAGAGGGAAAACCTTATAATCATATCGACAAGGGTACTGCTGCCCGCCTGGTACTGCGCAGCTACGCAGCGTTTGTGGGTGTTGCCCAAATGGCCCCCGCCCCTAACAACATTGGCTATGATGCGCCAGAATTTTCCCCGGTAAAGCTCGATATTCAGGCAGATACCAAGGCCATTATGCGGGCACTGTGGCAGGAAGCCATTCTAGCCTGCGACAGCAAACCACAGTTTTAACCCACCATTCAAACAACCATATCTTAGACAATAGACAAGATAGCTCAGAAAAAATTATGGTTCCTGAATAAATGCAAATTGGTTGCCTGCATACTTTTCCAGGTTTGCTCGCCGAAAATTACGAATGGTTTTAAATGGCATGTCCAGTGCCAGCATTTTTTCCATCCACTCCTGCACCTCACCACCTACACCGGGGTCAATTTCAGCAGAATATTCAACCTTCACCATGCCTTCCGGCTGCGGTGTCAGTGTCCAGCGGGCATTAAAAAAGTTCTGACGACGACGGTTATTTTTCTGTGCCATAAACATGGGTTCGGAAAAAATAGTTTTAGTCACCGCTAAAGTATCAGGGTTCTGGCTCCATTTAGAATAAAGCACATTATCCTGATCCTTTTCAGGCCAGGGTGTATCAATCACCTGATAGATTAAAGATTCTTTGGCGTTAATATCACGAATTTTTTTAACCTCTGTTACTTTATCCATCCACGCCGGGAAGCCTTTCTCGTCATTCAAGAAAGCGACCAGGCTGGATAAGGTTGCCCTGACTTCAGTAACAACACGATATGCTTTCATAGGGCTGCTGGCAACGCTGCGTGTATATAGCTGGATATTGTCCTGATCCTTTTCCAGCTTCCATTCATTAGCAGCGAACAGCGAAGAGCTCATTAACAAGGCGCTAGCAACAGCAATACAACGAAATCCTGACAGGCATTTTGATTTTATAAGTGGCATTTCCTTTACCTCCGGTTATTGTTTTTTACAAAAAACGCCGATAGCACACCCCGGAGAGTAGCATATCGGCGTTTTTTTAAAACAGCCTTTTGGAACAGGCTGATTATTCCTGAGGAGCATCCTCAGCGGCAGGCTCTGCTGTACCCTCTTCAGCCGCTGCTTCCTTGATACTCAGCTTGATACGGCCACGGTTATCAACATCCAATACCTTAACCCGCACCTGCTGACCTTCAGACAGGTAATCAGTAACCTTATTCACCCGCTCCTGGGCAATTTGCGAAATGTGAACCAAGCCATCAGTTCCCGGCATAAAGGTAACAAAGGCACCGAAATCAACAATACGCGCCACCACACCATCGTAAATCTCGCCAATTTCAGGCTCAGCAGTGATACCTTCAATTTGAGCACGAGCAGCATCAGCAGACGCTTTATTCTCACCGAAGATTCGCACTTTGCCATCGTCTTCAATCTCGATAGACGCGCCAGTCTCATCGGTAATCTGGCGAATGGTTGCACCGCCTTTACCAATGACATCACGGATCTTGTCTGGATTGATTTTCATGGTATCAAATACCGGAGCGGCATCAGAAAGCACTTCGCGGGATACACTCAGCACCTTGTTCATTTCGCCAAGAATATGTAAGCGACCATCGCGGGCTTGATTCAAGGCCACTTCCATAATTTCTTCAGTAATGCCTTCAATCTTGATATCCATTTGCAGCGCGGTTACACCGTTTTCGGTACCGGCAACTTTAAAGTCCATATCACCCAGGTGATCTTCATCTCCCAGAATATCTGAAAGCACCGCAAAGCGGTTGCCATCTTTTATCAAACCCATGGCAATCCCTGCAACCGGCGCTTTAAGAGGCACGCCGGCATCCATTAACGCCAGGCTTGAACCACACACACTGGCCATGGATGAGGAACCGTTGGATTCAGTGATTTCGGAAACCACACGAATGGTATATGGGAAGCTGGTGCCCGTTGGCAATACTGCCTGAACACCACGGCGAGCCAAACGGCCATGACCAATTTCACGACGCTTGGGCGCCAATGCCATGCCGGTTTCACCAACACAGTATGGAGGGAAGTTATAGTGCAGCATAAAGGCATCATTTTTAGTGCCTTCAAGAGCATCAATCATTTGTGCATCGCGGGTGCTACCCAGGGTAGTTACCACAATCGCCTGAGTTTCACCACGGGTAAACAAGGCTGAGCCATGAGCCTTCGGCAAAATGCCTGTTTCCACCTGAATCGGTCGTACAGTCTGGTTATCACGGCCATCTATACGAGGCTTGCCATCAAGCACACTGCCGCGAACCACACTCTTTTCAATGCTGCCTAAAAGATCTTTTACTTCCTGGGCAGAAGGGCCTTCTTCTTCATTTGCAAAAGCTTCAACAGCAGCTTCCTTTATTTGCCCTACGCGCTCATAACGAGCCATTTTTTCAGTGATTTTATACGCTTCTGCAAATTGCTCGGCGAACTGCTCAGCCAGTTTGTCTTTCAACTCAACATTTTGCTCTTCAGGCTGCCAGTCCCAGGCAGGAGTAGCCACTTCAGCGGCAAATTCTTTAATCGCCTGGATAGCCGTTTGCATTTCATCATGACC
>PDSR01000031.1 GCA_002748575.1 Gammaproteobacteria bacterium
TTTGACACTTTAAAACGATGCGTAATACCACTTAATTCTTCGGCCAGGTGTGCCAGTTCCGCGCAGGCTGTTGAGGTTTTCTCTGATCCCCGGGATGTTTCTTCTGCTACATTACTGATATTTAAAATATTGGCGCTCATTTCGTTGGCAACACTGGCTTGCTCTGAAGCCGTTAACGCAATACTCGCACTGGTATTTTTAATGGTCGCTACGGTATCGTTAATTGCGTTTAAAGATTTAGCCACTTCCGATATTTGCTCAACACCCATTGTCGCTTTTTCACGACCGACATCCATGACCGAAACCGCATTTTTCGAGCAGGTTTGTAAACGTTCTATCATGGCCTCAATTTCTTCAATGGAATCCTGGGTGCGTTTTGCCAAAGTGCGCACTTCATCAGCGACCACTGCAAAACCCCGGCCCTGTTCTCCGGCTCTGGCTGCCTCAATAGCAGCATTCAAAGCCAGCAGATTAGTTTGTTCTGCAATGCCGCGAATCACATCCAGAATCGTGCCGATATTGTCACAATCTTTTTCAAGCCCGTGAATCACCTCGGAAGCCCTTTCCACTTCTTCGGCCAGGCCATTAATGGCAGACCGGGTATTATTCACCACCTGATGACCTTTTTCTGCTTCGTTATGGGCATGCTCTGTTGACGCTGCGGCGCTTTCAGTATTACCAGATACCTCTCCCACCGACACCGACATCTGTTCCATAGCCGAAGCGATCACTTCAATTTCCTGGTACTGCCTACCAACGCCCTCACTGGTTTGTGATGAAATCACCGACAGTTCATCCGAAGCCGATGACAATCGTTCTACCGATTGCATCACGTCATTCACACTGGTTTCAAAGGTCGCCAACATTTCGTTAAAGGCATCCGCCATTGCACCCAGTTCGTTGTCACCCATTTGCGGAGCTCTCTGAGTTAGATCCTTATTGTGTGCCACCTTTTTCATCACAGTCTGCAACACGGATACCCGGCTATTGATGGAATTAGCTATCAATATAACCACTGCTAACATCAGTAAAAAAACACCGCCAAAGAAAAGGGCAGCATGAATGGCTATTTCAGTAAAAGTGGCATTAATATCATTAACATAAACGCCGGTACCAACTACCCAATCCCACTGATCAAACTTTTTGACATAAGAGACTTTATCATACAACTGATCATCGCCAGGTCGCATCCACTGATATTCAACAAATCCCTCGCCATTTTGCTTAACAGTATTGACCATTTCCAAAAATATGGCTTTGCCATTCGGATCTTTAACCCCACCGACATTCTTACCAATTAACTCTGGTTTAAACGGATTCATAATCACTGTGGGTGTGGTGTCAATAATCCAGACATATTGATCGTCTTCATAGCGCATCGCTTTTAGAGTGGCCATGGCTTGCTGCCTGGCTTGCTCTTCTGTTAACGCTCCATTCCGATATTGCTGATAAAAATGTTCAACGGTCGTAATGGCCAGCTCTCCGGCTGACTTTACATTAACTTTATTATCTTCATACAGCTCTTTCTTGAGGGATGATAGAAATGATACTTGCATGACTGCAATGGAAAACACCACCACCGCAAGAATCAGCATAAGTTTCTTTTTAATACTTAAGTTATTCAATAAATTAAACATTAACTGGCGTACCTATTACATTAATAACACAATACGAAAACAACAAAATACAACTTCTATACTTTTAACTATAAACCAAACTAATATTACTGCTGTTACTATTTGTAACTTGACAATATTATTTTTTATTTGTCGCTACTGCACAGTCTTTAAACCTTTATACAACCGCCGAGCCACTGATATATCAGAAGCACATTTTAAATGTGTCAGGATACTTTGAAGCGATGGGTAATCCCACTCAGCTCTTCAGCTAAACGCGCCAGATCGGCACAGGCCACCGATGTTTGCTGCGCTCCTTGCGATGTAGTTTCCGCCACACCACTGACATTGATAATATTGCTGCTCATTTCGTTGGCTACACTGGCTTGTTGCGAAGCAATTACCGCAATAGCGGCCCTGGTAGAGTTAATGGTCGAAACAGTATCGTTGATCAAGTTTAAAGATTCGGCGACATCTGATATTTGCTCAACACCAACTTTTGCTTTCTTACGCCCGACATCCATAACCGAAACCGCATTTTTTGAACAGCTTTGTAAACGTTCTATCATGGCTTCAATTTCTTCAATGGAATCCTGGGTGCGTTTTGCCAAAGTGCGCACTTCATCAGCGACCACTGCAAAGCCCCGGCCCTGCTCTCCGGCTCTGGCTGCTTCTATAGCAGCATTCAAAGCCAGCAGATTAGTTTGTTCTGCAATACCGCGAATCACATCCAATATAGTGCCAATATTTTCACAGTCTTTTTCCAACCCATGAATAACCTGGGAAGCTCTTTCCACTTCCTCGGCCAGGCCATTAATTGAAGATCGCGTGTCGTCCACCACCTGATGACCTTTCTCTGCTTCATTCTGGGCATATTCGGTAGCAGCCCCAGCCCCTTCAATACTGCCGGACACTTCTTTCACCGAAACTGACATTTCCTCCATGGCAGAAGCAATGACATCAATTTCCTGGTGCTGCCTGGTTACGCCTTCGCTAGTTTGTGATGAAATCACCGACAGTTCTTCTGATGCTGATGCCAGCTGTTCTACCGATTGCAACACATCATTCACGCTGATTTCAAAGGCCGCTAACATTTCGTTAAAAGAATCAGCCATGACACCCAGCTCGTTATCACCCACATGAGGCACACGCTGGGTCAGGTCTTTGCTATGCGCCACCTTATCCATGACTGCTTGCAACGTTGATACCTGGCTAACAATGGAATTAGACATCAATAAAACCACCGCTAACATCACCAGCAAAGTGCCGCCAAAAAGCAGCAATGAGTGAACAACCACTTGCGTGTAAGCAGCATCAACATCATCGACATAAACCCCAGTACCAATAATCCAGCCCCAGGGATCAAACTTTTCGACATAAGATATTTTATCAATGGCCTGATCACCGCCTGGGCGAATCCACTGATATTCCACAAACCCGGCGCCGGTTGGCTTTACGACATTTACCATTTCAACAAATATGGCTTTACCGTTGGCATCTTTAACCCCGGCCAAATTCTTGCCAATCAATTCTGGCTCTACAGGGTGCATTACCATGACGGGGGATGTATCGTTAATCCATATATATTGATCAGTGCCATAACGCACTCCCTTGAGCGCCGTAATAGCCGCCTGCTTCGCCTGGTCTTCTGTTAAAACACCATCCAACTGTTGTTGGTGGAAATACTTAACAGTGCCATGGGCCACGTCTGCGACCGATTGAACACTCAACTTAATGTCTGCAATCAGCTCTTCCTTGAGAGAGGAAAGAAACATCGCCTGCATCACCGCAATGGAAACGACCACCACCGCAAGTATTAACATTAGTTTCTGCTTAATTCTTAAGTTATTGATAAAGCTGGACATTATTTATCGCTTCCAAATTGACAGGCTACAAAATTAAAGATCAGTACGCTTTAACTATAAACCAAAGCTTTGGTTCTGCTATTTCTATTTGTAAAATGTCCATGCAATACTTCACGCCGCAACCCATTGCCAACAAAGTCAATTTGCTTTTCTATTAACCAATCGCTAGAATGCGCACCCCGCTTATTTCCCTGATACATAAGCACCCGTTGCACAGCAACACCCAATCACCAGTGCCTGATACGATCGGCAAGCTGTTAGATCAAACAAGCTGCCCGACCAAACAAAAAAGGCGCTCAACAAACTCGCGAGTTGTTTCATGTTTGATTTAAAAGCTGCAAGCGCTGTAAGCGTGAAAAACGATGTATTGTCCGGGCTAACAGTAGCGCTGGCGCTGGTACCCGAAGCTGTCGCCTTTGCATTTGTTGCCGGTGTGGAACCGCTGGTGGGGCTATATGCGGCCTTTATGGTGGGCTTGATAACCGCGGTAATCGGCGGCCGCCCAGGTATGATTTCCGGGGCAACCGGTGCCCTGGCGGTGGTCATGGTGGCCCTGGTGGCCGATCATGGTGTTGAATACCTGTTTGCCGCCGTGGTGCTGATGGGGATTATTCAGATTATTGCCGGGGTGCTTCACTTAGGGCGCTTTATTCAAATGGTGCCCCATCCGGTGATGCTGGGCTTCGTCAACGGCCTGGCGATTGTTATTTTCCTGGCGCAGCTGGGCCAGTTCGGTGTTAAGGGTGAACCCGGCTGGCTGACGGGTACTTCTCTGGAAGGCAGTGTGATCGACGTTGCCTGGCTGGAAGGTCAAACACTTTATGTCATGCTTGGCCTGGTGGCGCTGACCATGGCTATTATCCGTTTTTTACCCCTGCTGACCACCGCTATTCCTTCATCATTAGCCGCCATTCTGGTAATCAGTGGGCTGGTGATTGGCCTGGATATTGATACCCGCGTGGTTGGCGATGTCGCCGGTATTGCCGGAGGGCTTCCCGAGTTTCATATCCCCATGGTGCCCTTTAACCGGGAAACACTGCAAATCATTTTCCCCTATTCGATTGTATTGGCAGCTATTGGTTTAATCGAATCGCTGCTGACCCTGCGCCTGGTGGATGAAATCACCCAAACCCACGGCAACGGCAGCCGCGAATGTGTCGGCCAGGGCGTTGCCAACACAGTGACGGGCTTGTTTGGCGGCATGGGCGGCTGCGCCATGATTGGCCAGAGTATGATCAATGTTAATTCCGGTGGGCGTGGGCGCTTATCAGGCATTGTTGCTGCCCTGTGTTTACTGGGCTTTATTCTGTTCGCCTCCAGCCTGATTGAGCAGATTCCGGTGGCAGCACTGGTGGGCGTGATGTTTATCGTAGTGCTGGGCACCTTTGAATGGAGCAGTTTTCGCATTATGGGCAAAGTACCCCGCGCCGATGCCTTTGTGTTGATCCTGGTGTCTGCGGTAACGGTTGCGACTGATCTGGCATTTGCGGTAGTGGTGGGTGTGATTGTTTCAGCGCTGGTATTTGCCTGGGATCATGCCAAACAGATTGTTGTAAAGCGCAGCGAACACGGCGATTCACAATATTACCGTGTGAACGGGCCGCTATTTTTTGGCTCAACCACTTATTTCCTGCAACAGTTTGAAGTAAACAATGATAAGAACGATGTGATTGTCGATTTTATTGATTCCCGAGTGTGTGATCACTCCGGCCTGGAAGCCATTGATACACTGGCGGAGCGCTACCTGAACAGCGGTAAAACCCTGCATTTACTGCATTTAAGCCCCGATTGTAAAAAACTGCTCACAAAAGCCGGCAATCTGGTGGAAGTGAATGTGATTGAAGACCCTAATTATTTAGTCAGTTCCGTTGAGCCGACCAAATAAAAACCTGTAACTGTGACTTTTTAAAGTAAACTGTTAAAACAGCTTGGTAACAATAATCAGGCAACCAATCATCGGAACAGTGAGTGCTATGAAAAAAGAAGCAAACAGTGCATTGGCCAGGGCGAAACGCCACCTGCCAGTGCTTGATCATAACAGCGCTCTTGGTAACACTTACCGTTTTTTTCGCCATGCAGTAGAAAGGCGTACCCATAAAGAGCGCTTTATTGTTGCCAATAAAAGCACCTATCAGGAAGTCTACCGCGACGGTCTGATGCAGTTGCGCTATTACCCCCACCAGGATATTGAAGCCTTCGAGCTTGATAACGAAGTGGTGACCCCCATCAGCGATTGCCTGGCGCCGCCAGTGCTGCTGGTACCACCGTTAGGGGTTTTTGGCTGGGTTTATGATTTAATGGCAGAGCGAAGCTGGGTGCGTTTTTTAAACGCTAAGGGCTTTGATGTATACCTGGTGGACTGGGGCGCCCCGCAGAAAGAACACGCCAACCTTGATATGGACACCTATATCAACCGCTGGTTATCTGCCGCTGTCGATAAGGTTCTGGAACACAGCGCCAGCAAGAAAATTTCTCTGATTGGCTACTGCATGGGCGGCCTGTTAACCTTGCTGTATGCCGGTATTCAGGCCGAGCAAGGCACCGATGATAAAATTAAAAATATAGTCACCATTGCCAGCCCGATTGATTTTTATGCCAACCATTTTTATGGCGCTCTGCTTAGCAGGTTATCAACAGCCACTGAAAAACTGCCCTTTACTACTCAAGATCTGGATCACCGCTTATTTCATGTTCCCGGGGATGTGTTATCAGTCATGTTCAAGCTCACCAATCCTCTGGCAAGTGTAGTGAGCTATTTTGACCTTGTAAAAAACATGTCAGATCGTGACTATATCAAAGCACATTTAACCACCAAAGAATGGTTTAATAATATGCCAGATTACCCCGGTGCGACGGTGCAACAGCTGGTTTTCGATATCGGATTTAATAACCGGCTGGCAAAAGGCGAAGTCAAAATAGGGGATAAGTTAAGCAATTTAACCAAAATTAAAGCAAATCTTTTGTCCTTCGCCGGTGATAACGATAAGATCGTCAGTAAGAGGGCTGCCGAGAAAATCATGGACATTGTTGCTTCTGAAGATCGTACGTTTAAAGTGGTTCCCGGTGGCCATGCGGGCGTATTCGCAGGTGGCAAAGCAAAAGAACACACATGGGCAATCACTGCCGGCTGGTTAACGGAACGCTCCACCAAACAGAAACATCCATAACAATAAAGCACCCATACCACATAACCACAAAGAGAGAGTGTGATTATGAACCGCTTAGCAATAGCATTATTATCAATAGGCTCATTACTGCCACTGGGCGTTCAGGCAACAGAACCAACAACCATAACACCGCCTCAGGTAAATGAATCAGCACTGGCAGAGGAAGCACGAGCCTTTACCAAACAATACGCAGCTGCCTTACAGAAAACCCTGAAAGATTCGCTGATGCAATCAGGCCCGGTATCGGCCATTGAAGCGTGCAAGATTCACGCTCCGAATATCAGCCTGCAAATGGGCCAGCAGAACGGTTGGGAAGTAAGCCGCACCAGTGAAAAACTCAGAAACAGCAATAATCAGCCCGATATATGGGAGCTGGAAGTGCTTGGTGACTTTAAAAAGAAAGTGGACAACGGCACACCAGCCAAACATCTGGAACACTATGAAGTGGTTATCAGCAATGGTAAGCCTGCTTTTCGCTATATGAAAGCCATTCCCGTTCAAGGTGTATGCCTTACCTGCCACGGCCCCCAGGTAACTGGCCCGATAAAAGCTGCCATCGACGAACTATTCCCTAACGATAAAGCTACTGGCTATCAACCAGGCGAATTACGCGGTGCCTTTACCTTGAAAAAAACATTGTAAACAGCCAGGGTATAAAACCCGGGGGCCAAAAAGCCCCATTCAACAGCAACACTAATGAATCAAGAAAGTACCTTTAAGCCCGGCAAGGGGTTAAAAAACCGGCACCTGCAAACTCTATGGGGCCCCCTGGTTCGACGGCGACCCGACATCGACCGCTGGCGCGAGCGAATCACCTTAACCGATGGCGATTTTATTGATCTGGATTGGGCAGGCCCCACCAGGGGGCCTATCGTTATGATTCTGCACGGGCTAACCGGCTCCTCCGACTCCCACTATGCCATTGGTTTGCAGGCAAAACTGAAACAACTGGGTATTCGCAGCTTTGTGATGAATTTTCGCGGCTGTAGTGGTGAACCAAATCTTAAACCCCGGCTTTATCATTCCGGTGAAACCAATGATGTACAGGAAGTTTTCAGCCTGATTCGCAATCGCCACCCCAATACCCCCATTTTTGCCGCCGGGTTTTCATTAGGTGGCAACGTACTTTTAAAATGGCTGGGGGAGTTAGAATCCAAACCCAGCCTGACCGCTGCTGTTGCAGTGTCAGTACCCTATCGTTTGGGTGACTCTGCACAGCTGGATAAAGGCTTTTCCAAAATCTATCGCAATAACATGATGCGCCAGTTAAAGCGCTTGATAATGCAAAAGAAAAGGCTTTTCCAGCGCAATAATAATACCGACTATCATTCAACTTACGACGCGCTGGGTAATCTGAAACGGCATACCCGGTTTCGTGAATTCGATCATTATGTGGTTGCGCCGTTACATGGGTTTGCCAGTGCTGACGACTACTATGAGCGCAGCAGCAGCCGGCAGTTTCTAAAAGGTATAACCGTGCCCACGCTATTGATTCACAGTAAAGATGACCCGTTTATGCTGCCTGATGTACTGCCAAACCCCGAAGAATTGTCAGCAGTTGTGACTCTGGAAGCTTATGAATCCGGTGGCCACGTGGGATTTGTCAGTGGATCAATTTTCAGGCCGGATTATTTTCTGGAAACCCGAATACCCGATTTCCTGCAAACATTTCTTTCACCAAAAAAATAGCTGAAACGCCAAACCTGACCAACCCGAAGCCCACCGCTGTTGACTGTTCACAGCAAAAGCTCTAAAAGTAGATTATTGTATGCGCCTATCTATACGCACTTGATCACTTTTCAACAAAAAAGATACACAGAGCCTGCGCAATAAAGGCCACTACAGAGGAAACAATCATGGTTGCTAGCGTTACACAGTTGGCTGAACACGGCCCGCAAATACAAGAAATGAAGCGCACTTTTGAAGCGCAAAAAAAAGCGTTTCGCGCCAACCCCATGCCTACAGCAGAAGAACGTATTGAACACGTTAAGCGCTTGAAGCCGGTTTTATTAGATCAATCTGAAACCATTGCCGACGCTATTAATGCAGACTTCAGCAGTCGTTCCCGGTCTGAAACCCGGCTGATGGAAACCATGACGGTGCTGGAAGAAATCAAGTATTACGCAAAAAATATCCGCAAATGGATGAAAGATGATCACCGTCATGTACCCATCAGTGTGCGCCCGGCAAAAGCCAAAGTGGTTTACCAGCCCCTTGGTGTCATTGGCATTATCGTGCCCTGGAACTACCCCATGATGCTGGCTCTGAGTCCACTGTTATCAGCACTGGCAGCCGGCAATCGGGTTATGATCAAGATGTCGGAATACACGCCGAAAACGGCTGAAGCGGTTAAAACTCTACTGGGCCAGGTCTATTCCGAAGATCACGTGGCCGTTATCACCGGCGAGGCGGATGTTGGCATCGCCTTTTCCAAACTGCCCTTTGATCACCTGTTATTTACCGGTTCAACATCTGTGGGCCGACACGTCATGCGTGCTGCTGCCGAAAACCTCACGCCAGTTACCCTGGAGCTGGGAGGCAAGTCGCCTGCCATTATTCACGAAAGCTTTGATTTAAAAGAGGCTGCGGAGCGCATATCCTTTGGCAAATGCCTGAATGCCGGGCAAACCTGTGTCGCACCGGATTATGTGCTGGTACCCGAGCACCACCTTGAAGCATTTATCAGCCATTTTCAAGAAGTAGTCGCCCGCTGGTATCCATCAATGAAAAATAACCAGGACTATACATCTGTGGTGAATCAGCGCCAGCATGACCGGCTTGTCAGCTATTTGCAGGATGCCAGGGAAAAAGGTGCTCGTATTATTGAAATTAATCCGGCCAACGAGGATTTTTCTGACTCACAAAAAATCCCGCCAACCCTGGTATTAAATACCAACGAAGACATGCTGATCGAGCAGGACGAAATCTTTGGCCCACTGATGATTATCAAACCCTACACATCACTCGACAGAGCCATTAATTTTGTTAATGATCGCCCACGGCCATTAGCACTGTATTATTTTGATTTTGATAAAAACCGCCAGCATTATGTGATGAACCACACCCATGCAGGGGGTGGCTGTATCAACGACACCATGACCCATGTGGGCACCTCGGATATTCCTTTTGGTGGCATTGGGTCATCGGGTATGGGGCACTACCACGGCAAAGAAGGTTTCCTGACATTCAGCAAGGCAAAAGGTATTTTATCGAAAGGTAAAGTCAATGGTACCAAAGCCATATTTCCTCCCTGGGATCGGCCGGTACATAAAATGTTATTCAAAGCGCTGTTACGCTAATATCAGCCTTTATTAAATATCCCCTCAACAGCGCAATCATCACGGGATTGGGAAATACTCCCAATCCCGCAGCAGTCACCCGGAGAAATCATTGGATCAACAACACCAGCCGGCTTACCAGCAAACAGCAGAGCCTTTTCCACCCCCATTCAGCTTTTCATTGCTGCACCCGAAACACTGGCCCACATGGTTAATCATGGGGATCTGGTTTTGTATCTCGCAGCTGCCTTATCGCTGGCAACTGGCACTGGGTAAAAAACTGGGCCATTTGCTGTTGAAAACAGGTGGCAGACGAGTCGCCATTTCGAAAACCAATATCGAAAGGTGCCTGCCAGAGTTATCGCCGCAGGAGCATCAGGCATTATTAACCAAAAGCTTTGAAGCAGCCGCTATCGGGCTGCTGGAAGTCGGCATTGGCTGGTGGCTTCCCCGCAGGCGCTTTAACCGACTGATCAGTGTTGAAGGTTTACAGCATCTTGAAGCTGCGCGCGAAACCGGTCGTGGCACTTTGCTGATAACCGGCCACTTTACTCCCATGGAAATTGCAGCGCGTATGGTAGGGCAAACGGCCCCTTGCCGATTACTCTATCGCAAAAACAATAACGCCATATTCGAGTGGGTAAGCTCGCGGCGACGTGCCCACTATGTCACCGAAATGGTGGCACACAAACAAATCAAACACTTTTTAAATACCCTGGCTGCGGGTGATATTGCCATTTACTTAACCGATCAGCATTATGGAACAAAGCACAGTGTCATGGCCCCGTTCTTTGGCATTGAAACCGCCACCATTAAAAAAACAGCCGAATACGCAACCGCCAGCAACGCTATTGTGATGCCGGTTCAATATGGCAGGAAAGCGGATAATTCCGGTTATTTTATAAAGTTCTATCCGGCCCTTGACGACTTCCCCCACGACGACGAAAAGACCAACGCAACCATTACCAACGACTGGGTTGAAAAATTTGCCAGGGAAATTCCCGAACAGTATTTTTGGCAGCATCGCCGTTTTAAATCCGTTGGCCCCGGTGTTGAAAAATTTTATTAATCACTGAAGGATCATTCCATGAGCAATCGCGTCGTGTATGCGGGCACCTTTGACCCGATAACCAATGGCCACCTTGATCTTATTGAACGTGCGTCACGGATGTTTGATTCCGTGGTGGTCGCGGTAGCAAAAAGCGAAAAGAAAACCCCGCTGTTTTCACTGGATGAACGCATTGCCCTGATCGAAGCCGCCACCAGCCATTTAGATAACGTAGAAGCAAAAGGCTTTGATACTTTGCTGGCGTTTTTTTGCCAGGAGGTGAACGCCAATATTTTATTGCGCGGTGTACGCACAGTTGCTGACTTTGAGTATGAACATCAGCTGGCCAATATGAACCGCCACCTTGATCACTCCCTGGAAACCGTGTTTCTAACACCGGCAGAGCATTTATCATCGATCTCGTCATCGCTGATTCGGGAAATATCCTCTTTAAACGGCGATGTCACCCCCTTTGTACCGGAAGTGGTGAACCAGGCGCTGCTTGTGAAGTTTGGCCGCAGCTGAAATCGGGCTTGAAGCGCTATTTAGAACAGCAATAGTGGCTGCACTGCTGCGAATCTGGCAGTAGCGTGTATAATCCGCCACCGAGAGCAACAGCGTAGAGCGGAGTATTTAGCATGGCCTTATTGATCACCGACGAGTGCATTAATTGTGATGTCTGCGAGCCGGAATGCCCTAACGAGGCGATTTTTCAGGGCGACGACATCTATGAAATTGACCCCGAAAAATGCACAGAATGCGTAGGCCACTACGACGAACCCCAGTGCCAACAGGTATGCCCTGTGGATTGCATTCCTTTAGACCCGGATCATATTGAATCCGAAGAAGAACTAATGGAAAAGTTTGAACGATTATCCGCTCAAGCAGGCTAATAAAGGTATCAACCATGACTTACCGCCCTTTTTGGATCGTTATTCTCTGCGCCTGGCTGGTTGCCGGTTGCGATCAGCAGGCCTCTGAAACTGCGCAAACAACCACCCCACCCGTTATCGCACAAGATGCCATTGCCAGCGCCCACCCACTGGCCACACAGGCCGGCATGCAGATTCTTGCCAACGGCGGTAATGCCTTTGATGCAGCCATTGCAGTGGCGGCGGTACTCGGGGTGGTCGAGCCCTATAGTGCCGGTATTGGTGGTGGCGGTTTCTGGCTGATTCATCGCGCCAGCGATGGCAAAGAAGTGATGATAGATGCCCGCGAAAAAGCCCCGATGGCAGCTCACCGCGACCTGTATTTGAACGATGCCAACCAGGTGGATCGTGATAAGGCCACCAATACCCCACTGGCAGCGGGCATTCCCGGTCAGGCTGCCGCATTTACCCACTTGGCACAACACTATGGCAAGCTGCCACTGCAAGCGTCATTAGCCCAGGCCATTGAATATGCTCAGCACGGTTTTCCGGCAGACCAACTCTATGTAGATCGCGTTCAACGCAAGCTGGCTATTCTGCAACGCTACCCGGAAAGCCTGAAGATTTTCGCCAACGGCGGCCAGCTTGAACAGGGCGATATCATCCGGCAGACTGATCTGGCGAATACCTTAACGGCTCTGGCTGAACAGGGGTTTGCCGGTTTTTACAAAGGGCAGGTGGCACAAGATCTGGTGGCGGGCGTTACCGCTAACGGCGGCATCTGGACTCTGGAAGATCTTGCCGGTTATAACATTGTGGAGCGGCAACCGATTCGTACCCGTTTTACCTACAATAACCAGCCGGTAACGCTGATTTCAGCACCACCACCATCATCCGGTGGTATTGCCATTGCGCAAATGTTTAATATGCTCAGCCATTTGGATCTGACCCCGTTAAATGAGGTACAACAAACCCATTTAATCGTAGAGGCAATGCGCCGCGCCTACCGCGATCGGGCAGAACACCTGGGTGATCCGGATTTTTACCCGGTGCCTGTGGAAAAACTGTTAAATCCCACCTATATCGAAAGCCTGATTGATAATTTAAGCCACACCCACGCAACTGCCAGCAGCGATCTTGCACCAGCCGCACCACCACCATCCGGGCCAAACACTACGCACTTATCGGTGCTGGATCGATACGGTAATTATGTATCTGCAACCCTGTCGATTAATCTGTCGTTCGGGTCAGGTTTTACGGTTGCCAAAACCGGCGTTTTATTAAACAACGAAATGGACGATTTTTCTGCAAAACCCGGTTCCCCCAACGCCTACGGGTTAGTGGGTAATGCCGCCAACGCCATTGAGCCGGGGAAACGCCCGCTTTCCAGCATGACACCCAGTTTTATGGAATTTGGTGAACCGGGAAAACAGCAAATTGCCATTCTTGGCACCCCCGGCGGCAGCCGGATTATCACCATGGTGTTTTTGGGCATGCTGGAAGCACTCAACGGCAAACCGCCTGAAGCCTGGGTCGCCAGGCCCAGATTCCATCATCAATATTTGCCGGATCGGTTATTTTTCGAAGAAGATGCCTTCAGTGAACAGGCGCAGGCCGGGTTAACGGCGCTGGGCCATCAACTACACCCGATCAAACGCAAATACGGCAATATGCAGGGTATTTTGTGGGACACCGCCAATCACCACGTATCAGCAGCGTCTGACCCTAGAAATATCGGTTTAGCACAGGTTGCGGGTAACGGGACTAAAAACGAGTAACGATATGACTTAGTTAGTATCGTTGCTCTGGCTGCAACCCAAACAACGTACAAATGTCGCTTTGAACGGGGTCACTACCAAGGTGTCAGCAGCCTCACCCACATTGCCACCCAGCGCAGAAAACGGCAAAGACACCACAAACACACCTGCACCCAGTACCGTGCCCACAAATGTTAAAGGCCGCACCAATACCACATCAGCAGTCATTTCCAGTCCCGTAGGGCGTTGCGTTACATTTTGAGCAAAGCTGACACTTGGTAATGCCATCATAAAGCCCATGATAACCACCATTACTTTGGCACGAAAAGATTGCTTTAACCTACCCATAATCAATTCCTCAATATTCTTCACTAATTCAGTATAAGCCCTGGCAGCGCTTAGTGCAGCTTTGCATTTAAATGAATTACCTATTCAGTAACAATAAAGCTCAAATAAACACCAGGCTGTGATCTGCCTCACAGGTTTATTTAAGATGACCTTGGTTAAGTCTGGCAGAATTTACAGAAAACGGTAGTTCTTTGTCCCATTCGAATTTCCACTAAGGATTTGCCACACAATTTACAGGGTTTACCGCCACGGCCATAAACATTTAATGACTGTTTAAAATAACCCGGTTTACCATCGCCACCCACAAAGTCCTTAAGGGTGGTGCCTCCTTGCTCGATAGCATGTTGCAACACTTCTTTAATGGCAACCACCAACTTTTGATAGCGTGCTCTGGATATTTTACCGGCCATCCGTTTCGGGTTAATACCCGCTTTGAACAAAGCTTCATTGGCATAAATATTACCAACGCCGACCACCACCTTGCTGTTCATAACAAACTGTTTCACCGCCACTTTGCGGCCTCGCGATTTCTGATACAGATAATCCACATTAAAAGCATCACTCAGCGGTTCCGGCCCCAAGGTTTTAAGCAGCGGGTGCTCCATAGGGTTTTGGTCGATAAATTGCCAAGTACCAAAGCGGCGCGGATCGGTATAGCGCAGCATCATGCCATCGGTTAACACCAGATCCACATGATCATGGGCCATCGGCGGCTCATCGGCATGGGCCATACGCAGCACACCAGACATTCCCAGATGAATAATAATCACACCTTTATGGGTAGCCAGCAGTAAATATTTACCCCGCCGATCCACCCGCTTAATCTGGCAGCCGGCAAGCGCCGTTAATGCTTCCACCGGCACCGGCCAGCGCAAGTTCCGGTTACGCACTTCGATATGTCGAATTTGCCTGCCTTCCACATGGGGGGCAATGCCACGACGGGTGGTTTCTACCTCAGGCAACTCTGGCATAGGGTAACTCTGGCATAATCTGTTCGCTATTAAATCAACGCAAAAAGCCCGCATATTCGTTTAATATGCGGGCTTTCAATTTGCTTCAGCCAAAAACACCAACGGCGATGGCTGTTTCAGCCAGAATTACTTGATTTTGGCTTCTTTAAACATCACATGCTTGCGAACTTTGGGATCAAACTTTTTGATCTCCATTTTCTCGGGCATGGTGCGCTTGTTTTTAGTGGTAGTGTAGTAATAACCTGTACCAGCTGAAGATACTAATTTGATTTTATCTCTCACAGCTTACTCTCCTTAAACTTTCTCACCGCGAGCGCGAAGCTCGGACAATACAGTATCGATACCTTTCTTATCGATAATACGCATACCTTTTGATGATACACGAAGTCTCACGAAGCGCTTTTCACTTTCAACCCAAAATCTATGGTAATGCAAGTTAGGCAGGAAGCGGCGCCTGGTTTTGTTGTGAGCGTGAGATACATTGTTTCCGGTTACTGGGCGCTTACCAGTGACCTGACAAACCTTAGCCATCTTGTTTCTCCAATTAAGGCAACATAACCCGGCCACGCAAACCCTTGTTTATGAAGCAAAGGCTGTATGAAACAAAGACTGCTTAAGGCCCAGGTGAATTCTTTAATCATTGGGTGATTTACCCGACGAGGGGCGAGCTTTATACCAAAAGAGCCGCCGAAAAACAAGGGTTGGCGTATAATTGCCGCTATTTCCCTTAGATCAGACCCCGTTCCGCCAAAGACACCACATCGGTATCCCCAACCACCATATGATCCAGCACCCGCGCATCGACTAGCGACAACGCATCCACCAGCCGGCCAGTAATCTGTATATCTGCCTGACTGGGCTCCGCTACCCCGGAAGGGTGATTGTGAGCAAAAATCACCGCCGCAGCATTTAAATCGATCACTTTACGCACGACTTCGCGGGGATACACAGAAGCTCCGTCAATGGTGCCATAAAACAACTCCTCGTAGGCAATCAGGCGGTGCTGGCTATCAAGAAACAGCCCGGAAAACACCTCTTGAGGATGATGCCGCATCTTTGCCAATAAAAACCGCTTGGCATCCTGCGGGCTGGTCAATACAAGTTCTTTTTCCAATGATTCCTGTAAATAGCGCCGCCCCACCTCTAAAGCTGCCTGCAACAGCACATATTTCGCCGGCCCGACACCCTTTACATGATCATATTTGTCTAATGAAGCATCCAGCAGCACGCGTAAAGAGCCAAAATGCTGCAACAACTGCCGCGACACATCAACGGCAGAAGCGCCGGACACACCGGTACGTAAGAAAATAGCCAGCAGTTCACTGTCACTCAGGCTGGCGGGGCCTCGCGCCAGCAGTTTCTCGCGGGGCCGCTCCTGTTCAGGCCAATCAGTAATCGCCACGTTGTTTCTCCTTATAAAAAGCGGGGCACATCAGAGATAGACAGGTTTAAAGTAAGCAAGCACTTCCAAAACGTGACCACAACCCCTATAGTTCTGCACTGTATTCATTGAATCAGTTTTGGTATCAATCACTTATGCTACGTTTAGCAAACAAACGCATTATCGTTGGCATCACCGGCGGCATTGCTGCTTACAAAAGTGCAGAGCTGGTAAGGCGCCTGCAGGACTGTGGCGCTGAGGTGCGCGTGGTGATGACATCCGCTGCCCAGGCATTTATTACTCCCCTTACTTTACAGGCGCTTTCTGGCCATGCAGTACATCTGGATCTATTGGATACTGATGCTGAAGCGGCCATGGGGCATATAGAACTGGCCCGCTGGGGTGATGCCATTGTCATCGCGCCTGCCAGCGCCGATTTTATTGCCCGTTTTACACACGGGCAGGGTAACGACCTGCTTTCCACTCTGTGCCTGGCTGCCCGCTGCCCGGTAGCCATAGCGCCTGCCATGAATCAGGCCATGTGGGCTTCGGCAGCCAACCTCGGCAACATCGAAACACTGCAAACCCGGAAAGTCCCCATTTTTGGCCCTGCTGATGGTTCCCAGGCCTGTGGTGATATTGGCCCCGGCCGCATGTTGGAACCTGAGGAAATCGTCCAACAGACCGCTGATTTATTTGAAACCCGGGCACTAACAGGAAAAAAAGTGGTGATCACCGCCGGGCCAACCCGGGAAGCATTGGACCCGGTTCGTTTTATCAGCAATCACAGTTCCGGCAAGATGGGCTATGCCCTGGCCGAGGCAGCCCGGGATGCGGGCGCCACTGTTACCCTGATCAGCGGCCCGGTACATTTAAACTGCCCGGATCGTGTCAGCCGGGTAGCCGTGATCAGCGCACAGGATATGCTGGAAGCTTCGTTAAATGCACTGCCTGCGGATATTTTTATCGCCACAGCAGCAGTTGCCGACTATCGCCCCGAACATCAAGCGGTTCAAAAAATAAAAAAACAGGGGAAAGGGGATTCAGTAACCCTGACACTGGTGGAAAACCCCGATATTGTGGCCACCATTGCCCAACAGAAAACCCGGCCTTATGTGGTAGGCTTTGCCGCAGAAACTGAATCGGTGGTGGAGTATGCCCGCCGCAAAATACAGCGCAAAAATTTAGATATGATTGTGGCGAACGATGTCAGCCAGACAGCTATTGGGTTTAACAGCGATGAAAACGCTGTTACGGCTATCTGGGCAGATCAGGAACAGACCCTTGAAAGAGCAAGTAAAAGCCAGATAGCATCGAAGCTTATCGATTTAATTGCCAATAAACTGCAGCTGAGTTCACTCGCTTTTGAATAGCCTGCTAATCTTACAGGTAATCCATCATTTCCGAGTGTTCCTTTAACGTTCAAGCAAGACTGCCAAGAGATTAAGGCATGGCCAAAGACAACAATAAAAAGCAACAGAATAAAGCCCCTGAAAAGGGCACAGAGCGGGTCGCATCCGGCAAAAAAGGTTCCCTGCTAATACCTTTTTTGCCAAGCATACTGGGAAGCTTTCTGGCCGTTTGTATTGGTTTTGCCGGTGTGTACCTGATTCTTATGAATCAGGGTGGCCAGCAAATCCAGGCTAACTACGCCAAAGCCCAGGCTCATGGATACTTAAACAGCATTTCCTCGCAGGCACTTCAGTTACAGGAACTGCTGACTAACATGGCCTCGACCAGGCGTATGAGAACCGCTCTTAGCGCCAATGACAAACTGGCGCTAGTGGCTATCGAAACCCAGCTAAAATCTGAATTGCCGGGCGCTTCAACTGTAAAAATCTTCTTAAAGGGCAAATCCAGAAAAAATAATCGTACCATTCCGCCAATCAGTTTCGCCCAGCTGGATATGATCACCCGCGCCGAGAAAAACGAGGTTACTTATCCGGAAGTCTATCCCTACAAACACTCTTATTATGTATCGATCACCGCACCCATTAAACTGGACAACAAAATTGCGGGCACCCTTTATGTATCGCTCGACCTAATGGCGCTGACCGATCATCTGCCTGCGGTGAATGCTGAGTGGGGATTTTTGGAGTTTACCCAACAATTTGGTAATGCCAACGCGCTGGTTTTTTATTCATCCGGAAACAACGCAGCCAAACAACAGCCATTTCAGCAGGTGAGTGGCCTAATCAGCCACTGGCAGGCACGCTTTTATCCCAGCAAGGACATTAACATTCCAGCGAAAAACAGTACCATTTTATTTAGCCTTGGCGGTGGCGCTATTCTATTAGCGTTTTTATTTAGCCTGCTGTCGTTCTGGTTGGTTAAAAAGGCCTTATCGCAAAATGCTATGCTACTGACCAGCCAATTCAATGCTTTAACCGCCCATGAAAAAACCACCAACGCATTCACTTTGGATATTTTCCATTCCCTGGGCCAGACCATTGAAAGGCTGTTCAAAGAATACGATACCACTTTGCGCCACCAGGCACTTAAACAGCAAGATCTTAACAACCAGCATCAAACGAGTGAAGGCAGTTACGATCCAACCTATCAAAAAGATGATGTACTTGATTTTGATATTAACGAAGATGATTCAACCCTGCTTGATGGTGACACGCCTTCGGAGCCTTTAGCTGATCCACTGGGCTTTGATAACACCCCGGATGCGATGATGGATATTGAAATTCTGGATATGGCCGACAGCAATGAAGCCGCACCAATAAGTACCCCCCGAGAAGTGCCGCAGGAAATCTTCAGAGCCTACGATATTCGCGGCGTTGCAGGCGAAAACCTGAATGACGATATTACTCAGAGCATCGGCTTGGCTATTGGCAGTGAAGCGCTCGCCAAAGGCCAAACCGCCATCGTGATTGCTCGCGATGGTCGCCTTTCAAGCGCATCACTAGCCGAAGCCCTGGCAAATGGCTTAACCGCAAGCGGTATTAATGTGATTGATCTTGGCATGATGCCAACACCGGTGCTGTATTTTGCAACCAATACACTGAACACCCAAAGCGGGGTGATGGTCACTGGCAGCCATAACCCGCCCAACTACAACGGCTTTAAGATTGTGATCGCCGGCGAAACCCTGGCCAACGAACGCATTCAGGCACTGCGCCAGCGGATTGAAGCAGGCCAATTTAACCAGGGGCAGGGCAGCTACGAAACCCGCGACATCACGCAGGAGTATACCGACCGCATTCTTAACGATGTGGTACTCGCCAAGCCCATGAATATTGTCATTGACTGCGGCAATGGCGTTGCCGGCATGCTCGCCACCGATATCCTTAACAACCTGGGTTGCTCTGTATCGACACTCTATGGTGATGTGGATGGCAACTTCCCCAACCACCACCCGGATCCCAGCAAACCTGAAAATCTCACCAACCTGATACAGGCCGTTAAGGAGCAGGGTGCTGAAATCGGCATTGCCTTTGATGGCGACGGCGACCGCCTTGGTGTTGTTACCGCCAGCGGCAAAATTATCTGGCCCGACCGACTGCTGATGCTCTATGCCCGTGACCTGCTATCGAGGAACCCGGGTTCCGATGTCATCTACGATGTTAAGTGCAGTCGTGATGTGGCAGAACTGGTGAGTGATTTAGGTGGCCGTGCAATCATGAGCGCTACCGGCCATTCATTGATGAAGGCCAAAATGGCAGAAACGGGCGCAGTAGTTGGCGGTGAACTGAGTGGCCATATTTTCTTTAATGATCGCTGGTACGGGTTTGACGATGCTATATACAGTGCCTCTCGCTTATTAGAAATTCTTTCCATGGAACCCGTTGATGTAGAAAGCGTGTTTGCCGAATTACCAGAAAAACTATCTACCCCGGAAATTGCTATCAGCATCAGCGAAGATAAAAAGTTTGCTATCATGGATCGTTTATCAGAGCGGGGGCAGTTCAGTAATGGTAATATGGTGACCCTGGATGGTATTCGGGTAGATTACCCTGATGGCTGGGGTTTGGTTCGTGCTTCCAACACAACACCAAACCTGACCGTACGGTTTGAAGGCAAATCGGAAGAAGCCCTGGCACGCATCAAAGACACCTTCCGTCAGCAAATACAGGCGGTTGACCCATCCATTAATGTTGATTTTTAAGTCATCGACTTATTTTTTCACTTAAGTATTTTTACGGGCGTTACCACAGTAACGCCCTTTGCACCTTAAAAAGACCATGTTAAGACCAATGACACTAACTAAAGACCAGGCACTCAACATTGCTCAAGTGCTATCGGAAGCACTCCCCTACATTCAACGCTTTACCGGAAAAACCATCGTGATCAAATATGGCGGTAATGCCATGGTAGACGAAGAGCTTAAAAACAGCTTCGCCCGCGACATCGTCATGATGAAACTGGTGGGCATTAATCCCGTGATCGTTCATGGGGGTGGCCCGCAGATTGGCAGCCTGCTGGAAAAAATCGGCAAAGAAAGCCGGTTTATTGAAGGTATGCGCGTTACCGACAGCGAAACCATGGATGTGGTGCAAATGGTACTGGGTGGCCTGGTGAATAAAGACATCGTCAGCCTGATCAATCAGAACGGTGGCAGTGCCGTTGGCCTGACAGGTAAAGACGGCCAGTTAATTACCGCTAAAAAACTGAAAGTGACCCGCTCTTCTCCCGAAATGCAGGCCGAGGAAATCATTGATATCGGGCATGTCGGTGAAGTAGACACCGTTAATACCCAAGTGGTTAATATGCTGGTGAACGGTGATTTTATTCCCGTGATTGCACCGATTGGCGTTGGCGAAGATGGCGCATCTTACAATATCAATGCCGATCTTGTGGCGGGCAAAGTGGCAGAGGTGCTGCAAGCCGAAAAGCTGATTTTATTAACCAACATTTCCGGTTTACAAGATAAACAAGGCAATACCCTTACCGGGCTGGGCGTTGCTCAGGTAGACGCACTGATTGAAGACGGCACCATCTACGGTGGTATGTTACCTAAAATAAGCTGTGCTCTGGAAGCCGTTCGTGGCGGTGTCACCAGTGCCCATATTATTGATGGCCGGGTTCCCCATGCCGTGATGCTGGAAATATTTACCGATAAAGGTGTTGGCACCCTGATTACCAGCGAACAGCTAAACGATTAAAAACCTATGACAAAAGACACCAGGGCTTCTCGCAAAGACCAGATTCTACAATCGCTGGCCGCCATGCTGGAGGCCAGCCCGGGTGGGCGCATTACCACCGCCGCTTTAGCAAAAGAAGTCGGGGTATCTGAAGCTGCCTTATACCGGCACTTTCCCAGTAAAGCCAAAATGTTTGAAGGCTTGATTGAGTTTATTGAAGACTCACTGTTCAGCCGTATTACTTTAATCACCAGTGAAGAACCCACTGCACTTATGCAGTGCCAGCAGATTTTAACCCTGTTACTGGGCTTTGCAGAAAACAATCCCGGTATTACCCGCATCCTTACCGGAGATGCCATTACCGGCGAAACTGACCGACTAAGGCTAAGAGTGGCGCAATTATTTGATCGCCTGGAAACCCAGCTCAAGCAGGTATTAAAAGAAGCAGAATGGCGGGAAGGAAAACGCACCCTGTTAAGCCCAGGCAAAACTGCGAATCTGTTATTAGCGACAGCAGAAGGCAGAATCTGCCAGTTTGTAAGAAGTGGTTTTCAACGCTCTCCCGTTGATAGCTGGCAACAGCAATGGCACTTACTTGCCGCCAATATTTATCGAGACTAACGCTTGAGTCAGTTGTTTTCAGGTGCCTGCTGACGTATCAAAAACTTTAAACGCTCAATATCTCTGGCATATTGTTGGCGAACCTGTTCTTTTTCTTCGTTTTTGGTGCGAATATTTTCTTCAAGGCTAAGCACCTGACGTTCAATGCGATCGAGTTTTTCCACCAGATAGGGAAACACCTCCTGCCCGGCGCGTTCCGGCTCTGCAGCCTGCTGCTGTGCTTCATCGTGCTCCACCTTTAAGCGAGCAAGATTACCTTTATCAATACTGATAAATACATCCAGTGCCTCAAGCTTTCGATCTCTGGCACGCTCGGCATCTTCAGGACTACTGAATATTGTCAGCAGTTTTTTATCTGCCCGAGCCTGCTTTGCAGCTTTTTCAGCCTGCACATTGCCCGATTGCTTTTTGCTCTCAATGGCTTCAATTTCTTCTTTGGTAAGCGCTCGGGGCACGGTACGAAGCAAGCGCCCGTCCATGCCAAGAATATCGTAACCCTTATGCACCAATTCAGCCGGCACGGAGTCACGAATAACCTTGATACCGTTTTCGTCCACATAGCGATAGTAACGGGTTGCAGCAAAACTGCTGACCACAAACAAACAAGCTATCGCTGTAATAAACGCTCGAATCAACATAACAATTAAGAATTTAGCCCATTAAAAATAAAAATCAAAACTTCCACCATTCTAGTGTAGCTACCTGAAGCCACCTTGCCAGTTTTATGTTAAACACCAAACTCTACACGATAAGCCATGATACGCTCCAAATGCGGCAGCCAGCTTGCATCAGTTTTAGAGATTTCTGCAATATAGTCAATTAGTTGCGCCAGGTTAATGACGCTTAATACAGGGATTGAAAATTCCTGCTCCACTTCCTGAATGGCCGATTGATCACCTTTACCCCGTTCCTGGCGATCCAGAGCAACCACCACACCAGCGGGTTTAGCGCCCACATTTTCCAGAATATGCATCACTTCACGAATAGCGGTACCCGCTGTGATCACATCATCAATAATCAGTACCTGCCGATCCTGAAGCGGCGCACCCACCAGCGTACCGCCTTCGCCATGATCTTTCGCTTCCTTACGATTAAAGCACCAGGGGATATCTTTAGCATGCTGATCAGCCAATGCAATGGCAGCGGCCGAGGCAATGGGAATACCTTTGTAAGCCGGGCCAAACAGCACATCAAACTCTACCCCGGACTGAACAATGGCTTCACCGTAAAAACGGCCCAGCTGCCCCAGAGCACCGCCGGTTTGAAATAAACCGGCATTGAAAAAATACGGGCTGGTGCGCCCAGATTTCAAAGTAAACTCACCAAAGCGCAATACATCCTGCTGAATGGCAAACTCAATAAAGGCTTTTTGATAATCTTGCATACCCGGTTACCAGCCCAACACTTGTTGTTGCAGGGCAAAAATTTCGTTAATGCCTTTTTCGGCCAGATCCAGCATGGCATCCATATCCTGACGGCTGAACGCTTCACCTTCAGCCGTACCCTGGGCCTCTACAAAACCACCGTGTTGGGTCATCACCACGTTCATATCGGTTTCGGCATTGGAATCTTCCGGGTAGTCCAGATCCAGCACCGGTGTGCCTTTATAAACACCTACAGACACCGCCGCAATCAAACGCTGTAGCGGATCCTGTTTGATCTTACCCTTCTCCAGCATCCAGCTAAGGGCATCGACCAGTGCCACACAGCCACCGGTAATGGATGCGGTCCGGGTGCCACCGTCGGCCTGAATCACATCACAATCCACATAAATGGTGTTTTCACCCAGCAGCTTCAAATCCACCGCCGCACGCAAAGAGCGGGCAATCAAACGCTGAATTTCCAACGTGCGGCCACCCTGTTTGCCACGGGCCGCTTCGCGCCCCATGCGATCACCGGTTGATCGGGGCAACATGCCGTATTCAGCTGTCACCCAGCCCTGACCGCTACCTTTTAAAAATCGGGGAACACCGTCATTAACACTGGCGGTACAGATCACCTTGGTATTACCAAACTCCACCAATACCGAACCTTCAGCATGACAGGTATATTGGCGTGTAATGTTAACTTCACGTAATTGATCAGGTGCTCTTCCACTTGGACGCATTATAGATGTTCCCCTACAGATAATATGAGCAGCGGAGTATACCAAGAATATTCTTTAATATTGAGGGCTTAACGATATTCCTTTCACGCAATTTCCATTCGCGGCCTTCGCAACAGGCCAAATTTCACAGTACACTTAGGTTTATTCGAGTTTAAAACTTTTCAGGGTATCTAAATTATGATCCGCAGCATGACCGCCTTTAGCCGCAAAGAACTGCAAGAAACCTGGGGCAACCTTTCCTGGGAACTGCGCTCTGTTAATCACCGCTACCTGGAAATCACCCCACGCCTGCCAGAGCAGTTAAGGGAGCTGGAAAATCGGGTACGGGAAAAACTGCGTAAAAAACTGAGCCGGGGCAAACTTGAATGTACCTTGAAGCTAAAAACCGAAAAAGCGGTGCCCACCAGCATCACCGTTAACGAAGCCTATGTTAATCAACTGGTATCGGCAGCCCATAAAATTCAGGATCTTACCGGCGACCGTGCTTCGCTCTCCACTACTGCGTTATTAAACTGGCCAGGGGTAATTGAAACGCCAGAAACCGATCTGTCGCACATGCAACAGGCCGCCATGGATTTGCTGGATGAAACCCTGAACGATTTTATTGCCCACCGCGAGCGGGAAGGTGGCGAACTGAAAAAACTGCTGGAAGATCGCCTTGCCGGTATTTTAGAGCAGGTAGCCATTGCCAAACAAAACCTGCCCGACATACTGCAAGCCCAGCGGGAACGTATTAACAGCAAGCTGGCGGAAGCGCAGGTAAATCTGGATCAGGACCGGCTGGAACAGGAAATGGTGTTGATTGCCCAAAAAGCCGACATCGACGAAGAACTCGACCGCTTAAGCACCCATGTGGAAGAAGTGCGCCGCACCCTGAAGCAAGGGGGTGCCAGTGGTCGCCGCCTGGACTTTTTAATGCAGGAATTGAACCGGGAAGCAAACACTCTGGGTTCCAAGTCGATTCATGTGATCACTACCCAGGTGGCGGTGGAGCTAAAAGTGCTGATCGAACAAATGCGTGAGCAGATTCAGAATATTGAGTAGGGGTTTTGGGAGAAAGTCTGACTTAATCAACCCAACTATTGTGCGCCAAGGGCATTCGGTTCAACAAGCTTCGTCGCTCCTGCCAATCGGGGAGCAGCTTGTCCATATGCCCCTTAAAGCGTTCATTATGATTACGCTCAAGCAGATGTACCAATTCATGCACCAAAATGTATTCCAAACACTCTGGGGGCTTTTTCGCGAGCTCTAAATTTAGCCAAATGCGCTTCGCCTGTGTGTTACAGCTGCCCCATTTGGTTTTCATTTTTTTAATTCCCCAGTCAGCAGTGGCAACACCTATTTTGCTCTCCCAAACAGGTAATAATTCAGTGATTCGCGTCTTAAGCACTTCCCGGTAATACGCGTTCAGTACCAAAGCCTTGTTTTCAAGCGTTGTTGCGGTATTTACATATAAGTGCAACCAACCACGCCCCAGCTTGATTTCATGCTTGCCTACACGCTCAACAACATTAAGGCGGTAGCGTTTTCCCCACAGATAATGACACTCACCACTGACCATTTCCCGATCAGACTGACGGGGCTGCTTGGCGAAACCACTTTGCTGCTTTTTAATCCAGGGAATACGACTGATCACTGCCATACGGATAGCGGTTTCTGTCATGTATACTGGGGCAGAAACTCGCACACGCCCATCTGGCGGTAACACGCTGATATGTAAGTTTTTGATGGGTTTTCGGTGCAACTGTATCGCAACTGAACCCATTTCCATCATCGCCATCACTACTTTTCACCACTCATAAATACTCTTTCTGCGCTTTGGCCAGTTCCATGACTTGCTGAATATCCACGTCAAAATCAGCCGTTTCTTCTCGCACAGCATTGGCGATTTCCCGCTCTTTAAAACGATCACCTACCCAATCCGCTTTTTTTGTATAACGAATAGCCGCGTCAATTTTTGTGGCGAGCAGTTCATTCTTTCCAAAGTTATCATAAAAAGCACGTTTGGGGCTGGTGTCCATGGATGGCGGGTAACTGGAAGCCGCCTGTGTCGGGCGGATCACTTTACGAGATAGCTCGCGGATTTTCTCAAGATACTCCTGATACTCAATCGCTTTTTGACGACGAAGTGCAATCAATTCATCCAACAGCACTGACATTTGCTCGTAGTATTTGGGATTAACCGGATTTTCATCAACAATAGCTTTACGTACGTTATTTTCGATGGTTTCAGCCGTGGTCTCCTGATTCTTACGAATGCTCTCTGGCAAGGCTTTCACCGCATCAGCACCTTTTTCAACGATAAGCTCGATCAAACCCAGCTCTTCAAAATCCATCAGTACTTCGCTGTCATCAGCACGAATATACATATCCAACAAATGACGCATAGCAGGCTCAAAGCGCTTCATCTCGACCAAATCGCCGCTGGCCAGTTTCACTTCATCACGAACTTTTTCAAAATGCGCCACTTCAGATCTAACCGAGTCTATATCTTGCGCGGAATAGCCTGCATCAAGCATCTCATTAGCGATATTGGCAAACGTACGCAGCAGTTTGGCAACGTTTTGATATAGGGCTAAACGCAGCGCTTCTTTCTCAGCTAGCTGACCCCCTTCTTTAGATAAAGGGGAACCAGACTCACCACAAAAATAATGAATGTAGTCTTCCGTGTTGCGTGGGGCTTTTACCGGCTCACATAAGGCTCGCACCATTTCCAACGCATTGTCCAAATCCAACCTGGCTTGCTCCAGGCGGTCTTTTAGCAATCCGGCAACATCTTCCTTGTCATAGCTCTCAAACGCCCCTTGAGTGTAATCAGCAATGGCTTTATCGAGTGAACGAAACAGATCTTTGTAATCGACGATATAACCGTATTCTTTGTCATCTCCATCCAAACGGTTCACGCGACAAATGGCCTGAAACAAGTTGTGATCCGCCATTTGCTTGTCGATATACAAATACGTGGCTGAAGGGGCATCAAAACCGGTTAGCAGCTTATCCACAACAATGAGCAGGCGCATTTGCCCTGGTTCGTTAACAAACTGCTTTTTAACCTCTTTTTCAAACTCTTCAATGCGGCTTGCGGCCTGGTCTTCGGGTTGCTCAAAGTAGTCCGCAAGCATTTTGCGATAAGTGTCGTATTTAAAGAGTTTTTCCGTTAAGCCTTCACCTGTTTCTTCACCCTTAATGCTCGCAGCAGTCGGCTGAAAACTGGTAACAATAGCAACCTTGCCAGCCAAATCGGTTTGGCTGAACATCTCATAGGCCTTACACGCCTGATAAACACTCGAACAGACCAGCATGGCATTGCCGTAACCATCCATCAGGCGTGGTTTCGTGTCCATATCCAGTAGAATATCATTCACAATTTGCTGCAAACGGGATTTACTGGATAGCACCTTTTGCATGGTGCCCCATTTTTGCTTCAACTGGGTTTTGGCCAGGCGAGATAA